>DATKAX010000361.1:0-6613 GCA_035514595.1 Burkholderiales bacterium
GCGCGCTACATGGGGATGCTGGACGCGGTGCGCGACGGCAGGCACGCGCCGCTCAAGGCCGAGATTCCCGACGACCTCCAGGAGCGCTCGAACCACCTCAAGGCCGCCGGCTACTACTTCGATGCCAGCATGGTGGCCGTCTGCTCCCTGAACGAACAGGTCTTTCTGGCAGAACCCTTCAGGAATCCGGCGCTCGATGGCCTGGTCGAGGAGCTCTCGAAGGGTCAGCCGAAGAGCTTCGCCGCCGGCATCGATGTCATCTACGCCGACACGCTGGATGCGGCGCGCAGCCGGCCGAGCGCGGCGCGGCACCACCGCCACGCGCTGGTGTTCCTGGTCGAATACACGCGCGATCCCTGGCCGGGAGAGCCCGGCACCGACTGGATCCGGGGCACCCAGGCGCACCGCGCGGCGGTGCTGACCGCGCTGCCCGCGGTACTGCTGTCGACCTACATCCGCATGCTGGGCTGGGAGGCGCGCGCGCACAGCGCCTCCTCGAGCGACGTGGACCTGAACCAGCTCGCCGTGCTCGCCGGCCTCTGTGATTCCAGTCTCGACAACCCGTATGTCGGAAGGCGATTCGGGCTCGCCGCCGTGACCACGGCACTCGAGCTTGCGCCGGACGCGCCGCTGGATGAAGAGAACATCCTTGAGAAGCTGAAAAGCCGCGGGCCGGCCTGGTGGCTCGGCAGGGGCACGCTGAAGAACGCTTTCGATCGCGAGCCCTACCGCAACCGCGAGTTCCGCCGCGGCGCATTTCCCTTTGAGAAGCTGAAGCGCGTCGACGAGCCCACCACCTTCATCGACCATGCCCGTGTCCCGCGCTTCCCGAAGCGCGCGGATTTCTTCGCGCGGGCGCTGTTCGGCGACATGGGTAAGAACGTGCAAGCTGCGGCAAAGGGCGGCATGTACGTGATGAAGAGCCCGATCGGCGCCTGCGCGCGCCGCGCGCTCGGCGCGCTGCTGCTGCTGCAGTTCGGCGAGGCGCGCGGCACGGTGAGCCCCGGTGTCGCCGATCCGGCCCGAAATGCAGACTTGATCAAGGCGACTTCCTACTACCTGTGCTGTGACGCCGTCGGCCTTTCCGCGGTGCCCGAGTGGGCCTACTACTCGCACGATGCCGGCGGCAATCCGCTCGGGGCCTATCACAAGAACGGCGTCTCGATGCTCTACGACCAGGGTCACGAGACCATGGAGGGCGCGAGCGGCGACGACTGGATCTCGGTGGCGCAGAGCATGCGCGCCTACCTGCGCTTTTCGCTGCTCGGGGGCATCCTCGCCGAGCAGATCCGGCGCCTGGGCTATTCGGCGCGCGTGCACTCGGTGCTCGACGGCGACGTGCTGCAGCCGCCCTTGCTTCTTCTCTCGGGCCTGGGGGAGGTGAGCCGGATCGGCGAGGTGATCCTGAACCCCTACCTCGGCCCCCGGCTCAAGTCGGGCGTGGTGACGACCGACCTGCCGATGGCCTACGACAAGCCGATCGACTTCGGCATGCAGCGCTTCTGCGGTAGCTGCAACAAGTGCGCGCGCGAATGCCCCTCCGGCGCGATCACCGCCGGTCCGAAGCTGATGTACAACGGCTACGAGATCTGGAAGTCCGATGCCGAGAAGTGCGCGCGCTACCGCCTCACCAACTCGGGCGGCGGCATGTGCGGGCGCTGCATGAAGACCTGTCCCTGGAACCTGGAGGGGCTGCTCGCCGACTCGGCGTTCCGCTGGACGGCGATGAACATCCCGGCCGCCGCGCCGTGGCTCGCCAGGCTCGACGATGCGCTCGGGCGCGGCTCGATCAACCCGGTGAAGAAGTGGTGGTGGGACATCGAGGCCGATCCGAAGACCATGCAGTACGTGAAGGCGAAGCAGGTGCATGCGCGCGGCCTCAACCTCGATCTCGACCTCAGATACGAGGACCAGACCCTCGCCGTCTACCCCGCCGACACCATGCCGCCGCCTTACCCTGTCGCTTTCCCGTTGAATCGGGAAAAGGGCATCGAGCGCTACAACGCGCTTCTCACTCCTTCCGAATACAAGGCTCGATTGAAAAGCGGAAACACTGAAAATCTGACCCCGCAGTTCAAAATCCCCGAAGGCCCGCCGCCGGTGTTTCCGGTGATCCTGAAGCGCCGGGAGGAGATGGCCGAGGGCATCGCGCGCTTCGAGCTGGTCGCCCCCGAGGGCAGGGAGCTGCCGCCCTTCGAGGCCGGCGCGCACGTCGACGTGGTGATCGCTCCGGAGTACCTGCGCGAGTACAGCCTGGCGGGCGATCCCGCCGACCGCTCGCGCTACGTGCTCGGGGTGCAGCGCGAAGCCCAGGGCCGCGGCGGCTCGGCGCTCATGCACCGCGCCTTCCGCGAAGGCCGGCGCGTGTTCGTCTCGCCGCCGCGCAACAATTTCCCGCTGGAGGAAGGGGCAGGCCAGACCTTCTACTTCGCCGGCGGCATCGGCATCACCCCGTTTCTCGCCATGGCGCACCGGCTGCACGCCCTCGGCCGTGAGTTCGAGCTCCACTACAGCTTTCGCCGGCGAAGCGAGGCGGGTTTTCTGTCCGATCTGGAGAAGGTTCCCTGGAAGAACCGCGTCCGCTTCCACGTGACGGAGGCGGGCACTCGTTGCTCCTTCCAAAGGGAAATCCCTTTTTATGAATCCGGGATGCATCTGTATGCCTGCGGCGCCGCGCGCTACATGGACGGCGTGTACGCTGCGGCGCAGGCCAGAGGCTGGCCCGAGGAGGCGCTGCACAAGGAATACTTCAGCGTCCCGGAGCCGCCCGACTACGTGAACCACCCCTTCAGGCTGCGCCTGCAGAGGAGCGGCAAAACGGTCGAAGTGCCGGCGGACATTCCCGCGATCGAGGCGCTCGCGCGCGTCGGGATCATGGTCGATACCAAATGCTCGGACGGCATCTGCGGCGTGTGCGCGACGCCCTATCTTTCGGGCGAAATCGAGCACCGCGATTACGTACTGAGCGCGAAGGAGCGGGCCGCGAAGATGATCGTCTGCTGCTCCCGCGCAAGGCAGCCGGGCGGCGAGATCGTTCTCGACCTATAGGCGCAGCAGCCGGCGCGCGTTGGTCTCGAGGATCGCCTGCTTGTCGGCTTCCGACAGCGCCGCATTGCGCGCCACCGGCTCCACCGGGCGCTGCAGGCCCAGGGGGAAGCAGTAGTCGCTGCCCAGCACGATGCGATCGGCGCCTACCGTCCTGGCGAGGTACTCGAGAACGCTGTCGGAATAGCCGATGGTGTCGTAGTGGAAGCGCCGCAGGTAGTCGATCGGTCCTTGCTGGATATGGCGCAGCTCGGGCCTCAGCTCCCAGCCGCGGTGCAGCCGGCCGACCACCCACGGGAAGGCGCCGCCGGCATGCGGCAGCACCACCTCGAGGCGCGGAAAGCGATCGAGCACGCCGCCGAAGACGAGGTGCGCGGCGGCGATCGCGCTCTCGAAAGGATTGCCGAGCAGGTTGCCTAGGTAGAAGCGCTGCAGCCGCTCGGCGCCGATGACGAAGATCGGGTGCAGGAAGAGCGGCAGGGCAAGCGCTTCGAGCCTCTCGTAGACCGGGAAGAACGCTTCGTCCGAGAGCTCGCGCTCCAGCACCCGCGTCGCGATGTAGGCGCCGCGCACTCCCGGAATCCGTGCGGCGCGCTCCAGCTCGCGCACCGCCAGGTCGGGCTCGTGCATCGGCAGGCAGGCGAGCCCGACCAGGCGCCCTGGCGCGCGCTCGTGCGCCCGCCCGAGCTCCTCGTTGAAGGTCGCGGCGAGCCGCTCGCCGAGGTGGCGCCCCGCCCAGTACACCATCGGCTGCGAAAGCGACAGCGCGTGCGCCGCGACGCCCTGGGCATCCATTGTCGCGAGGCGCGCGTCCAGGTCGACGAAGCCGGGGCCGGTGGGGCCGGTGACCAGCGCCCCGACCTTGAACTGGGGACCCTTGCCTTCGACCTCGCGCCATTCCAGGCCGTGGGCAGGGCCCTCGACGGCGAGCAGATCGAGAAAGCGCCGGGGGTACCAATGGGCGTGGACGTCGATGGGGGCGGTCACAGGAAGCGCGGGATCCAGAGCGAGAGTTGGGGAACGTAGGTGACGGCGGCGAGCGCCGCGATCGCGGCGACGACGAAGGGCGCCAGTCCCGGATAGATGCCCGAGAGCGGTGCCCGGAACACCGCCTGGCCGACGAAGATGTTGATGCCGAAGGGCGGAGTGAAGGTTCCGATGCTCAGGTTCATCACCACGACGACGCCGAAGTGCACCGGGTCGATGCCGAGCGCCACGGCGATCGGCAGCAGCAGCGGCGTCAGCACCAGGATCGAAGAGGCGGTGTCGAGGACCATGCCGACCAGCAGCAGGAAGACGTTGATCGAGAGCAGCACCGCCCATGCCGGCCAGCCCAGGCCGTTGATGAAGTCGACGGCGGATTGGGCGGCGCCGCTGATCGTCAGCAACCACGAGAACACGCCGGCGGTGGCGACGATGATGAAGATCTGTGCCGTCAGGTACATGGAGCGCGCCGCGGTAAGGAAGATCTCGCGCGGACCCATCTCCCGGTAGAGCAGCCCCACGACCACCAGCGCATAGACGCAGGCGATGCCGGCCGCCTCCGTGAGGGAGAACAGCCCGGTGTAGATGCCGCCGAGGATGACTACCGGCGCGGCGATCGACCAGATGCCGTCGCGCGTCGCGGCGATGAATTCCCGAAGGCGGAAGGGCTGCGTGGCGCCGCCGCCGGCGCCCGCCACGGCGATCCACACATAGGCGGCAAATGCCGTCGCGAGCAGCAGGCCCGGCACCACGCCGGCGGCGAACAGCTTCACGATCGAGGTTTCGGAGGCGATGCCGTAGAGGATGAAGCCGATCGAGGGGGGGATCAGGTTGCCGATGGCGCCCGCCGAGACCAGCAGCCCGGTGGAGAAGCGCTCGCTGTAGCCGCCCTCCCTCAGGCGATCGTAAGTGAGGCCGCCCACCGCCGCCACGGTGGCCGCGGTCGATCCCGAGATGGCGCTGAATACCGTCGCGGTGCCGAGCGCGGTGAGCGGCAGGCTGCCGCGCATGCCGCCGATGATCGAGGTCACCCAGCGCACCAGGCGCCGCGACACGCCGCCGCGCCCCATGAGGTCGCCGGCGAAGATGAAAAACGGCACCGCGAGCAGCGCGTACTTGTCGATGCTCGAGAACATCACCTGGTGCAGCACCGTGGTGGGCACCTCCGCGAAGAACGCGAGCACCACGGTGACCGTGGCGAGCAGCACGAGAAACAGCGGAAACCCGGCAAGGAGGAGCAGCACCGGCAGCAACGCCATCACCCAGGCCATGGCGAGCGGCCCCTCAGAAGCGGCCGGTAAGGTAGGCGCGGATGCGAACGAGGACCGCGAGCGCAGTGAGCGTGAAGCCGGCGAGCAGCGCCGCGTGCGGGATCGCCTTCGGGATGCCGGCGGAGACGCTCACCTGCTCCGCCTGGATGAAGAGTGTCGTCACCTGCCAGGACTGCGCGGCGGCGAAGGCGCAGCAGACGACGAGCGTCGCCGCGGTCGCGGCATTCAAGGCGAGGCGCCAGCGCCCGCCGATCGCCGCGGAGATCAGATCCATGCTGAGATGCTCGCCGCGCCAGGCGATGCTCGCCATGCCGATGAACACGCCCCAGATGACGATGAACACCATCGTCTCCTCGGCCCAGAACAGGGCGTGGCCGAACGCGTAGCGCCCGACGACGTTGGCGAAATTGATCGCCACCCCGGCGAGCATCAGCGTGCCGAGCACGAGCGTCGGCACGGTGACGAAAGCGAAGCGCAGCATGCGCCCGGGGCGGCGGCTCGCGCCCTCAGTATCTCTCGGCGGTGGCGCGCAGGCGCTGGTAGAAGCCGTGGACGCTCGGGTTGCCCTGGGTGACCTCCTCGCCGACGCCGGCAAGCAGCCCGTGAACCTTGGCCTGGTCGGACGCGGGCAGCCGGGCGAAGCTGCCGCCCGCTTCCTGCCATCGCTTGCGCATCGTGCCGTCCATCTCGCGCGAGGCCGCCATCAGCCTGGTCTGCAGCTTGCGCCCTTCGTCGATCACCAGGGCGCGCAGCTCGGCGGGCAGCCTGGCGAGCCACGGCCTGCTCACCGCGCCGGTGGAGACGATCATCGTGTCGTGCACCTCGGTGAGCACCTTAGCGATGTCGTGGAACTTGAAGATCACGTAGACCGCCGTCGCGCTCATGGTGCCGTCGATGACCCCCTGCTGCAGGCCCGGAACCACCTCGGCGAGGTCCATCGCCACCGCGGTGGCGCCGAAGCGGCGCATCTTGGCGCGCTCCGCATCCGTCGCGTTCACGCGCAGCTTCTTGCCCTTGAAGTCCTCGAGGCTGCGCAGCGGCTGCTTGCCGAAGTAGTGCGCGAAGGCGTACGTGACCACGGACACGACCTGGATGCCCTTGTCGGCGCCGAGCGCCATGATCTCCTTGTTCATCGCCGGGTCGAGCAGCACCTTCTCCGCGTGCAGCGGATCCTTGAACAGCACCGGGATCGAGAACGTGCCGAAGCGCGGGTCGACGCCGGCGAAGAAGTCCGCGGGCGAGATGAAGGCCTCGATGGTGCCGAGCTGCAGGCCCTCGATCTGGCTCGCGATGGTGCCGAGCTGGTTGCGCGG
>DATKAX010000362.1:0-4393 GCA_035514595.1 Burkholderiales bacterium
GCCGCCGGCGCGGCGGCGAGCGTCAGCGAAAGAACGAGCGCCTCGGTCATGCCGGCAGTCTACAATGGCCGATCTGCGGGAGGGAACCATGGAAAAACGCCAGCCTTTTCTGACCGACGTCAAGACGCTGCGCGCGCGGGCGCGCAAGCACATCGAGCAGGGCGCGATCACCGAGAGCTACCGCGCCGACCGCGAAACCGTGGTGAAGCTGCTGAACGAAGCGCTCGCCACCGAGATCATCTGCGTGCTGCGCTACCGGCGGCACCATTTCATGGCGGCCGGCATCAACGCCGAGGCCGTGGCCGCCGAGTTCCTGGTGCACGCCAACGAGGAGCAGCAGCACGCCGACCAGATCGCGGCGCGCATCGTGCAGCTGCAGGGCGAGCCGAACTTCTCCCCCGAGGGACTCGCCTCGCGCTCGCACGCCGAGTACGTCGAGGGCGAGAACCTGCTCGACATGATCAAGGAGGACCTGATCGCCGAGCGCATCGCGATCGACAGCTACCGCGAGATGATCGAGTACATCGGCGCCAAGGACACCACCACCACGCGCATGCTGGAGGGCATCCTCGCCATGGAGGAGGAGCACGCCGACGACCTGGTCGGAATGCTGGACGAGCTCAAGTAGCACTTCGAATTCGGGGTCAGAGCCCGATCTCCCCGCGCTCTCCCTTCGCCGAACACGCCCGGCGCTACGACGACTGGTTCGAGCGCCACGGCGCGGCGTACTTCTCCGAGCTGCTCGCGGTGCGCGCGCTGCTGCCCTTGTCCGGCCGCGGGCTCGAAATCGGCGTCGGTGGCGGGCGCTTCGCGGCTCCGCTGGGCGTCGAGTTCGGCATCGACCCTTCGGCCGAAATGCTGGCGTACGCGCGAGCGCGAGGCGTACGCGTCGCGCGCGCCGTCGCCGAGGCGCTGCCGTTCCCGCGAGCCGCGTTCGACTACGCGCTCGTCGTCACTACGCTGTGCTTTGTGGACGACCCCACCGGCATGCTGGCGGAAGCCCGCCGCGTCCTGAAGCCGGGGGGCGCGCTGGTGATCGGTTTCATCGATCGCGCCAGCGCGCTCGGCCGCCACTACGAAGCGCACAAGGACGAGGACGTGTTCTACCGCAATGCGAAGTTCTACTCGGGCGACGAGGTCGAGCGGCTGCTTTTCGACACGGGCTTCGGCGCACCGGTCTGGGCGCAGACGTTGTGCCGGCCGCTCGCGGAGATCCGCGCGATCGAGCCCGTGCGCGCCGGGCGCGGCGAGGGCGCCTTCGTGGTCGTCAGGGCGGAAAAGATCGGGCTCTGACCCCGATCTCTAGCTTCCCGCTTGGGACCGGGATCGCGGCAGGGCCAGCACCGCCTCGAGGCCGCCCGCTGCGAGGTTGCGCAGCTCCAGCGTGCCGCCGTGCAGCTGCGCAAGCTTTCTGGCGATGCTCAGGCCCAGCCCGGTGCCGCCGGTGTCGCGGCTGCGCGAGCCTTCGAGGCGATAGAACGGCTCGAACACGCGCTCCAGCTCCGGCTCGGGGATGCCAGGCCCGCGGTCGCGGATGCGAATGATCAGCCGCTCGGCGGCGTCTTCCACGACGATCGTCGCGGAGCCTCCATACTTCACCGCATTGTCGAGCAGGTTCCCGAGGCAGCGCTTCAGCGCCTGAGGCCGGCCGACGTAGGGCCTTGCTGCCGCGCCTTCGATCGCGACCTTCCTGCCCATCTCCTGAGCGTCGGCCTGCAGGCTTTCCAGCAAGGCCTGCACATCGACCGGCTGCGCCTTTTCCGCGCTCTCCCCGCCGCGCATGAATTCGAGCGTGTCATGCAGCATCGACTCCATTTCCGCCAGGTCCTGGGAAATCTTCTTTTTCACCTCGCTGTCGTCGAGCAGCTCGGCGCGCAGCCGCAGGCGGCTCACGGGGGTCCTGAGGTCGTGCGACATCGCTGCCAGCGTCGCCGTGCGCTCGCGGATATGGCGGGCGAGGCGCTCCTGCATCGTATTGAACGCGCGCGCGGCGCGCGCCACCTCCAGCGGGCCCTTCTCCGGCATGGGCGCCCGGTTGATATCCCGGCCGAGCTCGTCGGCCGCGTCGGCCAGCGCCTTGAGGGGGCGCGTCGCCCAGCGCACCGCAACCAGCGATACCGCGATGACGGAGACGAGAAGCACCAGGAGGCTGAGCAGCAACCGGTAGGGCCAGCCCGCGGTCTGCCCAGGCTGGCGCGAGTCGAAAGTGACCAGGGCCCCGTCGTTCAGCCGCACCTGTGCGACAAAAGAAAAGCCGGGCTGCGAGCCGAAGTGCATCGCCGCGCCGCGCGACATCCAGGGGGCGTGCGCCCCCGGTCCCATGAAACCTGGCCCGGTCCGCGGCTGGGACGCGGGCCCACCCTGGTCCTCTCGCAGCGCTACGGCAGCCGGGCGCCCATCGCCGAGGAACCGGCGCAGCATCATGCCAAAGAGCGCCGCGCGCGCACCGCCTTGGGCATCGGATTTCCATTCGGCCAACTGCCGCTCCTCGAGGCTGATGGTGAGCGGCGGCGCGCTGAAGACCTGCACGATGCGGCGGCGCTCGGCCGGGCCGAGCGGCTCGAGCAGCTTGACGATGTCGGCGATCCGCTGCGCGGCCTGCATGCCGCTTGCCTGCGCCAGCGCCTCGCCGCGCTCGTGCATGTGGATCGCGAAGCTGACGAGCAGCGCGACGACGAGGACGCTCAGCTGCACCAGGACCAGGCGGCTGAAGAGCGAGCGCGGCGCGAGCCTCATCAGGACGCCGCCTCGACCTCGGCGGCCAGCACGTAGCCCTCGCCGCGCACGGTCTTGATGATCCGCGGCTCGCGCGCGTCGTCGCGCAGCCGCTGCCGCAGGCGGCTCACCTGGACGTCGATCGCCCGGTCGAACGGCCCGGCGTCGCGCGAGATCATGAGCTCGATGAGCTGGTCGCGCGACAGCACCCGGTTCGGGTGCGCGAGAAAGACGCGCAGCAGCTTGAACTCGGTGCCGCTCAGCGGCACCACCACCGCGTCGGGCGCGGTGAGATTGCGCGTGGCGACGTCGAGCGTCCAGCCGGTGAAGCGCAGCGACTTCACCGCCTCGGGCTCGAGGTTCCCGGGAAGCGAGCGCGCGCGCCTGAGCACGCTCTTGATGCGGGCAAGCAGCTCGCGCGGATTGAAGGGCTTTGCGAGGTAGTCGTCGGCGCCCATCTCCAGCCCGACGATGCGGTCGGTCTCCTCGCCGCGCGCCGTCAGCATGATGACCGGCAGATTCGAGCGGCCCCGCAGGTCCCGACACAGTTGAAGGCCGTCTTCGCCGGGGAGCATCAGGTCGAGCACGATGAGATCCGGACGCGCCGCCTCGAGCGCCTTGCGCAAGGCCTTGCCGTCCGCCGCGGTCGTCACGCGATAACCCTGCTTCTGCAGGTACTCGCGCAGCAGGCTGCGGGTCTCCGCGTCGTCGTCGACGACCAGGATGTGGTCCTGCATGGCCATGGCGGACATATAACGTCAAGCGGCTCGCTTTCCGCCGCAAAACTGTAACCCAGTGTAACAACGCCAGCCGATGCCAAGCCTGCGATACAAAACAGGGGCTTCGCGAAATTGCGCGCTTACAAGTCTTTGCTTCAATCGGTCCTGCGGAGAGCTTACGGCTCCGAACTTCTGAAAAGGAACCGATCATGAAACGTTCGCACAAAGTAGCAGCAGGTGTCGTTGCCGCCCTCAGCCTCGGCGTGGCGGCAGCCGTCTTTGCCCATCCGGGCCAAATGGGCGACGGCATGGGGCCGGCGATGAAAGGCGGCATGGGACATGGCCGCATGGCCGGCGGGCCTGCAGGCCACATGACGGGCCAGCAGCTGATGACGCCCGAAGAGCGCACCGCACTTCAGGAGAAGATGCGCAGCGCGAAGACACCCGAAGAGCGCCAAAAGCTGGCCGAAGCAACCCGCGCGGAGATGCACAGGCGCGCCAAGGAGAAGGGCATCACCCTTCCCGAGCATCGCGGACCGGGCGCGGGTTTCGGTCCTGGATCGACCCAAGCGCAATAACCAGGGAATCCAGTCATGAAACGCTCAAGCAAGATCGGCGTCGCGGTGCTCGCGACGCTGGGGCTCGGCGCGGCGGTCGCCGTCTTCGCCCATCCCGGCGGCATGGGACCGGGGATGATGCACGGCATGGGGCCGGGAATGATGCGCGGCATGGGACCGGGAATGATGGGCGGTGCGATGGCCGGCCGCGTGCAGCACGACGACGCCTTCGCCGCGGACATGCACCTCGTCCGCGACATGCTCTTCAGTCACGACCGGATCAGGCGCACCGTGACCAACCTGCCCAACGGCATCAAAACAGTTACCGAATCGGACGATCCGCAGGTGGCGCAGGCCATCCAGACCCACGTTGCGAGCATGGTGCAGCGGCTGAGCGACGGA
>DATKAX010000363.1:0-15797 GCA_035514595.1 Burkholderiales bacterium
CCGTCCCAGGGCTCCATCATGGCGGCGTGGTACTCGTAGAACGCGCGCCGCGCAGGATCCATCAGGCTGTGGTTCTCCCAGGCCTCGGGGATCATCATCATCACGGCGTGGGCGACCGAATAGCCCCCCATCACGAGCAGCTCCAGCGCGTTGTCGAACGACGCCGAATCGGACTGCCCGTCGTAGATCAGCGGCCAGACCTTGCCGAGATCGGCTCCCAGAATCGGCGACGAGATCGCGCCCTGGCGCGCGCGAATCCAGTTCACGTTGCCGCGCAGCGTATTGATTTCCCCGTTGTGCGCGATCATGCGGAACGGATGCGCCAGGTCCCAGGACGGGAAGGTGTTGGTCGAGAATCGCTGGTGGATGAGGACAAGCGCCGACTCGGCGCGCGCATCCTTCAGATCGAGGTAGTACTCGCCGACCTGCTGCGCGAGCAGCATGCCCTTGTAGGCCACGGTGCGCGCCGACATCGAGGGGACATAGAACTCCTTGCCGTGCTTCAGGCGCAGCGCCTGGATGGCGTGGCCGGAGCTCTTGCGGATGATGTAGAGCTTGCGCTCCAGCGCGTCGGTGACGGTCACTCGCCTGTCGCGACCGATGAATACCTGCCGGATCACGGGCTCGAGCTGCACCGCGGGGGCGGCCAGGTCGCTATTGTCCACCGGGACGTCGCGCCATCCGAGCAGGGTCTGCCCTTCCTCCTTGATCGCGCGCTCGATCTCGTACTCGCATGCGATGCGCGACGCAGGGTCGCGCGGCAAGAACACCATCCCGACGCCGTACTGGCCGGCGGGCGGAAGCTTTACGCCCAGCCGCGCCATCTCCTCGCGGTAGAGCCTGTCCGGGATCTGGATCAGGATCCCGGCGCCATCGGAGAGCTTCGGATCCCATCCCACGGCGCCGCGGTGGCTGAGGTTCTTCAGCACCGCAAGGCCCTGCTCGATGATGGTGTGCGACTTCCTGCCCTTGATGTGCGCGACGAAACCGACGCCGCAGGCGTCATGCTCCCGTGAGGCCTGGTAGAGCCCTAAGTCCATGAAAAAAAGCGCGCTTTCATCACGGCGCTGCTCCGCACAAAACTCCCAGTCGAACCGGTGAATATACCTCTGCAGTCCTGGTGCGACAAGGGTTTGGAAGCCGGCCGCGCCCTATTGCGTTGCAGCAGCAATCGATTGGAGCACCAAATGCGCGGTGACATCGCCGCGCAGCGCCGCCCGACCGATGGACTCGAGCAGCACGAAGCGCATGCGGCCGCCCACGCTTTTCTTGTCGAGCGCCATGAGCTGCACCAGCTGCTCGGCGGAAAGCGCCGGTCCCGCTACCGGCAGGCCGGCGCGCGCCACCAGCTTGCGCACGCGAGCCGCGTCCTGCGCGTCGATCGATCCTACGCGACACGACAGCTCGGCCGCCATCACTATGCCGGCGGCAACCGCCTCACCGTGCAGCCAGGCGCCGTAGCCGGTGCCGGCCTCTATGGCGTGCCCGAACGTGTGCCCCAGGTTGAGCAGCGCGCGCGGCCCGGATTCACGCTCGTCGGCGGCGACGATCGCAGCCTTGAGCTCGCAGCAGCGCCGCACCGCATGGGTGAGCGCAGCCCGGTCGCGCGCGAGCAGCGCATCCACGTTGGCCTCGAGCCACTCCACGAACCGAAGGTCGAGCGCCAGAGCGTGCTTGATCACCTCGGCGAGGCCGGCGCGCAGCTCCCGATCGGGAAGCGTGTCGAGCGTCGCCACGTCCGAGATCACCGCCCGCGGCTGGTGAAAGGCGCCGATCATGTTCTTGCCGCGGGCGTGATTGATCGCGGTCTTGCCGCCGACAGAAGAGTCCACCTGGGCGAGGAGCGTGGTCGGCACCTGGACAAACGACACGCCGCGCTGGTACACCGCGGCAGCGAATCCGGCCAGGTCCCCGACCACGCCGCCGCCCAGCGCGACCACCAGGGTGTCGCGGCCGCAGCGGGCTGCGAGCATCTCGTCGAAGACTCGCTCGAGCGTCTGCCAGCACTTCGCCCGCTCGCCGTCCCCGACCACGACCGGCACCACCGCCGCACCCGCCGACTCGAGCGCGGTCCTCACCCGCGCCAGGTAGAGAGGGGCCACGATCTCGTTCGTCACCACGGCCGCGTTCGGGCCGACGTACGGAGCGTACAAGGCGGCATCGTCGAGAATGCCGGTGCCGATGTGAATCGGATAGGAGCGCTCGCCGAGCGCTACGCCGAGGCTTTCCATCGCTCCCCGAGCCTGTCGATCAAGTCGCGCGCCAGGACCTGCACGCTCTGCCTGCCGGTATCGACCACCAGGTCCGCGACGCTGCGATAGAGCGGGTCGCGCTCGGCGTATAGCCGGCGCAGCTTCTCGAGCGGGTCGGCGGTGGCAAGAAGCGGCCGGTCGCGGTCATGCCGGACCCTCTCATAAAGCTCTTCCGGACGCGCTCGAAGGTAGATCACGGTGCCGCGCGCGGCGAGCCGCGCGCGGCTCGCCTCGTTAAGGACCGCCCCGCCCCCTGTCGCGAGGACGATGCCGTCGAGCCCGGTCAGATCCTCGATGGCCTGGGCCTCCCGGGCGCGGAAGCCGGCCTCGCCCTCGATCTCGAAGATCAGCGGGATGCTGACGCCACAGCGGCGCCGGATCTCCTCGTCGCAGTCGACGAAGCGCAGTTTCAGCCGGCGCGCAAGCAGGCGCCCCACCGTGGTCTTGCCGGCCCCCATCATGCCCACCAGATAGATGTTCCCTGCGCGCTCCATGGTGCGCATTGTAGGAACAAAAACGGCCGGGGGGACCCGGCCGTCGAACCGCCCCGAGGAGAGGTGGCGATCAGCGAATCGTGAGCCGCTCGTTGACGATGCGCGGCGTGATGAAGACCAGCAGCTCGGTCTTCGCCGTCGTGGTGGTCGTATTGCGGAACAACGCGCCGAGGTAAGGCAGGTCGCCCAGCAGCGGAATCTTGGTGACGTCGGTACGGTCGTTCTGCTCGTAGATGCCGCCGATCACGACCGTGCCGCCGTTCTCGACCAAAACCTCGGTCTTCACGTGCTTGGTGTTGATCTGGACCCCGGCGGGCGTGGTCGGTCCGGGCTGGTCCTTGTTCACATCGAGCGTCATGATGATGTTGCCGTCGGGCGTGATCTGCGGCTTCACCTTGAGCGCGAGGTTCGCCTTGCGGAACGCCACCGCCGTGGCGCCCGAGGAGGTCGCCTGCTGGTAGGGAATCTCGGTGCCCTGCTCGATCAGGGCTTCGACCTGGTCGGCGGTCAGCACGCGCGGGCTGGCGATGATCTTGCCCTTGCCGTCGGCCTCCAGCGCCGAGAGCTCCACGTTGATGAAGCGCGTGAGCGAGTTGGAGAACAGCGTGATGGCAAACGACCCGGCGTTGAAGCTGTTCAGGCCTGCCGCGGGCAGGATCACGTTGTACGCGTCCGGGAAGTATCCCGTTTGCGTGGGCGGGGTCTGGGGCGTGCGCTGGCCGCTGCCCACAAGGTTGCCGCTGACGAGGAAACGCGCGTCGGTGCCACCGATGCGCGAGCCGGGGGTTTGCCCGAAGAAGAACCGGGCGTCGTTCCAGCCCAGGCGCACGCCGAGGTTCTTGCTGAACGAGTCGTTGGCCTCGACGATGCGCGCCTCGATCATCACCTGCCGCACGGGGATGTCGATCTTGGCGAGCAGGGCGCGAACTTCCTCGAGGCGGCTCGGGGTGTCCTGGACGAAAAGGGTGTTGGTGCGAGCATCGACGACCGCGCTGCCGCGCTTGGAAAGGATTCGCTGGTTCGGGTCTGACAGCAGCTTCTGCACGTCGGACGCCTTCTGGTAGTTCATCTGGAAGGTCTCGGTGCGCGTCTGCTCGAGGTCCGAGATCTGCTGGGCCGACTCGAGCGCCAGCTTCTCGCGCGTGGCGAGCTCGTCCGACGGCGCGATCCAGATGACGTTGCCGCTGCGTCGGCTATCGAGGCCGCGGGTCTGCAGAATGATCTCGAGCGCCTGGTCCCAGGGCACGTCCTTCAGCCGCAGGGTGATGTTGCCCGTGACGGTGTCGCTCGTGATGATGTTGAGGTCGGTGAAGTCGGCGATCACGTTGAGCACCGCCCGCACTTCCACGTTCTGGAAGTTGAGCGACAGCTTCTCTCCGGTATAGCGGCCGCGCTGCGCGGCGCGGCTCGGATCGGCGGCGACCGGCTTCACCTCGAGAACGAACTGCGTGTCGGACTGGTACGCGTTGTGCTCCCACTGGCCCTTGGGCTCTATCACCATGCGCACGTTCTCGCCCTGCTGGAACGTGCTGACGCTGTTCACCGGGGTGCCGAAGTCGATGACGTCGAGGCGCCGGCGCAGGCTGTCGGGAAGGGACGTCCGGAGGAACTCGACCACGATGTTCTGGCCCTGCTGGCGGATGTCGATGCCGGTAGTGGTGTCGGAAAGGTCCACGACCACCCGGCCCTCTCCGGCGCGGCCGCGCCGGAAGTCCACGTCGCGGATGGCGTGCTTGGCGTCCGCCTTGCCTTCGGCGAAGTGCGCCACCTGGCCGCCCGGCGCGCTCTGTGCCATGGCGGGCTCCGACAGCGTGATGACCACCGAGCTGCCCTCCACCGTCGTCTCGTGCACCACCGGCCGGCGCAGATTGAGCACCAGGCGCGTACGATCGGCGCCTTGCACCACATTCACGCTGCGCAGCTCGCCCTGCCCGATATCCTGGGTGGACCGGCCGAGCGCGTTGACCGTGTTCGGAAAGTCGAACGCAATGCGCGCCGGGCTGGCGACCGCGAAGTTGGCGGGCACGTCGCGCAGCGGCTCCTTGGTGGTGACGCGCACGATCGTCTTGCCGCCCTGCTCGGAAACGTCGAATGCTTCGATGCTGTTCGGCTGGGCGAGCACCGGCCCGGCGCTCGCCAGCCACAGCGAAAACCCGCAAACGAGCGTCAGGGCTTTGGTATTCATCTTTGTACCTCCACCAATTGCAGCGAGCTGGTGCGCTCCACCCACTCCCCGCCGCTATCCTGGACCAGCTCTTTCAGGTCGATCTGGTATTCGTCGATCTCCGTGATCACGCCGAAGTTCTGCCCCATGTAATTCCCCTTGCGAACCCGGTACAGATTGGGACCCGCCTTCACCAGGGCAAAAACCTGCTTCTGCTGCGTGATCGTGCCGAGCATCTGGATCGACTCGAGCGGGAAGGCCTCGAGCGGCTCCTTCGGGCGTTTCTCGTCGGGCGCAAGCATGCTGCCCACTCCGCGTCCCGCTGCTTGTGCGATCTCGATGCGTTCCGGGCGGAACGGGTCGACCAACTCCTCGGCGGCATAGGGCACGGGCTCGTAGGGACGGACCTGCGGCAGCGGATCGACGCGGCCCCGGAAGTCCTTTGTCGCCACGATGAGCTCCTGTTTCAAATCCCCGTGCTCCTCGCCTCCGCAGCCGGCAAGCAGCAAGATCGCAGCGCCCGCAACGGCGAGTGCTCGAGCCCGCGTCATCGTCTCTTGGCGCCCTTCTTGGCCGCCTGCTGCTTACGCTGCGCCGCGATCTCCTCCTCGTCGAGATAGCGGAACGTCCGCGCGGTGGCATCCATCGTCAGGCGGCCATCCTTGGTCGCCTTGATGGCGACGTCGTTGAGGGTCACGATGCGCGAGAGCTGGCCGACATCGCTCGCGAACGCGCCCATATCGTGGTACGTGCCGACAATCTTGAGCTGGATGGGCAGCTCGGCAAAAAATTCCCGGGTGATCTCGGAGCCCGCCGGCTTGAACAGCTCGAACTGCAGCCCGCGCCCGAGGCCGGCCTGATTGATGTCCACAAGCAATGCGTCCATCTGCGACTTGTTCGGCAGCTGGCGCAGCAGCGCACCGAACTGGGTGTCGATCTCGCGCAGCTGCTGGCGATGCAGGTCCAGATTGACGGCCTGCCGCTTCTTGGCGAGGTACTGGTCCTTGAGCTTGGTCTCCGCGACGCGCCCGTTCTCCAGCTCCTCGAGCTGCGAGCGCGTGTCGTAGAGGAATCCCGCCACCGGGATGACGATGAGGATCGCAAGCAGCGCCAGCGCCTTCGGCGCCGCGTGCCACGTGCCGGGGTCCTGCCAGTTGGTGCGCTTCAGGTCCTCGACGAACGCGGTGAGATTGATCGCCATGAGCCCTAGCCCTTCTTCGCCGGCGCCTTGTCAGCCGCCTTCTCGGCCTCGGCGGCCGAGCGCTTCAGCGACAGGAACAGCGTGAACTCCGACACCCGCTTCTTCTCGACATTGGCGGCCTTGACCTCCACCAGCACCGGCTGCTCCAGCCACGGGGAGGACTCTATGTTGCGCATCAGCGTGGAGACGCGCGCGTTCGATTGGGCGTAGCCGATCAGATTGACACGCAAGCCTTTCTGGCTGATCGAGCGCAGATACACCCCCTCGGGCATCTGCTTGACGAGCTGGTCGAGCAGATGGACCGTCTGCGCACGGTCGGCCTGAAGGGTTTCCACGATCTGCTTGCGTGCGAGCAGCGCCTGGATCTCGTCCTTGAGCTTGTTGATCTCCGCGATTTCCTTGTCGAGCTTCGAGATCTCGCCCTTCAGGAATCGGTTGCGGTCGTCCTGCCGCTCGATCTTGGCCGCGTAGAACGTATGCATCGCGAACACGATCACCGCGCCCAGAATGGCGGTGCCGCCGGCGAGCACGTAGAAGTGCTGCCGCGCTCGCTGGCGCCGCTCCTCGCGGTGGGGCAGCAGGTTGATGCGGGCCATCATGCGGGATCGAACCTCCTCATGGCGAGGCCGCAGGCGACGATCAGGGAAGGCGCATCGACGATCAGTCTCTTGAGCTGGACGCGCGATGAGGTCTGCATCAGGGCGAACGGGTTGGCCACGCTGGTGGGAACCTGAGCGTGGGTGTTCACCACTTCGTCCAGACCCGGGATCACCGCGGAGCCGCCGGCGAGCAGGATCTGGTCGACGCTGTGGTACTGCGTCGAGGTGAAGAAGAACTGCAGCGCGCGCTGCACCTCCTGCGACAGATTCTCCATGAATGGCCGCAGCACCTCGGCCTCGAAATCATCCGGCAGCCCCCCCGAGCGCTTGGCGTTCTCCGCCTCTTCGGGGCTCATGCCGTAGCGGCTCACGATCTCCTGGGTGAGCTGGTTCCCGCCGAACGCCTGCTCGCGCGTATAGACCGACTGGTCGTTGCGCAGCACCGTTACGTTCATGACGTTTGAGCCGACATCCACCACCGCGATGTTCTGATCCTTGCCGGCGTTGGGGAGCGCCTGGACCACCAGCGACAGCGCGCTCTGCTGCGCGAAGGACTCCACGTCGATGACCAGCGCTTTCAGGCCGGCGGACTCGGCTACCGCCACCCTGTCCTCGACCTTCTCCTTGCGGGTCGCGGCGATCAGCACTTCCTGCTCCTCGGCGCTGGCCGGCGAAGGACCGAGAACCTGGAAGTCCAGGTTAACCTCCTCGAGGGCGAACGGAATGTATTGGTTGGCCTCGCTTTCGACCTGCACCTCGAGCTCTGCCTCGCGCAGCGCCGCAGGCACCACGATCTTCTTGGTGATGACCGCGCCTGTCGGGACGGCCATGGCGACGTGCTTCGTGCGCGTGCCCAGGCGCTTATGGGCGCGCTTCACCGACTCCGTGACGGCCTCGAGATTGTTGATATTGCCGTCGACGACCGAGTCGCGCGCGAGCGGCTCGATGGCATAGCGCTCGACCCGGTAGCTGCCCTTGCCGGCTTCGACGATTTCCAGCATCTTGACCGAGGACGAGCTGATGTCCAGCCCGAACAAAGGCGGGGCCTTCGGCTTGAACAGGTCGAATTCCACTCGTTATTTTCCTTTGCGCATCAGCGCTTACGCGCGATACGTAGAAATCGCGTGAGATCCTAGCAACAACCCCCCCGCGTGTCTAGTCAATTTTCCACGAGGGGTTGGGGGTATCATGCAGCGTGCAGCGCGCCCGTGCTATAACCCGACGGTAACGGCCCAAGCTCCTTGATGTGGTTCCGCTTTCTTGCATTTCCGCTCGCCTTGCTGGCGGGCCTGCTGGCGGTCGGGTTGCTGGTGGCCGCGCTAGTTGTCGCGCTCGCCCTCCCCAACCTCCCTTCCCTTGAGGCGCTGACCGAGTACCAGCCCAAAGTCCCGCTGCGCATCTACACCGCCGAGGGGGTCCTGATCGGCGAGTTCGGCGAGGAGCGCCGGGCGGTGGTGTCGATTTCCGAGGTTCCCGAGCAGCTCAAGAACGCCATCATCGCCGCCGAGGATGAGCGCTTCTACGAGCACCCGGGCATCGACTATATCGGCGTGCTGCGCGCGGCCTACGCCAACATCGTGGCCGGCGGCCGGCGCCAGGGCGCGAGCACCATCACCATGCAGGTCGCTCGCAACTTCTTTCTGTCCTCAGAAAAGACGCTGACGCGCAAGCTTTACGAAGCACTGCTCGCCTTCAAAATCGAGCACAGCCTCACCAAGGACCAGATCCTCGAACTGTACGTCAACCAGATCTACCTCGGCCAGCGCGCCTACGGGTTCGGCGCCGCCTCGCAGACCTATTTCGGAAAGGCGCTCGCGCAGCTCAGCCTCGGCGAGACCGCCCTGCTCGCCGGCCTGCCGAAGGCCCCCTCCAGCTATAACCCGGTCGCCAGCCCGCAGCGCGCGAAGCAGCGCCAGCAGTACGTGCTGCGGCGCATGACGGAGCTGGGCTACATCAGCGCGACACAGTACGACGATGCCCTGAAGGCGCCGCTGCGGCCGCGCAGGGAGGTGCACGAATTTCCGGTTCACGCGGAGTACGCCGCCGAGATGGTGCGCCAGGCACTCGCGGAGCATTACCCCGAGGACGTTTACACTCGTGGCTTCCGCGTCTATACCACGCTTCGCAAGGCGGATCAGGAAGCCGCCTACGCGGGCCTGCGCCAGGGCGTCCTGGAATACGACCGGCGCCAGGGCTATCGCGGTCCCGAGGCCCACGTCCAGCTGCCGGCGACGGCTACCGAGGACGACTTTGACGAGGCGCTCGCGGATCATCCGGACAGCGATGATCTGCTCGCGGCGGTCGTGGTTTCCGCGAGCGCACGGCAGGTTCAGGCGGCGTTGCGCACCGGGGAGCTGGTCGCGATTGCCGGCGAGGGCCTGCGCTTTGCGGCGCGCGCGCTCGAATCCAAGGCTCCGCCGCAGCGCCGTATCCGGCGCGGGGCCATCGTCCGCGTGCAGCGCGACGGCAAGGCCTGGCAGATCACGCAGCTGCCCGAGGTGGAAGCGGCGTTCGTCGCCCTCGACCCGCAGGACGGCGCGGTACGCGCGATCGTGGGCGGGTTCGACTTCTGGCGCAACAAGTTCAACCACGTGACGCAGGCGTGGCGCCAGCCGGGCTCGTCCTTCAAGCCCTTCATCTACTCTGCCGCGCTCGAGAAGGGCTTTACGCCGGCGACCGTGATCCCCGACGAGCCGGTGGTGCTGGAGGCGGAGGAAACCGGCACCCAGCGCTGGGAACCGAAGAACTACGACGGCAAGTTCGAGGGCCCGATGCGGCTGCGCACCGCGCTCGCCAAGTCGAAGAACATGGTGTCGATCCGGATCCTGGGGGCGATCGGACCGAAGTACGCCCAGGACTACGTCACGCGGTTCGGCTTCGAGCCCGAGCGGCATCCGCCCTACCTCACGATGGCGCTTGGCGCGGGCTCCGTGACCGCCTGGCAGATGGCGCGCGCGTACGCCGTGTTTGCGAACGGGGGCTACCTCGTGCAGCCGTACTTCATTCACAAGATCGTCGATGATCGCGGCAACCCGCTTGCCCTCGCCGAACCGCGACGGGCGGGCGACGACGCGCTGCGCGTCATCGACCCGCGCAACGCATTCATCGTCGACAACATGATGCAGGACGTGACGCGGCACGGCACCGCGGCGCGGGCCGCGCGTCTGGGCCGCAGCGATCTCGCCGGCAAGACCGGCTCCACCAACGAGTTCGTGGACGCCTGGTTCGCCGGCTACCAGCCTTCCCTGGTCGGAGTCGCCTGGGTGGGATTCGATCAGCCGAGAACGCTCGGGAGGAACCAGACCGGCGGGGTGGTGGCATTGCCGATCTGGCTGGAGTACATGGAAAAGACCTTGCGGGCGGTGCCGGAAACGTCCCGCACCGTGCCGCCCGGCGTCGTTTCGCTGCCCACCGGGCCTTATCCTTCGCTGCCCGGCGAGTCCAAGCTGGTGCCCGAATTCTTCTACCGGGAGGCAGTGCCGCCGCTGGAGCTCCTGCAGCCCGCGCCGCAGCCCGTTTTCAGCCCGCCGAATCCGCCCGCTTAGGGGCGCAGGATCACCGGTTGCGGGTTGTGCGCGGACACGAGCTTGGAGAGCGCCGCGAACAGCTCGGCGCCGTCGCGTGTGCCGCGCCAGGACGAGCCGTCCCAGCGAAAATGAAAGCCGCCGGAGCGCGCCGCGACCCAGATCTCGCGGGCCGCGGCATGCCGGTTGATGATCAGCTTGGCGCCGTCGGCGAACTCGAGCTCGAGCACGCCGCCCTCCTTGCGCTCGATGTCCAGGTCCACCGCGCTCTCCTCCAGTGCCGCCTCGATGCGGTTCAGGACCCGCTCCGCCAGCGCTTCGAACTCGGTCTCGTTCATGGGGTGCTAACATGAAGATTGTATGCGTTTCCTTGTCCTCGGCGCGGCGCTGGTGCTGCTCGCAGCCGGGTGCGGACAGAAGGGTCCGCTGTATCTGCGCGACAATCCCCCGCCGGGCGTGAAGCCGGAGAAGCCCAAGCCGTACGAGCCGGTGCCGTACCCGGAGCGCGACGGCGAAGCCGAGAGCCGGTAGGGGCCCATGTCCTTTGCATACCGCCACGGCGTTCTGTGCGCCGAGCAGCTGCCGCTCGACGAGATCGCCCGGCGCTTCGGCACGCCCTGCTATGTCTATTCGCGCTCGGCCATCGAGGCGGCGTACGGGGATTTTTCCCGGGCGCTCGAAGGCCGGCGCGCCATGATCTGCTATTCGGTAAAAGCCAACTCCAACCTCGCGGTTCTCGCGCTGCTCGCGCGGCTCGGTGCGGGCTTCGACATTGTCTCGGGGGGCGAGCTGGCGCGAGTCCTGGCGGCCGGCGGCGATCCGCGCAGGACGCTTTTCTCCGGCGTGGGCAAGACCGTGAGCGAGCTGCAGCTCGCGCTGGAAAAGAGCATCTTCTGCATCAACGTGGAGTCGGAAGCCGAGCTCGAGCGCGTGGACGCCGTTGCCCGGCGCCTGGGCCGGCGCGCGCCGATCGCGTTTCGCGTCAATCCCGACATCGACGCGAAGACGCACCCGTACATCTCGACGGGGCTGCGGGAGACCAAGTTCGGCGTGGCGCACGCCGACGCCGAGCGGCTGTACAAGCGCGCGGCTTCGATGCCGAATGTGGAGCTCCTGGGCATCGGCTGCCACATCGGCTCGCAGCTCACCGATACGGCGCCTTTCGTCGCCGCTGTCGAACGAATGGTGGCGCTCGCAGACCGGCTTGCGGCCGCCGGCATCCGGCTGCAGCACATCGACGCAGGGGGCGGCATCGGGATACGCCAGAAGGACGAGGCGCCACGGCCGGTCGGCGAGTTTCTGGGCGGCGCGCTTGCCGCGCTCGGCGGGCGCGCCCACACGCTGATCGTCGATCCTGGCCGCTCGATGGTCGGCAATGCCGGGTTGCTGCTCACCCGCGTGGAATACGTAAAGCCCGGTGCGGCGCGCAGCTTTCTGGTCGTCGATGCGGCAATGAACGATTTGATCCGGCCGGCCCTCTACGACGCCTGGCACGAGGTAAGGCCGGTGCGCGCCGCCGGGGATGACACGACTCAAGCGGCTGTTTATGACGTCGTGGGGCCGGTGTGCGAAAGTGGCGACTTTCTCGCCCGGGATCGCAAGCTGGCGGCGGGCCCGGGAGACCTGCTCGCGGTGATGTCGGCGGGTGCTTATGGGATGACGATGAGCTCGAACTACAATACGCGCCCGCGCGCGGCGGAGGTGATGGTCGCCGGCGCGGACGCCCGGCTGGTGCGGCGGCGGGAGTCAGTGGAAGCCTTGTACGGGCTGGAGGAGGTTCCGCAGTGGTGAGGCCGGGGCTGCTGCCCGTCCTGTGGGCAGCGCTTGCACTTGCCGTGTCAGCATGCGGCGGCGACGCCGAGTCAGCCAAACGGCCGGCCGGCCCGCGCGCCGTGCTGATTACCGCCACCACCGTGGAGCCCCGCACGCTCGAGATCTACGAACAGGTGGTGGGATCTCTCGAGAACGTGATGGACCCCAAGATCTCCGCCGAGGTCGCAGGGCGGGTCACCCGGGTGCTCGGCTTTACCGGGAAGAAGGTCAAGCGCGGCGAGCTGCTGGCCGAAATCGACGCCCAGGACTTCGAGATCCAGTCCTCTTCCAGCCGCTCTCGGCGCTCGGCGCGCAGCTGGGCATCAGCATCGCGACGCACTCGCTCAACATCTACTCGATGATCGGCCTGGTGCTCCTGATCGGCCTGGTGGCGAAGAACTCGATCCTGCTCGTCGACCTGACGAACCAGCGCCGCGCCCAGGGCATGGCGGTGGACCAGGCGCTCGCCGATGCCTGTCCGATTCGAATGCGCCCGGTGCTGATGACCTCGCTCACGCTGATCCTGGCGCTGCTGCCGGCGGCCATCGGCCTGGGCGCCGGATCCGAGACCACCGCGCCGCTGGCGATAGCGGTGATCGGCGGCATGATCACCTCGACGCTGCTCACGCTGGTGGTCGTGCCTTCGGCCTATTCGCTGGTGGAGAGCTGGCGCGAGCGGCGCCGCACCGCTGTCGCCGCAGGCGCTGGCGCGCTGCACGCACCCCAGGCCCCTAAGGAGAACCACTGACATGCCCGCCAGCCCCGACAGCCGCAGCCTCGCCGTGTTCTGCGATTTCGAGAACGTCGCGCTCGGCGTGCGTGAGGCGAAGTACGCGCAGTTCGACATGGACAAAGTGCTCGAGCGGCTGCTCCTCAAGGGATCGATCGTGGTGAAGAAAGCCTACTGCGACTGGGAGCGCTACAAGGACTTCAAGACCGCGATGCACTCCGCGTCCTTCGAGCTGATCGAAATTCCCCACGTGCGCCAGTCGGGCAAGAACTCGGCCGACATCCGCATGGTGGTCGACGCACTCGACCTGTGCTACACCAAGGCGCACGTCGACACCTTCGTCATCGTGAGCGGCGACTCGGATTTCTCGCCGCTCGTGTCCAAGCTGCGGGAAAACGCGAAGATGGTGATCGGCGTCGGGGTCAAGAACTCGAGCTCCGACCTGCTGATCGCCAACTGCGACGAGTTCATCTACTACGACGACCTGGTGCGGCAGGACGAGCAGAAGCGGCGCGCGGCGAAGAAGCGCAGGGAATCGGCGCCCGCCGGCGGCGACAAGAAGCAGGAAGCGTTCGACCTGGTTGGGGAGACGCTCAACGCGCTCATCGGCGAGCGCGGCGAGGGCGAGAAGATCTGGGGCTCGATGGTCAAGCAGGCGCTCAAGCGCCGCAAGCCCGGCTTCAACGAGTCCTACTACGGCTACCGGGCGTTCTCGGACCTGCTCGAGGAAATGGCGGACAAGGGCGCGATCCGGCTTGAGCCCGACGAGAAGTCCGGCGGCTACCTCATCCGCCCCGCCTAAGCCCACGCGCGCGGCGCTCGCCCGGGCGGCGGGCAAGGGCATCCCGGATGTCATCGCGCCGGGCCTGCGCGTGCTGTTCTGCGGCATCAATCCGGGCCTGTACTCCGCGGCGACCGGATACCACTTTGCGCGGCCCGGCAACCGCTTCTGGCCGGCACTGCACGCCGCCGGCTTCACCACGCGAGCGCTGCGGCCTTCCGAGCAGCGCGAGCTCCTCAAGGCCGGCTTCGGCGTCACCAACCTGGTGAACCGGGCGACGGCGAGCGCCGAGGAGCTCGCCCCGGCCGAGCTCCTCGCAGGCCGCAGGCGCCTCGCGCTCAAGCTGCGCCGCCATCGGCCGGCGGCCGTCGCATTTCTCGGCGTCGGCGCCTACGGTCACGCCTTCGGGCTCAAGCAGGTCAAGATCGGGCCCCAGCCCGGGCGCTTCGAGGGCGCCGAAGTCTGGGTTCTGCCTAATCCGAGCGGTCTGAACGCGAACTACCAGCTCCCCGAGCTCGTCAAACTGTTTCGGCGCCTATGGCAGGCAACCAGGACCTCCACGGCAACGCGCCGGACGACTTAGGTAATCGGATCGGATCAAGCCGGTCCGCGGCACGATCCATGCTTGGGTCCCGCCATGGACCCGATCGAAGCCGCGCTCGCCGTTGCGGCGCTCATGCTTCCCCTGCATCTGCTGATTCAGCGGCAGTTGCTGCGTCATTGCGATCCGCGCCACATCCGCAGCTGCGGGGTGGTGATTCGAAGCGAGCAGGTCCTCGAGCGCCGCTCGGGTGTCATCGGCTACTTCGCGGGTCGCGAAATCTATGCCTGCGTGGTCTTCATGGGAATGGAATACCGCTTCGATCGCGTGACGGGCCCTGCGTACCGCCGCTCGGTTCACGAGCGGGAGCTCTACCTGGAGCCGGGTCTGCTCTACGTGACCGATTGACCCCGTTCCCGGCTCAGGGATTGAGCTGCTGGTACACCGCGTTGGCGACCTTGAAGAGCTCGTCCTTGTTGATGTCGCCCGAGGACAACGCGTAGCCGAGCTTGCGGTCGACCCAGTAGAACACCCGCACGTTGCCCTCGCGGGCGTAGCGGAACGCGGTTTCGCGGTTTCCGGCCATCTCGGTGCGCACGTACAGCGTGATGCGCGTGCCGCGGCTGGACTGGTACATGAAATGGGCGACCGGTCCGCTGTCGCCGGGGAGCAGGCGCCCCCCGACGAGGCTGTAGCCCACCGCTTCGAGCTTCGGCGCGCGCAGCGGCGCCCCGAGCCGCTTCGAGAGCCATGCCACGAGGTGCGCTTCCTGGTCGGCGCCGACTTCCACCGGATGCCGCACCTCGGGCGAGTACGTGGCGTGCGCGACGGCGGCACGGCGCGCCATGAGCGCACCGCCGTCCGCGAGCGGCGGCGCGCTGGGCCGCCACTCGTGCAGCTGCCATCCCGCTGCCGCGCCGAGCGCCGCGCCGAAGGCCACCCAGCCCGCGATCGCCGCGAGCCGGGGCCAGCGCCGTCTGGGCCGGCCCGCGTCCTCCACCCGCTCGGGGACCGGTTCGTCCAGCACCGGCGCGTAATGCGCCCGCAACTCGGCCCCGAGTCGCCGATACTCGGCAACGCGCTCGGCCTCCTCCGGGTGCTCGCCGAGCCAGGCCTCGACGGCGAGGCGGCGCTCCTCGGGCAGCCGGTCGTCGAGGTAGGCGTGGAGATCGGCCTCGGTGATGGCGGACTCCTGCGTCACTTCACCACCTTCAGCTTGGTGGCCGCGCCCTGACCGAGCATCATCATGCGCAGCTTGTCGCGGGCGCGAGAAAGACGCGACATGACGGTGCCGATCGGGATGCCGAGCGTGTGTGCCACCTCCTCGTAGCTCATCTCCTCGAGCGTGACCAGCAGCAGCACCGCGCGCTGGTCGGCGGGCAGCCGGGCGACGGCACGATCGAGGTCGCGCACCAGCAGCGCGTCACCCTGCGCCGCGCGCTGCGCGAGCTCGGGCATGTCGTCCTCGAGCGGATCGGTCGCGCGCTGGGCGCGCACCTTGTTGACGTGTACGTTGTGCATCACCGTGAAGAGCCATGCGCGCAGGTCGGTCCCGCGACGATAGAGGTGCAGCTTGGCCCAGGCGCGCTCCAGGGTGTCCTGGACCAGATCGTCGGCGGATGCCCGGTCGCCCACCAATGCCCGGGCATAGCGCCGCAGCCGCGGTATCAATTCAACCAAGCGCTGAGCTTCGTTCATG
>DATKAX010000364.1:0-9432 GCA_035514595.1 Burkholderiales bacterium
CACCGGCGCGTAGCCCTGCAGCGGCCATCCGGCGCCGGCGTAGCCTGCCGAGAGCCACGGGAAGCCGGTGAGCGCCCAGCTGCGCAGCCACTCGAAAAGCGTCCAGCACGCAGGGATGACCAGGCAGGCGCGCAGCCGCTCGCCGGCGGGTATGCGCGCCTGCAGCCACCCCGCCGCCGCCGGGAACAGCGCGAGCAGCGCGCAAAAGAGCATCGTCGCCAGCGCGGCGAGCGGCGCCGGCATGCCGCCGAACTGGCTCAGGCTGACGTAAACCCAGGACACGCCGGCGCCGAACAGCCCCAGGCCGAACCAGAACCCGGTCACGAAAGCACGGCGCGGCGTCGCCGCGATCCACAGGTGGATCAGGATGCCGAGGGAAACGAGCGCGAGCGGATACAGGCCGGCCGGCGCGAACGCGAGCACCGTCGCCGCGCCCGCCAGGAACGCGATCACGTCTTCGGCTTGTCGACGAGCAGGGTGTAGACGCGCCGGCTGTCGGCCCGCAGCACCTGCATGCGCAGCCCTTCGATCGCCAGCGATTCGCCGCGCTTGGGCAGCCGGCCGAGATGCGCGATCACCAGGCCGCCGACGGTATCGGCGACCTCGTCGGAGAAGCGTGTGCCGAAGCTCGCGTTGAAGTCCTCGATCTGCGTCAGCGCCTTGACGCGCCAGCGCCCGCCCGGTTCCGGCAGGATGTTGTCCGAGGCCTCGTCGAAGTCGTACTCGTCCTCGATCTCCCCCACGATCTGCTCGAGCACGTCCTCGATGGTCACCAGCCCGGCGACCCCGCCGTACTCGTCGACCACGATCGCCATGTGGTTGCGGCTGGCGCGGAACTCGCGCAGCAGCACGTTGAGGCGCTTCGCTTCCGGCACGAACACCGCCGGGCGCAGCATCTCGCGCACGTTGAACTCCTCCTCGCCGGCGTAGTGGCGCAGGAGGTCCTTGGCGAGCAGCACGCCGATCACGTCGTCGCGGTTCTGGTCGATCACCGGGAAGCGCGAGTGCGCGGTCGAGATCACCTGGGGAATGAAGGTCTCCACCGGCTCGTTGATGTCGATAAAGTCAACCTGGGCGCGCGGTACCATGATGTCGCGCACCTGCATCTCGGAGACGGTGAGCGCGCCCTCGATGATGGAGAGCGCGTCGGCGTCGAGCAGGTTCCTCGAGTAGGCCGAGCGCAGCAGCTGCACCAGCTGCTCCCGGTCGTGCGGCTCGCGCATGATGAGCGCCGACAGGCGCTCGAGCAGGCTAGGTCGCGAGGGATCGTTCATCGGCGGGCATCCGATTCTACCGCGTAGGGGTCGCCGAGCCCCAGGCGGGCGAGGATGCGGACTTCGGCGCGCGCCATGCGCGCGGCTTCGGCTTTCGTTTCATGGTCATAGCCGCTCAGGTGCAGCGCGCCGTGGACCACCAGGTGCGCGTAGTGCGCGGCGAGCCGCTTCCCCTGCGCGCGCGCCTCGCGCGCGATCACCGGATGACAGAGCACGATATCGCCTTCTCCCCTCCCGTAAGAAAACGACAGGACGTTGGTCGGCCGCGGGTTTTTCCTGTATCGCGAGTTGAGACGCCGGCCCTCGCGCGCTCCGACGATGCGCAGCGTGACGCGCATTTTCTTCGACACCATGCTGCACCACTTCCCCAAGCTGGCGGGGCCGGGCACGCCGCGCCGCGACACCGCATACTGCACCGAAACGTTATTCCGATTGCGTGTGCTTGTCGTAGGCATCGATGATGCGCGCCACCAGCGGATGGCGCACCACGTCCTGCGCGCCGAACTGGGTGAACGCGATGCCGCGCACGCCTTCGAGGATCCTGCGCGCCTCGATCAGGCCGCTCTTCTGGCCGCGCGCGAGGTCGATCTGCGTGATGTCGCCGTTCACCACCGCCTTGGCACCGAAGCCGATGCGCGTCAGGAACATCTTCATCTGCTCGGGAGTGGTGTTCTGCGCTTCGTCCAGGATGATGAACGCGTGGTTCAGCGTGCGCCCGCGCATGTAGGCGAGCGGGGCGAGCTCGATGGTGCCGCGCTCGAGGAGCTTGCCGGTCTTCTCGAAGCCCATCAGGTCGTAGAGCGCGTCGTACAGCGGACGCAGGTAGGGGTCGACCTTCTGCGCGAGATCCCCGGGCAGGAAGCCCAGGCGCTCCCCGGCCTCGACCGCCGGGCGCACCAGCACGATGCGCTTCACCTTGTCGCGCTCGAGAGCGTCGACCGCGCAGGCGACCGCCAGGTAGGTCTTGCCGGTGCCGGCCGGCCCGATGCCGAAGGTGCAGTCGTGCGCCAGGATTCTCTCGATGTACTCGACCTGATGGGGCGTGCGCCCGTGCAGGTCCTGGCGCCGCGTCAGAAGCTGCGGACCCTCGTTGTTCAGGGAAGAATTCTTCGAAAGTTCGGCAAGCCCGAGCTGCACCTCCTCCAGGCTGAGATCGCCGGCCGCACGGTCGTAGAAGTGCTCGATCGCCTGCGCGGCGCGCTGCGCCTGCTCGCCGCGCACCGTGAAGCGCGCGCCGCGGCGCGCGATGGTGACATCCATCGCCGACTCGATCTGGCGCAGGTTTTCGTCGAGCGCCCCGCACAGCCGCGCGAGGCGCGGATTGTCCTCCGGATCGAGCCTGACCTCGACGGGCTTACTTCGCATCCGGGAGCTCGCCGCGCAGCGAATGCGCCATGGCGGCGGTGACCCTGAGATCCACGAAGCGGTGCACGAGCTCGCGCGGTCCGGGAAAGTTGACGACGCGGTTGTTCGCGGTGCGCGCCGAAAGCTCCGCCGCGCTGCGCTTCGAGATCCCCTCGACGAGGGCGCGCTGCGTCGTGCCGACCATCGCCTCGCTCACCGCGCGCGCCTGCGCGTCGAGCTGCGCCTGCAGGCGCTGCAGCCGCGCGAGCTTCTCCTCCCGCGACACGGGATCGGCGAGCGCGGCGGCCGGCGTGCCCGGCCGCGGGCTGTACAGGAAGGAGAACGAGGCGTCGAATCCGACCTCCGCCGCGAGGCGCAGCGTGGCCGCGAAATCGGCCTCGGTCTCGCCCGGAAACCCGACGATGAAATCCGAGGTCAGGCTCAGCTCGGGACGCGCGCGCCGCAGGCGGCGCGCGATCGAGCGGTACTCGAGCGCCGAGTAGCCGCGCTTCATCGCGGCGAGGACCCGGTCGGAGCCCGACTGCACCGGCAGATGCACGTGCGGCGCGAGCTTGTCGAGCTCGGCCTGCGCGTCGATCAGTCGTTGCGTGAACTCGCGCGGGTGGGAAGTCGTATACCGAATCCGTTCCAGGGGAAGTTCGCAGACGTAGCGCAGCAGCTCGGCGAAATCGGCGGGGCGGCCGTCGATGTCGGCGCGCCAGGCGTTCACGTTCTGCCCGAGGAGCGTCACCTCCTTCACGCCCTGCGCGGCGAGCCCGGCGATCTCCGCCGCCACGTCCTCGAACGGCCGCGACAGCTCCTCGCCGCGCGTGTAGGGCACGACGCAGAAGCTGCAGTACTTGCTGCAGCCTTCCATGATCGAGACGAACGCCGCCGCGCCCGCGACGCGCGCCGGCGGAAGGTGGTCGAACTTCTCGATCTCGGGAAAGCTCACGTCGACCTGCGCCCGCCCGGTGCGGCGCCGCTGCTCGAGCAGTTGCGGCAGCCGGTGCAGCGTCTGCGGACCGAACACCACGTCGACGTACGGGGCGCGCTCGACGATGCCCGCGCCCTCCTGGGCCGCGACGCAGCCGCCCACCGCGATCATCACGCCGGGATTCGCTTCCTTGAGATGCTTCACGCGGCCGAGATCGGCGAACACTTTCTCCTGCGCCTTCTCGCGCACCGAGCAGGTGTTGAACACGATGAGATCGGCGTCTTCGGCACGCGCGGCGCGCTCGTGCCCCTCGGCCGCGCGCAGCACGTCGGAGATCCTCTCCGAGTCGTACTCGTTCATCTGGCAGCCGAAGGTGCGGAGATAGAGCTTCTTCAACGCGGCAGGCTCACTTGACGTCGTCCGCCTCGGGCGCCGGCAGCGGCGCGGGCTTGGGCGCGGGCTGCGCCTGCGCCGCCTCCTCGGCAGACAGGATCCACACCCGGTGCAGCATCCCGGTCGAGTCGGTAAGGTACCTGACCGCCGTGGTATCGGTCAGGGAGATGGGCAGCACCAGCCGGTTCGACAGGTCGCGGATCTGCGCCCCCGCGGAAAGCAGCGCCGGCTCGCCGTCGAGCTCGACCAGCGTCTCCTGCACGTGGCGCAGCTTGCCCGCCTTCGCCTCCTGCGGGATGGTGCGCAGCTGCGCCGCGGCGCCGGCGGCGAATCCCGCGGCGATCACCAGGGCAAGCAGACGTTTAATCGTGCGCAAGAGGGATTGAGGAAAAATGGTGGCGAATCAGGGACTCGAACCCCGGACACACGGATTATGATTCCGCTGCTCTAACCAGCTGAGCTAATTCGCCACGGTACGGATTGATGGCGCGATTATAAACCCAGTGGATTACGACCTTATCGTGGCGGGCGCGGGCGCGGTCGGCGCGAGCCTCGCGCGCGCGTCGCGCGGGCTATCGGTGGCGCTCGTCGCCCACGAGCGGCGCGTGCCGCGGCCCGGTCCGCCGCCCGAGACCTTCGACGCCCGGATCTACGCGCTCAGCCCGGGAAACGTGGCGTTCCTGCGCAGCATCGACGCATGGCAGGCGATTCCCGCGAGCCGCCTTACGCCGGTGCACGCCATGCGCATCTTCGGCGACGACGGCGCCTCGGCGATCGAATTCGATGCCTACCGGGCCGGGGTGCCGGCGCTCGCCTGGATCGTCGAGGACGCGGCGCTGCAGGACGCCCTGTGGAGCACGCTCGACGCGGAGCTGTTCGCGCCCGCCCAGTGCGAGAAGCTCGTGTTCGAGCACGAGCGCGCGGTGCTGACGCTCAGTGACGGCCGGAAGCTTGGCGCGAAGCTCGTCGTGGGCGCGGACGGTGCGGCCTCGTTCGTGCGCCGCCAGGCGGGGATCGCCGCGGCCGAAAGCGATTACGGGCAGGCGGCGGTGGTCGCGAATTTCCGCTGCGAGAAGCCGCATGCGAACGTCGCCTATCAGTGGTTCCAGGGCGGGCCGGTTCTCGCGTTGCTGCCGCTTCCGGGAAATCAGGTGTCGATGGTGTGGTCGCTGCCTTCCGAGGAGGCCGGGCGCGTCGCAGGCCTCGAGCCCGGGGCGTTATGCGCGCACGTGGAGGCGGCGTCGCGGTGCGCGCTGGGCGCGTTGTCGCTCTCGGGCGCGGCACGCAGCTTCGCCCTGCGCCGGCTTGCGGCGCGGCGCCTGGCAGGGCCGCGGGTGGCGCTCGCCGGCGACGCCGCACACGTGATCCATCCGCTCGCGGGGCAGGGATTGAACCTCGGCCTGCAGGACGCCCGGGCACTCGCGGCGGTGCTCGCGGCGCGCGAGCCTGGCCGCGACCCGGGCGATGCGCGCCTGCTCAGGCGCTACGAGCGCAGCCGCGCCGAGCCGATCCTGGCGATGGATGCCGTGGTCGACGGCCTGTTTGCGCTGTTCGGGGCGCGTAGCATGGCGGTTGCGCGAGCGCGCAACGCCGGGTTGAACCTCGCCGACCGCTTCCCGGTCTTAAAGAACGTCCTGGTGCGCCGGGCCATGAGCTGAAGGGAGAAACCGCATGTTACGACTCGCCGCACTCGCGTTGTGCCTCGTCGCCTTGCCGGCCGCGGCGAACGAGGCGCAGATCCGCAAGGTCCTGGAGAAAAAGCTCGGCGCCGTGCGCATCGAAGGCGTTGCGCCCGCGCCGGTGAGCGGGCTCTGGGAAGTGCGCTACCGCACGCCCAATGGCGTGCAGGTGGTGTACACCGACGCGGCCGCGAACCACGTCATCCAGGGCAGGATCTACGATCTCCAGAACGACCGCGACCTTACCGACGAGCGGCTGCGCAAGCTGAATGCGATCCGCTTCGATTCGCTGCCGCTCGATCTGGCGGTGAAGGTGACGCGCGGCAGCGGCAAGCGCGTGCTCGCCATGTTCTCGGATCCCTACTGCCCCGCATGCCGGCAGTTCGAGGGCGTGCTCGCGCAGCTCGAGGACGTGACGGTCTACGTGTTCATGTATCCGGTGATCCGGCCCGAGAATGCCGATCACTCGCGCGCGGTCTGGTGCTCGCCCGACCGCAGCAAGGCATGGCTCGAGCTCGCTGCCGCGCCGCAGCCCAAGGTGCCCGACGCGGGCGCGGCCTGCCCCAATCCCGTGGACAAGGTGCTGGCGCTCGGCCGCCGGCTCGCGGTCAACAGCACGCCGACGCTGTTCCTCGCCAACGGCGAGCGGCTGAACGGCGGGCTCGCCGCGCGGGAGCTGCGCGAGCTGCTCGACCAGGTAGCGGCGGCAGCGCCGGCCACGGAGCGCTAGCCGGACGAGGGCAGCGGCTCGTCGCGCGGCCACAGCAGCCACATCCTGCCCTGGCTGCGCATGCGCCCGGCCTGGGCGCCCGCCTGCGGTCCCGTACCCCAGTAGTAGTCCGCGCGCACCGCGCCGCGGATCGCACCGCCGGTATCGTGCGCGATCATCAGCCGCTCGAGCGGCTCTTCGGAGAGCGGGTAGGTGCTCGCGAGATAGACCGGCGCGCCGAGCGGGACGTGGCGCCGGTCGACGGCGAGGCTCAGCTCGGCGCTGAGCGGCACGCCGAGTGCGCCGATCGGCCCTTCGGCGGGCGGCAGCTCGCGGAAGAACACATAGCTGGCGTTCTGGTTCATCGCCTGCTGCAGCTTGTGCGGGTTGGCCTCGGCCCAGGCCTGGATGCCCTGCATGGAGGCCTGCTCGAGCATCAGCTCGCCGCGCTCGACGAGATGGCGTCCGAGCGAGCGGTAAGGGTGCCCGTTCTGATCGGCGTAGCCCAGCCGGATGTGCTCGCCGCTGTCGAGCTGCAGCTGTCCGGAGCCCTGGATCTGCAGGAAGAACAGCGCCACCGGGTCCGCCGTCCATGCGATCACCGGCGCGGCGAATTCGTTGCTCCCCGATTCGATTTCGGCGCGCGAGTAGTACGGGACGAGGCGCCGTCCCTGCAACCTGCCACGCAAGCGCATGTAGCGCAGCTCCGGGTTTACCCCCGCCAGGTCGACCACCACCAGATCCTCGGGCACGCCGAAAATCGGGTAGCGGTTCAGCTCGCTGCGCGTGCGGCTGCCCTCGAGGATCGGCTCGTAATAGCCGGTGATCAGGCCGCTGTCCCCGGCGAGCGAGGAAATGAGCGCGTAGGCCGTGAAGTTCGTCTCGAAGAACTGCCGCGCGGCCTGCTCGTCGCCCTCCGGAAGCGCCGCGGCGAGCTCGCAGGCTCGCGCGAGCGGCGCAACCGGGCGCGTGCATCCGGAAAGAAACGCCCGCAGGCTCGGCTGGAGCGCCGCGCGGTCCCAGCCCGGCAGCGCAGCGAGGCTGTAGGGCAGATACAGGGCGCGCTCCGGCGGCTGCGTTGCCGGCGCCGCCTGGCACGCGGGGCACACGGGCGCCTGCGGGACTGGAGCGAGCGGCGTGCACGCGGCGGCCAGTACAATGAGCGCGCAGGCAGCACGGCTCATGTGGGTGATCTTTCTCGAGATCGGCGTAGCACTGGGACTTGCGGCGTTCATCGTCTGGTGGACCTGGCCGAAGAAACGCTCGCGCGACGACGATTCAAAATAGCGGCTTCCCTTTAGTGCAGGACCCTGGGCACCGACAGGGTGAATTCCGGGATCGGCGCCTCGAAGCGGGTGCCGTCCTCGGCGACCATCTGGTAGCTGCCGCGCATCGTGCCCACGGGCGTCGCGATCGAGGCGCCGCTCGTGTACTCGTAGCTTTCTCCCGGCTGCAGCAGGGGCTGTGCCCCGACGACCCCGAGGCCGCGCACTTCCTGCACCAGCCCCTGGGCGTCGGTGATGATCCAGTGGCGGCTGATGAGCTGCGCGGCGACGTTGCCGGCGTTCGCGATGGTGATGGTGTAGGCGAAGACGTAGCGCCCGGCCGCCTCGTCGGACTGGTCGGCGAGGTACTGCGTCGCCGCGTTGACCGAGATCTCGTATCGCTTTTCCTGCGCCATGGCCGCATTGTAAACTGCGCGCGGTCATGACGTTCCGCATCGCGCCCAGCATCCTGTCGGCGGACTTCGCGAGGCTGGGCGAGGAGGTGCGCGCGGTCGAGGCCGCGGGCGCCGACCTCATCCACTTCGACGTCATGGACAACCATTACGTTCCGAACCTGAGCGTCGGCCCGCTGGTGTGCGCGGCGCTGCGCCCGCACGTGAAGATTCCGCTGGACGTGCACCTGATGGTGAAGCCGGTCGATCGCCTGGTGCCCGAGTTCGCCAAGGCGGGCGCCAATATCATCACCTTCCACCCGGAAGCCTCCGAGCACGTCGATCGCACGCTCGCGCTCATCCGGGAGCACGGCTGCAAGGGCGGCCTCGCGCTCAACCCGGCGACGCCGCTTTCGTACCTCGACCATACCCTGGAGAAGCTCGACATCGTGCTGCTGATGTCGGTGAACCCGGGATTCGGCGGCCAGCAGTTCATCCGTTCGGTGCTTTCCAAGATCGAGGAGGTGCGCCGGCGCATCGCGGCGTGCGGCAAGCCGATCTGGCTCGAGGTCGACGGCGGCGTGAAGGTGGACAACATCGCCGAGATCGCGCGCGCCGGCGCCGACACCTTCGTCGCCGGCTCCGCGATCTTCGGCTCGGGCGATTACGCCGGCGCGATCGGCGACATGCGCCGGCGCCTGGGCATGCTATAGTTTTGGCGCCGTGCAGCTCCTCTCTGCACAATTCGAGCCTTTCTCCTGGCGTAGCTGGCGCCGCTGGCGCCGCTAGATCCCCAAGCGTCCCCCGCGCGGCACGGGGCGGCGCAGCAGCCCCGGCCGCAAGCGGTTTTCCCGGTTCTCCCACGGAGCAGGCTCGTGACAGAGCTCGAATTCGAGCAGCTCGCCCAGCAGGGCTATACGCGCATCCCGGTGCTTGCCGAGGCGCGCGCCGATCTCTACACGCCGCTCGCGCTCTACGCGAAGCTGGCGAACGCCCCGTATTCCTACCTCCTCGAGTCGGTCGTCGGCGGCGAGCGCTTCGGGCGCTATTCCTTCATCGGCCTCGCCTGCGCCGAGCGCATCGAGGCGCGCGGACGCCGCTTGCGCCGCTGGCTCTGCGATGCGCGCGGCACCGAGGTCTGCCTCGAAAGCCTGGAGGACGCCGATCCGTTCGAGTACGTGCGCGGCTGGCTTGCGCGCCAGCGCGTCGCGCCGCTGCCCGGACTTCGCTTCGGCGGCGGGCTGGTGGGCTACTTCGGCTACGAGGCGGTGCGCCACATCGAGCCGCGCGCGCTCGGGCAGGCCAAGCCCGACCCGCTCGGCACGCCGGACATGCTGCTTCTCGTGTCCGACGAGCTGGCGGTGGTCGACAACGTGCTGGGCAAGCTCACGCTGGTGGTGTACGCCGATCCGCGCCAGCCCGGCGCGCTCGGCGCGGCG
>DATKAX010000365.1:0-2088 GCA_035514595.1 Burkholderiales bacterium
GTAAAGATCAAGAGTGTGCAGAACACTCGGAAGATCACCAAGGCCATGGAGATGGTCGCCGCCTCCAAGATGAGGAAGGCGCAGGAGCGCATGCGCCATGCGCGGCCCTACGGCGAGAAGATCCGCAACGTGGCGGCGCACATCAGCCACGCCAATCCCGAGTACCGGCATCCCTTCCTCGTGACGCGCGACAGCAGCAAGCGCGTCGGGCTGATCGTCATCACCACGGACAAAGGCCTGTGCGGCGCGCTCAACACCAACTTGCTGCGCCAGGTGCTCACCCAGTACAAGGCCTGGAAGTCCGAGGGCGAGGAGGTCGACGCCTGCTGCATCGGCAACAAGGGCCTGGGATTCATGCAGCGCCTGGGCGCGAACATCGTGTCGCAGGCGGTGCAACTGGGCGACCGTCCGCAGATGGACAAGCTGATCGGCACCATCAAGGTGATGCTCGACGGCTACACCACGGACCGGTTCGATCGGCTGATGATCGGCTACACGCGCTTCATCAACACCATGAAGCAGGAGCCGGTGATCGAGCAGCTCCTGCCGCTGTCGGGCGAGCGCCTGGGCGCGCCCGAATCGGTGTGGGACTACCTGTATGAGCCGGAAGCCAAGGCGGTGCTCGACCAGGTGATGACGCGCTACATCGAGGCGATCATCTTCCAGGCGTTGGCCGAGAACATGGCCTCCGAGCAGTCGGCGCGCATGGTGGCGATGAAGGCCGCCTCCGACAACGCCGCCACCCTGATCGACGAACTGACGCTGGTCTACAACAAGAACCGCCAGGCCGGCATCACCAAAGAGCTCTCGGAAATCGTGGGCGGCGCGGCCGCCGTGTTGTAAAGGAAAATCATGGCACAAGCACTAGGCACCATCGTTCAATGCATCGGCGCAGTCACCGATATCGAGTTTCCGCGCGACGCGATGCCCGGCATCTATGATGCGCTGGTTCTCGAAGATACCGGGGCGGACGCGCTCGCCGAGAAAGGCCTCATGTTCGAAGTCGAACAGCAGCTCGGCGACGGCGTGGTGCGCTGCATCGCCATGGGTTCCTCCGACGGCCTGCGCCGCGGTATGAAGGTCAAGTCCACCGGCGCGCCGATCTCGGTGCCCGTCGGCCAGGGCACGCTCGGGCGCATCATGGACGTGCTCGGGCGCCCGATCGACGACGTCGGCCCGATCAAGTCAGACCAGCTGCGCTCGATCCACCAGACCGCGCCCAAGTTCGACGAGCTCGCGCCCTCGGTGGAGCTGCTCGAGACCGGCATCAAGGTCATCGACCTCATCTGCCCGTTCGCCAAGGGCGGCAAGATCGGCCTGTTCGGCGGCGCCGGGGTCGGCAAGACCGTGAACATGCTCGAGCTGATCAACAACATCGCCACGCAACACTCGGGTCTTTCCGTGTTTGCGGGCGTCGGCGAGCGCACGCGCGAGGGCAACGACTTCTATCACGAGATGATCGAGGCCGGCGTGGTGAAGGTGGACAACCTGACCGAATCCAAGGTGGCGATGGTGTTCGGGCAGATGAACGAACCGCCGGGCAACCGGCTGCGCGTGGCGCTCACCGGCCTCACCATGGCCGAGAGCTTCCGCGACGAGGGGCGCGACATCCTGTTCTTCGTGGACAATATCTACCGCTTCACGCTCGCCGGGGTCGAAGTGTCGGCGCTGCTCGGGCGCATGCCTTCCGCAGTGGGCTACCAGCCCACGCTCGCCGAGGAGATGGGGCGGCTGCAGGAGCGCATCACCTCCACCAAGACGGGCTCCATCACCTCGGTGCAGGCGATTTACGTGCCGGCGGACGACCTGACCGACCCCTCGCCCGCCACCACCTTCGGGCACCTGGACGCCACCGTGGTGCTGTCGCGCGACATCGCGTCGCTGGGCATCTACCCGGCGGTGGACCCGCTCGATTCGACTTCGCGCCAGGTGGATCCGAATACCATTGGCGAAGAGCACTACAACACCACGCGCGCGGTGCAGGCGACCCTGCAGCGCTACAAGGAGCTGCGCGACATCATCGCGATTCTCGGCATGGACGAGCTCTCGCCCGAGGACAAGCTCGCGGTGTCCCGCGCGCGCAAGATC
>DATKAX010000366.1:0-2963 GCA_035514595.1 Burkholderiales bacterium
CCGATTGAGCTCGCGGCAGAGTACCGCCTGCGCCTTGCGCGCCATCCTTTTATCCTGTTGTCCCGAAGTGCGGCAGTATAACGAGTCAGTCGCGGGCCGCGCCAAGGCGTTCGAGATCGGCGCCGCGCAAGCCGGTCAGCAAAAGCTCGCCGGAAGGCGCGACCCGGAATTCGCCGTAGCGCGCGAGCTGGTACCGGGCAGCGGTCCCTTCCTCGAAGAAGAAGGCGTTGGTCGCGAACTTCACGCGGCCGGCGCGCACGCGGTAGCGCAGCGCCACCTCCCCCTCGCCCAGCGCGGCGCCGTCGTCGCGGCGCAGATAGCGGCCGACGCCGCGCTCGTCCAGCCTGACGACGAGCCGGCCGTCGGGTGCCGTGTCGCGCAGAAACGGACCGAATGCATCATCGGCGGCCTTGAAGCGCAGCGCCATGTAATCGCCCTGCATCAGCGAGCGCGGGTCGACGGGCGCAAGCTCGAGCAGCACGATGCGGCCCTCGGCGAGCAGCCGCTCGCGCGCGTAGATCGTCCAGTTGACCGCAGCCAGGATGGCGAGCCCCGCCGCAATCGCCAGCAGCCTACGCATGGTTCTTGATCCCCGTTTCCGGCCACAGCTTCGCGAGCGCGAGGCGCGCCGCGATAAGCGCCAGCCCGGCGGCGGCGAGCAGCACCGACTTCTCGAGCAGCGTGGCCTGCAGCGAGTAGTAGTAATGCGACAGATAGCCGATCAGGGTGGCGATGCCCAGGCCCGCGAGCAGGCGGTTGCCGTTGGCGTAGCCCACGAGCAGGATCGCCGTCGCCGGGCCGATTCCCGGCGCCTTGAGCGAGGCAACCGCCAGGATGGCGGCGCCGGCGAGCGCGCTCTTGCCGGGGCCCGAGGCAAGCGCTACGCCTTCGCGGCGCAGGAGCGCCACCACAGCCCAGAGCAGGACCGCGCCGGCAGCAGCCGCCCCGATCCACATCACCACCCGGTCGCCGCCTGCAGCTTCCGCAAAGAGCAGGACATGGATCAAGGGACCCTGCATCACCGCTGCCTGCGCGGCGGCGATGGCAAGGCCGTAGCCGCCGCTGCGCAGCAGCCGGCCTCGGCGCGGATGATCGAACTCGCGCAGCCAGAGGGCAAGGAACGCGGCGCTCACGATCGCGGGCGCAAGCGCCGCGAGACCGAGCTTGCCGAGCGCGAAAACCACGGCATAGGCGCCCGACCAGGACGCCCACACCCGGTGATTGAAGTTGGGCAGCAGGAAGAACAGCGCCGCCTGCTGCGCGCCGACGACGAGCGCCGCCGCGCTCGATAAGCGGAGCAGATCGAACCAGCCGTTGGCCATCAGCGCCTGCCCGGCGAGGCTCACCGCGAACGCGAACTGGGTGACGAGATCGGAGTCGCGCGCGCGGAAGATGGTCGCCGCCGCCGCGCACATCAGCGCGCCGACGGCAAGCGACGCCACGGCGATTCGCATCAGGCCCTCCAGGGCCATGCCGACGAACCCGAGCACGAACAGCGCGCCGATCCAGCCCGCCACGCCGAGCATGGCGCGCACGAACCACGGCGAGCGATCCGCCTCGGGCGCGGGCAGCTCGCCGCCCACCAGCCCGCGCTCGCGCAGCTTCGCCCACAGGCTTTCCCGGGTAAGCGCGCTCATCGGCCACTCTCCGCCGACACCGTGCGCAGCCAGTAGCCGGCCGCGGCGGACATCGCAATCACTGCGAGCCCGAGCAGGAGAAAGCTTCCCGGGTCCATGGAGGGCAGGTGCTGGCCGAGAAACGCCACCGCCACCACGATCGCCGACAGCGCGCCGCCGGCGAGCACGTACAGGTCTCTCAGGCGGTGCCGATAAAACGCGTAGGCCGCCGCGATCCATGCGGCCCAGGCAAGCAGGCCCCACGCCGAATGGTGCTCCGCGTCGACTATGGCGATGATCGCCAGCGCGGTCGCAAGCGCGCCGCTTGCCGTAGCGAGCACGCGCAGCGCCCAGCGCTCGCCCTGCGGGCTCGCGCTCGCCTCCGCTATCGCGAGGGCCAGGGTGTTAAAGCCGAACAGCGTCCAGAGCTGCCGCTCCAGGTCGAAAGCGATGCCCAGCCAGCCGCCAAACGTCTGGAAGTAGAGCGTGATGGCGAGATTCGCGATCGCGAGCCACAGCAGCCAAAGCGCCGGGAAACGCGCGAGCAGCGCCCAGGGCAGGATCGCCGCCGCCCACGCGGCGAACAGCTCGAAGGTGTCGGCCCCGGTCTGGTAGACCTGCCCCACCAGCGCGAGCAGCGCGCCGGTGAGCAGGGCGGCGCCGAGCAGCGCAGCCTTGCCCGGGGCGCGCTCGAGTCCCAGCCGCCAGACGAGCCACAGGGCCGCGACGAGCAACGCCTCGACCAGCGCGAACTTCGCCAGCCTGCCGAGCTCCTGCCAGTTGTACGCGAAGAAGAAGATCACGCCGGCGGCAAGCATCACCGCGCCCATGAAGAGCAGCATGCGGTCGAGAAACCGGCGCCATTGCGCCGGCGTCGGAAGGATCGCTGCGAGCCGCAGTGCCGGGCGCAGGTCGGTTGGCGCGATGCGGCCCTGCTCTCCCCAGCTCAGAATCTCGCTGCGCGGCTGGAGCATTACTTCGGCTTTCCCACCTGGCGGAGCAGCGCGAAGGCCATCCACACGAGGAGCAGCAGGGGCTCCGGCATGGGGAACTTGACAAACTCTGGTTCCGGCGCGGGTTGCGCGACGCTTGCCGGAGCAGACGCAGCCTCGGGCTTCGGGCCGCCGGCGAGCGCCGTCTCCAGCGCGGCGACTTTCTGCTCGAGGATCTCGAGCCGGCTCTTGGTGTTCATCGCGCTGCCCCCCTAGGCCCTCCCCTGCGGTAGAGTATCGCCTCCCCGCGCTGCCTTCCAAAGGCAGCATTTCATGCACAGGATACCGAATGCTCAACCGCGACAAGTTCTATATCGGCGGCCAGTGGGTCGCGCCCTCCGCAAGCGAGACGATC
>DATKAX010000367.1:0-7830 GCA_035514595.1 Burkholderiales bacterium
TGCGCCTTGGCCGCGCGCAGGTCGGCGTTGTGCGCCGCGACCATCATCACCTGCGCGGCTGAGAGGCCGAGCTGCGCGCAGGACGCGAGGTACGCCTGCGGCATCGGCTTGTAGGCGCGCGCAGTCTCCGCGCCGAGCACGCAGTCCCACGGCAGGCCTGCGCGCTTGGCCATGTTCACGATGAGCGCGATGTTGCCGTTCGAGCACGGCGCGATGATGAATTTCGACTTGAGGCGCGCGAGGCCTTCTACCACGTCGGGCCACGGGTCGAGGCGGTGCCAGGCGCGGCTCATGTGGTCGATGTCGGCCTCGGCGAGCCCGTGAATGCCGTAGCGCGCGAGCAGCTTCTCGAGGCTCTCCCGGTGCAGCACGTCGAGGATCGTCCACGCGCGCCGGCCCGAGCGCACCTCCTGCATCGAGGGCTGGTAGAGCTTGCGCCATTCGACCGTGAACTCCAGCCAGTCGATGCCCGCGATCGCCTTCTCGCGCGCGAACGCCGCCAGGTCGCGGCTGACGCTCGTGCGCCAGTCCACCACCGTGCCGAAGACGTCGAACAGGCAGGCCTTGACGTTCAGCCGGTTTCGCGGAAGCGCTTGGTCGCCTGCCTGACCGCCGCCTCGATGTCCCGCCACGCCTTGCGCAGGCCCGACTTCACGGGCCCGCTCGCCGCCGCGCTCTGCCGCCCGAGCTTGGCGAGCGCGCGCTTCGCGGCCGCCTGCTTCACCTTCAGTTTGCGAAGCTGCACTGCCGAGCTCGCGCGCAGCCTGCCTTCGGTTTTGCGCGCCGCCGCAATCAAGCCGTCCATCTTCCTGCCCAGCGTGCGCATCTCCGCATCCAGCCTGCTCTTGGGAGCCGCTTTCGCTTTGCGTGCCATGATTTTTCCCCTCTTGGTTGGAATTCTTCAATGGTACAAGATGCCGTACCATCCGATCCCTGCAGATTGAGCGGAGCTTGCCGTATGTCCGAGCCTTGCAACGTCCTCATCATGGGCGCCTCCTACGGGTCGCTGCTCGCCACCAAGCTCGTGCTCGCGGGCCACACGGCGCGGCTGATCTGCTTGCCGGCCGAGGCCGAGCTCATCAACAAGGAAGGCGCGCGCGTGCGCTTGCCGGTCAAGGGCCGCGAGGGCCTGGTGGAAGTCGACTCGCGCAAGCTTCCCGGCAAGCTTTCCGCCGGCGGTACGGCACACGCGAATCCGTCCGACTACGACCTCGTGGTGCTGGCGATGCAGGAGCCTCAGTACCGTTCGCCGGGCGTGCGCGAGCTGCTCGATGCGGTGGCGAGGGCAAGGGTTCCCTGCATGTCGATCATGAACATGCCGCCGCTGCCCTACCTCGCGCGCATCCCCGGCGTCGCCGCCGACAAGTGCCGGAGCTGCTATACCGACCCCACCGTCTGGGACCGCTTCGATCCGAAGCTGATGACGCTGTGCAGCCCCGACCCGCAGGCGTTCCGCCCGCCGGAAGAGAAGGTGAACGTGCTGCAGGTGAGGCTCCCGACCAACTTCAAGTCGGCGCGCTTTCCGTCGGAGGCGCACACCGCGATTCTGCGCCGGCTCGAGGCCGACATCGAGGCTGCGCGTTTCGAAGGCATGGAGCTGCCCGTCAAGCTCAAGGTGCACGACTCGGTGTTCGTGCCGCTCGCGAAATGGGCCATGCTCATGGCGGGCAACTACCGCTGCATCACCCGGGAGGGCGCCCGCTCGATCAAGGACGCGGTGCACGGCGACCTCGAGACCGCGCGCTCGGTCTACGGCTGGGTGGTGAAGCTCTGCGTCTCACTCGGCGCGGACGAGAAGGACCTGGTGCCCTTCGAGAAGTACGCCGCGGCGGCGCAGAGCCTCGCGAGCCCCTCCTCCGCCGCGCGCGCCCTGTACGCCGGCGCGCCCTACATCGAGCGGGTGGACCGCCTGGTGCAGACCATCGCCGCACAGAAGGGCATGCGCCTTTTCGTCCTCGACGAGGTGGTGGCGCTGGTGGACGCGAAGCTCGAAGCGAATCGGCGCGCCGCAGCCTAGAAGGAAGCGAAGCGCTCCGGTGCGTACGGCGCCGGATCGACGAACGGCGCCTCGCCGGTCAGCATCTCGGCGATGAGCCGCCCGGTCACCGCGGCAAGGGTGAGACCGTGGTGGGCGTGGCCGAAAGCGAAAAACAGCCTCTCGTGGCGCGGCGCGCGGCCGATGACCGGCAGCATGTCCGGCGTGCACGGGCGCGCGCCCATCCAGGGCTCGTTGTCCAGGCGCTCGGCGAGCGGGAACAGCTCGCGCGCAATCGGCTCGGCGCGGCCGAGCTGCACCGGGGTGCGGATCGCGTCGCGCAACGCGAACTCGGCCCCCGTGGTTAGGCGGATGCCGCGGCGCACCGGCGCGAGGAAGTAGCCGCGCTCGGTGTCGAGCATCGGCGTGTTGAGCTTCGCCGCGCCCGCCGGCCGGTAGTGCATGTGGTAGCCGCGCTTTACCGCCAAAGGGAAGTCGTAGCCGAGCGCGTGCGTCAGCACGTCGGCCCAGGGGCCGAGCGCGATCACCGCGCTCGAGGCGGCGAGCGGACCCTGCGCGGTGCGCAGGCGCCAGGCCGCGCCGTCGGCCTCCAGGCTCGCCGCATTGCCCTGCACGAAGCGCCCTCCCTGGCGCTCGAAGGCGCGCAGGTAGGCCTGCGCCAGGGCATGCGGATCGTCGACGCTGAGCGGGTCGGTGTAGTGCAGCGCGCCCACCAGCACCGGCGCGAGATGCGGCTCGCGCTCCTGCAGCGTCTTCGCATCCAGCGTGCGGTAGTTGACGCCGAACTCGCGGTGCCACTGCCCGGCCTCGATGTAGCGCCGGTCGCGCTCGCGCTCGGTGCGGAACACCTTCATCCAGCCGGTCGGGTGCAGGAATTCCTGCGCCGCCGCCTGGTTCGCGAGCGCCTGGTGCTCGGCGACGCAATGCTCGATCAGTTTGGAGTACACCTTCGCCACCTCGGCGTGGCGCGCCGGGCGCGAATGCTTCCAGTAGCGCCACAGGAACGGCGCGAGCTTCGGCAGCGCCGAAGGATGGTAGGAGGCGTCGATGGTGCGGTTCAGGCCGTAGCGCAGGAGCGCGCCGAAGTCGTGCGGGAAGCCGTACGGGTAGACGCCTTCGCGCTGGATCAGGCCGGCATTGCCGAACGAGGTCTCCTCCGCCGCGCCGCGCCGGTCGACGAGCAGCGTCGAGCGGCCGCGCTTTTGCAGGTGCAGCGCAACGCAAATGCCGACGATGCCAGCGCCGAGGACGACGCAGTCGCTACGCACGGCGCGTGCTCGCGAGGACCACGCCGGCGACGATGGTCGCGACGCCCGCGGCGTGGAACGCGCCGAACCTTTCCCCCAGCAGGATCATCGCGAGCACCGTACCGAAGGCCGGCAGGAGATGCATGGTGAACCCGGCGGTATTCGCCCCGACCACCGCCACGCCGCGGTTCCAGCAGAAAAAGGCGCCCACCGAGGCCGCGAGCCCGAGGTAGAGCACGCCCGCGGCATCCGCAGGCCCCGGCCAGCGCGGCGGCGCGTACAGGGCCTCGACCGCGAACGCCGGCGCGAGCAGCGCCACGCCGGCGACGCAGATCACGAACAGCGAGGGCACGCCCCCGAGCTCGCGCGGCAGGCGCCTGAGCAGCACCGAGTACACGCCCCACATCGGCATGGCGAGCAGCACCCAGGCGTCGCCGGCGTGGAACTCGAGCTCGAGCAGCCGGGCGGGCTCGCCACGCGTGATGATGACGACGATGCCGGCGAGCGAGATAAGCATCCCGGCGACCTGCCTCGCGCTCGCGCCCTGCCGGTCGATTGCCCAGGAGGCGAGCAGGATGAAAAGCGGCCCCGAGGAGTTGAGCAGCACCCCGTTGATCGCGGTGGTCGTGCGCAGGCCGATATAGACGAAGCTCTGGAACAGCACCACCCCGGTCAGCGCGAGCAGCGCGAGCAGCCCGGCGTGGCGGCGGATAACCGCGCCCTTGCCCGCGAGCAGCGGCAGCGCGAGCGGCGCGAGCACCACCACCGCGACGAACCAGCGCCAGAAATTGAGCGCGATGGGATCGAAGGCTTCGCGCAACGCCCGCCCGATGACCCAGTTCCCGGACCACAGGAGATTGGCCACGACGAGGAGCGAAAACGCGGCGGCGCGCCGCCTGGCGAGGGGTTGCGTGACGGTCATCGAATGGGCCCGCAATTGTAGGGGCTCGCGAGCGCTTGCATTTCCTCTTGGCACGTAGCATCATGATCGCCACGTAGCATATTGATTAACCGATAAAAACAGGTTAGCGGACGCCCGGGGATAAGAATGCACACGACGCTCGTCATCAACCCCAAGGGCGGTTCAGGCAAGACCACGGTCACCGTCAACCTCGCGAGCTACTTCGCCGCCACCGGCGTCCAGACCGCGGTCATGGATTACGACCCGCAAGGGTCCAGCCTCAACTGGTTGAGCCTGCGCCCGCCTTACGCCAGGGTCATTCGCACCGCCAACGCCGCGCGGCAGAAGGCGATGGCTCTACGCAGCATGGCGATGTACGTGGCGCCCGACACGCAGCAGCTCATCATCGATGCGCCCGCCGGCGACTGCGGCATGGTGCTGCACGAGATGTTCGACCGGGCCAACTGCATCCTCATCCCCGTGACGCCCTCCACCATCGACATCCACGCCACGGCGAACTTCATCAAGGAAACGCTGCTTACGCAGCACATGCAGGCGCGCAGGCTCCCCATCGGCATCGTGGCGAACAAGGTGCGCCGCTCGATGCCGTCCTACGCCCCGCTGCAGTGGTTTCTCAACTCGCTCAACCTCAAGCTCGTCGCGCGGCTCGTCGACTCCGACGTCTATCTCAAGGTCGCCGAGGCCGGCATCGGCATCTACGACATGGACCCGAACTTCTCCGCCTCCGAGCGCCAGCAGTTCGCCCCGATCGGCGAGTGGGTCCGCAACCAGCGCCGCGGCGCCGACGCGCGCCCGGACGACAACGTCTACGAGCTTTCGCGCACGCGCTTCGCGTAAGGACGGCTAGCGGGCCTGCTTCTGGACCACGACGCGCCCTTCGGCGCTGACGAACACCCGGTAGCGGTTACCGTCCTTGCAGGTGGCCACGAAGTCGTTCTTGCCCTTCTCCTGGTAGCTCACCACCTCGCCGCACGCCTGCCCGTTCAGCGCGATGACCACTGCGAGGTCCTTGCGCTGCGCGGCATCGTCCGCGGCAAGCAGCGGCATGGCGATGAGCGCCGCCGTCAAGGCGAGTGCGCTGCGGATTGCATCACGTATTCCCATGGGATTCCTCAGGCCAGCTTCTGGAACTTTTCGCGATCGGCGAGGATGCCCCAAAGCGCCTCGCGCGACGCACGGATCGACCCGGCGAGCACCGGGTCCTTGTCCTGCAGGAGCGAAAGCACCTTCATGAGCAGCATGTCGAAGGGCCCGCGCAGCTCCGCGAGGTTGACCTTCAGGCGCCCTGCGTAGAAGTCGCGGAACTGCTCGAGCAGGTCGTCGACCTGGTTCTTGAGCGAGAGCTTGGTCAGCAGGCCGATGGCACCTGTCTCCTTGAGCTGCTGCTCGAGGCTCTTGAGGTCGAGCGGCGGCGGGCCCGCGGGCTTGGCCGCTTCCGGCGGCGCGCTCTCGGGCTTGCGAGGCGTGGCAGGCGGCGGGACCGGCGTGGGCGCCTTGGCGAGGGTCGGCCTGGCAGCGGGCTTCGCGGGCGCCGATGCGGCGGGAGCCTCGGCGGCGGCACCCACGGCGGCCGGAGCCTCGGCGACCGGAGCCTTGGCGACCGGAGCCTCGGCGACCGGAGCCTTCGGCACCGGGAGGACCTCGGCCGCAGTCGAGACGGGTTCCGGCGGCGCCGGCAGCGTGCCGCAACCGCTCAGCAGTAACGCAAACAGAACGCCGAAGATGCGGACCATGACGGTCGATTTTACCGTCCGGCAGTGCCGCCACTGCAAGGCCGCACTCACCTCTGCTCGCCCGGCGGCGTGCCGTCGGCGCCGCGCACCTCCGACCAGATCCCGTTGCCGTCCTCGACTTCGATCTTGAACATCGCGTTTCTCCGATACGCGGGAAGAGTGCGCGCCTCCGGGCGCAGCGTATGTTCGATTTCGCACAGATCGCCCAGGCGATTCGCTGCACGCCGCGCCCGGCCCGCTGTGTATGGTAACGTACAGAAGGGCCCGCGCCGGGGAGGCATACTTCCCGCGCCATCGCATGGACATCCAGGTGCTTCTGATCACTGCCAGTTCCGGCGACGCCCGCGCAGTCGAGGAGGCGCTCGCCGGCGATCACGGCGCGTCATTTCACGTTCAACGCATGAGCCGCCTGCCGGAGGACCTCGGATGGCTGCGCCACGGCGCAACGACCGTGGTGCTGCTCGATCTCCTGCTGCCCGACGTCCAAGGGATCGGCGCGCTGAATCGCCTGCTTGCTGCTGCCCGGCAGGTTCCGATCCTGGTCTTTGGCGGCACGACCGGCGATGAGCTGGCGACGCAGGCCGTCCGGCGGGGCGCGCACGACCATCTCCCGAGGACTCATCTGGACAGCTATTCCCTGCCGCGCGCGCTGCGCAACGTGATCGACCGCAAGGCGGCCGAAGAAGCATTGTTCCTGGAAAAGGAGCGCGCGCAGGTCACGCTCGACTCCATCGGCGACGCTGTTCTGAGCACCAACGCCGCGGGCAACGTGATGTATCTCAACTCGGTCGCGGAGCAGCTGCTCGGGTGGTCCCGCGAGGAGGCGAGCGGCCGTCCGCTCGGCCAGGTGTTCCGGGTCCTGGACGGCATTACACGCGAGCCGCCTGCCCGCAATCCGATGGAGCTCGCCATGAAGCGGAACGAGCCCGTCGGCCTGGCGGCGAACAGCGTCCTGGTCCGGCGCGACGGGATGGAAACCGCCATCGAGGACTCCGCCGCTCCGATTCGCGGCCGCGACGGTAGCGTCATCGGCGCGGTGATGGTGTTTCACGACGTCAGCGCATCGCGGGAAGTCATGGCCAAGATGTCCCATCTGGCGCAGCACGACTACCTCACCGACCTGCCGAACCCCGTTTTGCTCGACGACCGCATTGCCCAGGCGATCGCGCTGGCTCGTCGTCATCACAGTCAGCTGGCGCTGCTGTACATGGACCTGGACCGCTTCAAGGACGTCAACGACTCCCTGGGACACGATATCGGCGACAAGCTGCTGCAATCGGTCGCGCAACGGCTGAAGGCCGGCGTACGCGGCTCGGATTCGGTCAGCCGAAAGGGGGGCGACGAGTTCGTTGTGCTGCTCTCCGAGATCACGCACGCGGACCATGCCGCCCTTACCGCAGGCAAGATCATTGCGGCCGTAGCGGCGGCACACCAGATCGCCGGGCGCGAGCTGTGGCTGACGGCGAGCATCGGCATCAGCATCTACCCTGTCGACGGCGCAGATGCGAATACCCTGCTCAAGGCCGCGGACGCGGCGATGTACCAGGCGAAGCAGCGCGGGCGCAACCAGTACAGCTTCTCCAGCCAGGTGAATCCCCGCCCCGCGCCGCTGCGATCCATCCGGAGCTAACCACGGTGCCGGCGTGAGCGGCGTGAGCGGCGGCGTGCGCAGCTCGGACCCGCGCGAGGAGATGGTCCAGAGCCTTGCCTTCCACCTGACCCAGGACTTCCGCCCACCCGCAGCTCAGGCAGAACAGCCGCGTGGGCGTGCTGGTCAGCAGCAACTAGCACAGCTCGGCGGTCGCAGTAACCGGACGGCGCGATCGCAGGATCGCGCCGTCCGCCTATCCATTCACCGGGAGTCGAGCGATGGAACGAATTGCGTTGCAAACGAGTCGCGCGTTGGCTCTTGTGGTCGCCGGAATGCTGACA
>DATKAX010000368.1:0-3560 GCA_035514595.1 Burkholderiales bacterium
GCTGCACAGCCTAGCACCCGGCGGCGCGGCAGGACAGCCCGCATCGACACCGCAGAGCCCGGCGACTAGACTTCGCCAATGAACCGCATACTCGCCGCCCTTCTCGCCAGCGAATACCAACGCCTGCTGCCCAGGCTCGAGCACGTGCGCCTGAAGCGCGGCGAGATCGTCTACCGGGCGGACCAGAAAATCGAGGCGGTGTACTTTCCCGAGGACGCCGTGATCGCGATGGTCGACACCACGGACGATCGGCGCACCGTCGAAGTCGGCGTCATCGGCCGGGAAGGCATCGTCGGCATCAATATCTTCCTGGGGGGTATCGTTACCCCCGACAAGGCGATCGTGCAGCTCCCGGGCGGCGCGATGAGGATGAAGTCGAAAGACCTGCGCAAGGAAATCCGCTTCGGCAGCCCGCTGCAGCGGCTGCTTCTGGAGTACACGCGGACGTTTCTCTCGGTGATCAGCCAATCGGTGGCCTGCAGCCAGCACCACAGCATCGAGCGGCGCGTGGCGCGCTGGCTGCTCACCATGAGCGACTATGCCGGCTCGCACGAGTTCCCGATGACCCACGACTCGATCTCTGCCATGCTCGGGGTGCGTCGCGTGAGCGTTACCGAGGCTGCCCGGAAGCTCCACCTCGCCGGCTTGATCGGCTACCGCCGGGGCCGCATCAGGGTTCTCGACAAGCCGGGCCTGGAAAAGCGATCCTGCGAGTGCTACCGGTTCATCCGGCAGCAATACGAGCGCCTGCACCGCGAGCTGTCGCGATTGCTGTCGCCGAAGCGAGCGCCGGGACGACGACGGCGTGCGGGAAGCGGCGCCGCAAGCCGTCGAGTCGTCAGGTAACAGGCCCCGCTGCGGCGGGGTTCTTGGTGCGTGCTTCTCTTTTCTGCTGCTTTGCCTGTTGCCGCAGCTTTTTTCGGATCTTCTGCTTGCGCGTGCGATTACGGCGATCGCGTGTCGTGTGTCTCATGGTTTGGCAGGATGCGCGCCGGCGAAATTGGGCGTCGGTACGCTACCGCGCTCAGCGCCCGCTCGTCAAACGCTTCAGTCCGGCCCGGGCGCGCGCAGCCGGCCGAGGAAGCCGGTGCCGCCGAACACGCATGACCGTGGTCATGCCATTACTTTACGATAGCGAGGCGCGCCATGCGTCTGGACAAAAAGCCGAAGCCGTTGGGAGCCTGCAGCGTCTGCGGGGCGCTGACGGGCCGGCACGAGGATCTCAATCACCGCTGCAACATGACGGTGAGCGGCAGGCGCTGCGCCGGCACGTTCAAGAGCGCCATCGCCCACCTGTGGGATCAATGCGAGGAGTGCGAGGCCACCGGCAAGGTCGGCACGCAGGCGTGCAGCGCGTGCGCCGGGTTCGGCTGGAAGATGTACGGCTAGCGCGTCAGGTGTCGTCGGCGAGCAGGCGCGAGAGCGACGGGTCGGGGTCGGCGAGCAGGTTGATGCCGGCGGCGGCGAAGCGCAGGGCGGCGGCCAGAGGCCGGCGGTCCTTTTCGTGATCGAGCGACCACTGCGCCTGGCGCGCGAGGAGCGCGGCGGCGGTGCTGCGGCCCAGGGTCAGGGCGAAGCGGCGGGCGCCGGCTTCTAGGGCGGGCTGGTCGCGGCCGGCGTTCGTCTGCCACCATGCCTGCGCCGCCTCCAGGGCGGCCTGGATGCGTGCCGAGAGCGCCACGAGCCCGGTTTCACGCACGGCGCCGAGGAGGAAGCCGACTTCGCGCGTGAGTGGCGCCAGGCCGCGCGGGCCGATCGCGCGCAGCGTGTCGAGGGCGAGGACGTTGGTGGTGCCTTCCCAGATGGAGAACACCTGCGCGTCGCGCAGTAGCGCGGCGAGCCCGGTGTCTTCCAGGTAGCCTGCGCCGCCGAATGCTTCGAGCGCCTCCGACACGACGGCCACCGACTGGCGGCCGGTGGTGAGCTTGGTCACCGGCGTCAGGATGCGAAGCAGCGCCTGCTGCTCCTCGGCTGCCTCGCCGCACTCGTCGCGCCCGAGCAGCTCGACGACGCAGAAGGCGAGGTGAAAAGCAGCCTCGAATTCCGCCTGCAGTCCCGCCAGGGTGTCCGCGTGCAACGGCTGCTTCGCAAGCGGGGCGCCGAAAGCGACGCGCTCGCGCGCGTAGGCGCGCGCCAGGGCAAGGCCGCGGCGCATGTACGAAATTGCGGCGATCGCGTTCCAGGTGCGCGTGATGTTGAGCACGGTGCTGATCGCGCGCACGCCGTTGGCGAGCTCGCCTACCGGGATCGCCGGCGTGCCCTCCAGCGTGAGCTCGGCGGTCGGGAGCTTTCGCGTGCCGAGCTTGTCCTTCAGGCGATCGATGCGCAGGCGGTTCGGGCGGCCGGCGGCGTCGCGCGTCTCGACATAGAACATGGCGAGCCCCTTGCCGCCCAACGCGCCGCCTTCGGGGCGCGCGAGCGTGAGCGCCATCTGCGAGCTGATCGCCGAGGCGAACCACTTGCGGCCCTCGAGCCGCCAGCCCTCGCCGGGGGTGAAGCGCGCGGCGGTCTCGGCAAGGCCGACGTCCGAGCCGCCGATCGCCTCGGTCATCCACTGGCCGCTGGTCCAGAAGCGCGCCGGGTCGCGGCTGGTGAGGCGCGGCACCGCGCGCTCGATCAGCGCGCGATTGCCCGAGGCGAGCAGCGTGCGCGCGGCGCCGTCGGTCATGGCGAGCGGGCAGGCATAGACGTCGGTCGAGGGCGTGAAGAGATACGCGAGCGCGAACTGCAGCACGCGCGATTGCCTGCGCAGCGGCGCCTCGTACGCAAGCGCAATCAGGCCTTCGCGCGCCGCGATCTCTTCCGCGCGGCGCCACAGCGGGGTGAGCGTGATGCGGTCGACGCGGTTTCCCCAGGCATCCCACTGCTCGAGCACCGGCTCGAGGCCGCGCTCGGCAAGCTGCTGCGCGTAGAGCTCGCCGCCCGCCGCCTCGCCCATGCGCTCGAGCGCGGGCGCCGCGACGCGCATTTCCGCCTCCGAAAGCGTGCGCGCGAGATAGCCGCGCAGCACGCGGTCGTCGGCGTACTGGTTGCCGAGCCGCGGTGGCGGCTGGATAAAGGTATCGGGTTCACGGTTCGCCATATGGCGAACCGTACCAATACCGCGATAAATCGTATAGTCCGGGCTACAGGCCGTTAGCCTGGAAGAAGCCCGCGTTCGGGCATCCGGGCGTAGTCACGCGCGCGCCGCGGCCCGCGAGGGAGCGGCTGCACGCCGCCTTCTCGCTGCACATCGCGCAACGCCGCACCGCGGCGCCGAGCCCGTCGAAGCCGGCCGACTCCTCGACCTGCTTCACGCTCAGGTGCCTGCCTTCCAGCACGCTGAAGAACGGCAGCGGCGTTTCGTCCAGCATTACGCGCCGCCAGGCCACCGCCAGCCCGTAGGCGAGAACGATTCCGATCGCCGCCCAGGCCGCGATCAGGATCACCGAGAGAGTGGTCGTCATAAACCCTCCTTTTCAGTGAGCCAAGCTACGCCGAAGCGCGGCGGGCGGCTTGATGCAGGTCAAACTTCCGGCTCGCCGGGAAAAGCGCGCTTCGCGTGACTTTTGACTGGTCCG
>DATKAX010000369.1:0-4565 GCA_035514595.1 Burkholderiales bacterium
GCCGCGAGCCGCATCCTCGCCGCGCACCAGGTGCTCGATGCCTACGGACACGTCAGCGTGCGCAGCGACCGGGAGCCCGCGCGCTTCGTCATGTCGCGCTCGCTCGCGCCGGCGCTCGTCACGGCGACGGACCTGATGGAGCTCGACGCCGACAGCGAGCCGCTCCCCGGCGACAGGCGAAAGGGCTTCATCGAGCGCTATATCCACGGCGAGGTCTACCGTGCACGTCCCGAGGTCATGGCGGTGGTGCACAGCCACTCGGCCTCGGTCATCCCGTTCGGCGTTACGCGCACCCGGCTGCGACCCGTCTACCACATGGGCTCGTTCCTCTGGTCCGGCGCCCCGGTCTTCGACATCAGGAAAGAGCGGGAAGCGAACGACCTGCTGATCCGCGACCGGCCGCTGGGCAAGGCGCTCGCGGGAGCGCTGGGCGCCTGCGCCTGCGTGCTGATGCGCGGCCACGGCATGACGGTGGTGGGCGAGAGCGTCCCCGAGGCCGTGTTCCGGGCGATCTACACCGAGATGAACGCGCGCCTGCAGCTCCAGGCCGCCCAGCTCGAAGGCCCGATCGAGTTCCTGAGCGACGAAGAAGGCCGCCGCTCGAGCGCCTCGAACCGCGGCACCCTCGAGCGGCCGTGGGAGCTGTGGAAGAAAATGGCGCTCGGGGCTACGGCGAGCAGGCGAGAGCGCAGATAAGGAGCTCGGCAGCCGTGGACCGTGTTCGGCTCAGGTCGCTTGCAATCGGCGGCTGCCTTTCCGTGCTGGCGGCAGCGGCGAGCTTTGTGCCGGCGCTCCGGACCTGGGAAGAGGGCGTGGATCTGCATCTGCTCTTCCGGCTCCGCGGTCCGCGCCCGGTGCCCGAGGACATCGTGCTGATTCCTATCGATCGCCGGGCGGCGCGAAGCCTGTTCCTGCCTCGCTCGGCGGAAGATTTCGAGCGCTGCCGCGAAGTTCGGCTCGGCGAAGCGCCTCCCGGCTATCGCAACCCGGACCCCCCGGACGTACTCACGCGCTGGCCCCGCTGCCTGCACGCCCGGGCGCTGGAGGCGCTCGCCGTTGCGCAGCCGGAGGTTGTGGTGATCGATATCTCCTTCCGGCCGCGCAGCGATCCGGGAGGCGTGTTTTCCGAGCAGGACCGGCAGCTCGCGGCGGCCATGCGCAAGCTCGGCAGGGTCGTGCTCGTGCTCAAGATCAGCGCTGATCGCAAGGAGGGTGAGCGCGCGCAGCCGATAGCCGGCGAGATCGCGACTGCGGCGCTCGCGCTCGCGCCGTTCCTGCTCCTCGGCGACCGGCTGCAACGCGCCGACAAGTACTGCACCTTCAAGGAGGAGGGCGAGTGGTCGGGACCCTGCCTGCCTACGGTCGCCCACCAGGTGGCCGCGCTCGCGGACTATGCCGAGTTCCGCGACCTGCTGCAGCGCGCCGTCTCCGGGAACGCCGACCTGATCCCCGCACGAGCCGATGATCTGCTGGCCGGCGGAGCGCTCCAGGCGCCGGTAAGCCTGATCCGCCATCTCGCGACTTCCGACCGCGGCACGGCCGCGCGAATGCGCGCGCTGCTCGAATCGGAGCGCCCGAGGCTTTCGGCCGCCAAGCGGCGGAGCCTGCAGAGACTGGGCGATGTTTACCTCGGCCCCGCGACGCGCTACTTCAATTTCTACGGTCCGCCGGGTGCGTTTCCAACGCTGCGCTATGAGGCGCTGGCGGCGGGGGGAGAGGCGGGGCATCCCGCCCGCGACAGCCTGCGCAAGAAGGCGGTTTTCATCGGCTTCGCGGAGTACGAGCAGCCCGAGCCCAACGAGCACTTCACGACGCCGTTCACGACCGAGGAAAGCGTCAAGCTGAGCGGTGTCGAGCTTGCCGCGACCGCCTATGCGAATCTGCTCGACGGTTCTTCCGTCGTGACGCCTCCGCGTTGGGCGCGCGCGCTGATCGCGCTCTCGCTAGGACTGCTTTGCGCCCTGTTGTTCGCCGTCGCCTCCCTGAAGCGCGCCGTATTGATTTGCGTGCTGCTGTGGATCGCCTATCTGGGCGTCGCGATCAGCGTGTTCCAGCGCTATGCGCTCTGGCTGCCGCTGCTCGTTCCGCTCGGTTTCGTGATCCCCGCCACGGTCGGCGCCGGCCTGTACCTCGAGCTGAAGCGTCAGCGCGACCGCACCCGGCTCGTGCTCGGGGCGCTGCTGCCGGCGCGGCTGGTGAAACGGATCATTGACAGGAACGAGGAGCTGGCGCAGCTGCGCGAGTCGGCTTACGGCACTTGCGTCTTCACGGACGTGCAGCGCTATACGGCGCTTTTCAGGGACCGCCGACCGGACGAAGTGGCGCGCATCCTGGACGGGTACTTCCAGGCGCTCTTCCCGGTGGTGAAGGAGGTCGGCGGCGAGACCATCGATGTGATCGGAGACGCGATGCTCGCAGTATGGGCCGCGCGCGAGCCCGATACGAGACTGCGCGAACGCGCCTGCATGGCGTCGCTGCAGCTCGCCGCGGCGGCGGAGCGCTTCAGCAAGGCCCATTCCAACATCTCCTTCGACACGCGCATCGGGGTCGACTACGGGGAGATGAGCATCGGCATGGTGGGAAGTCCCGTGCATTTTGAATACCGCCCGGTAGGGGAGCCGCCCAACATCGCGTCGCGCCTGCAGGAGCTGTGCAAGAGACTGGGCACGCGTCTGCTGGTCTCTGAGCCGGTCATCGCCGGCCTGGAGCGCTTTCTGGTGCGCGACGTGGGCCTGTTCAAGCTGCACGAGGTGGCGCACTCCACTCGTGTGTACGAGCTGATCGGCGAGCACGAAGGCGCCAGGCCCGAGATACTGGATCTGTGCGCCGCCTACGCGGGCGCGTTCGCCGATTACCGGGCCGGCCGCTATCCGCAGGCGCAAGCTGAGTTCCGGAGCCTGCTGCGCCGGCATCCGGGCGACGGCCCCTCCCTTTTCTATGTGAGGCTGTGCGACGAGGGCAGGTACTTCGGGGCGCACCCGATACCGATGGATTGAAGGCACGCGCGCGGCGGTTGCTTCGCCGGCAGGCGGGGCGTATGGTACCAGCAGGCAGCAGATGCTCTCGCATGGGGAGACGCATCGATGGCGCCGGCGAAAAGGACGCGAACAAGCTCTCGGATCTGCGTGCTTCTGCGTGGGCCGTGCCGGCGCATTCCATTCCTGGTTCTCGCTGTGCTCGCGTGCACCGTGGACCGCCCAGCGGCTGCGGCCGAGCCGGCCTGCGAGCCAGCGGTCGCTCAGGTCGTTTCCATGCAGGGGGACGTGGAAATTCAGCGCGCGGGACAGACGACCTGGATGCGCGTCGAGCGCCTCGATGCACGGCTCTGCCAGGGCGATCGCCTCAGGGTCGGCGCGCGCAGCCGAGCGGCACTGCTCATCGGCCCGCAGGCGCTGATTCGCGTCGACCAGAACACCGCGGTCGAGCTTCACGTGACGGCGGAGGAGACGCGCGTGGCGTTCGATTCCGGCGCGGTGTACTCGATTTCCCGGACGCCCCGCCGGTATCGCGTCATTACTCCCTACATGAACGCCGGCGTGGAAGGCACAGAGTTCCTGGTCAGGGTGGGAGCCGATTACGCGGACCTGGCGGTATACGAAGGACGGGTTACCGCCGAGGACCCCGCCGGCGAACGCGGCGCGCGCACGCTGCTGCGGGATGGACAGGCGGCGCGATTCGCGCGCGGAGCTCCCGCCGCCGTGCGACTGCTCGTGCGCCCGACCGACGCCGTGCAGTGGGCCTTGTACTATCCGCCGCTCGATTCCGAAGTCACCGGCGAGCTTCCGGACTGCGAGCGAGCGGCCGCTGGAGCTCGGTCGCAATGCCTGGCGGCACGTGCCTCTGCGCTACTGAGGCGGGGGAGCGTGGAGGCCGCCGAGCGCGACATCCGGGCGGCGCAGGCGCTCGCCCCCGAGGGCGCTGAGGCGATGGCGCTCGCCGCCCTGATTCGCGTGGTCAAGAATGACAAGACAGGTGCTCTCGAGCTCGCGCGGCGAGCGGTGAGCCAGGACGGCAGATCGGTGCGCGCATGGCTCGCGCTCTCGTACGCGCTTCAGGCGCATTTCGATCTCGCCGAGGCCCTCGCTGCGGCAGGCCAAGCGGCGCAGCTCGAGCCTGCAAATGCGGTGGCGCAGGCGCGGCATGCCGAGCTTCTCCTTTCGAGCGGGCGCCTCCAGGAGGCCGAGCGCGCCGCGGCCGCCGCAGTGCAGGCGAGTCCCGCCGACAGCCGGGCGCGCACGGTGCTGGGGTTCGCCCAGCTTGCCCGGCTCGACACCGCCGCGGCCCGCGAGCAGCTCGAGCAGGCACTCGAGCTCGATCCTTCCGATCCGCTGCCCCGACTGGGATTGGGACTCGCCGCCATCAAGGACGGACGGCTGGCAGACGGTCGCCGGGAGATCGAGATCGCGGTCGCGCTCGACCCGCAGAACGCGCTGCTGCGCAGCTACCTCGGGAAGGCCTATTCCGACGAGCAACGCGACGAGCTCGCGAGCGTGCAGCTGGATCGGGCAAAGCAGCTCGATCCGCTCGATCCGACGCCCTGGTTCTACAACGCCATCCGCCTCCAG
>DATKAX010000370.1:0-2150 GCA_035514595.1 Burkholderiales bacterium
CAGGTCCCCCTGCACCGGTATGCGGTGTACGCCCTCTATCGGCCGCTCGGCTCGCTCCCGGAAGCCGAGCGCATCGCCGCAGCGCTCGTGCAGACGCCGCTCGCCTCGCTGGCGCGCCGGCAGATCCTCGAGCCGCTCGAGGAGCGCCGCCTGCGCGAGGGCATCGCCTCGCTCGGCGAGGCGCAGAACCGCGTCTCGGCCGCGGTGCGCGAGCAGTACGAGTCGAACCCCTATCCCAGGTGGCTGCGCGCCCAGTCGAGCTTCGCCGCCGGGACGATCGCCGAGATCGTGCGCGAGCTCTTCCCGCACGCCGATGCCGCCGGCCTGCCGCAGGGCGCGGCGCGCATCCTGGTCGCGGGCTGCGGCACCGGGCAAAACGCGATCGCCACAGCGCGGCGCTTCCGCGACTGCAGGGTTCTCGCGCTCGATTTGAGCCTCGCCAGCCTGGCCTACGCCAAGCGCAAGACGCTGGAGCTCGGGGTGCGCAACATCGCGTACCGCCAGGCCGACCTGCTCGCGCTCGGCGCCTTCCCGGGGCGCTTCGATCTCGTCGAGTGCTCCGGCGTGCTGCATCACTTGGAGGATCCCTTCGAGGGCTGGCGCACGCTCGCCGCGCTCCTCGCGCCGCGCGGGCTGATGCGCGTCGGCCTGTACAGCGAGGCCGGGCGCAGGCACGTGGTGCGGGGCCGCGAGCTGGTCGCGGCGCAGGGCCTGGAGGCGAACGTCGAGGGCATCCGCCGCTGCCGCGCCGCCATCCGCAGCCGCGCCGACGACGCGCTGCTCGCGCGCATCGCGCGCAGCGAGGATTTCTTCAGCCTGAGCGGCTGCCGCGACCTTCTGTTCCACGTGCAGGAGCACCGCTTCACGCTGCCCGCCGTGCGCGACATGCTGGAGCGGCTCGACCTGCAGTTCCTCGGGTTCGAGCTCGCGGACGGCGGCGCGACTGCCCTCGCCTATCGCAGCCGCTTTCCGGACGACCGGGCGGCCACGAGCCTCGCCCACTGGGACCGCTTCGAGCAGGATCATCCCGATACCTTCGCTCGCATGTATCAGTTCTGGGCGCGCAAGGCGGCCTGATCGGCCGCCGCGCCCGGGCCGCAAAGCGACGCCGCCTTGAGCAACGCCCGCGCCTTGTGCTGCGTCTCCCGCCACTCGGAAAGCGGATCCGAGTCGGCGACGATGCCTGCGGCGGCCTGCACGTGCAGCCGGCGGTCCTTGAGCACCGCGGTGCGTATCGCGATCGCCACGTCCATGTCGCCGTTGAAGCCGAGGTAGCCCACCGCGCCGCTGTACACGCCGCGCGCCACCGGCTCGAGCTCGTCGATGATCTGCATCGCGCGCACCTTCGGCGCGCCGGTCACGGTCCCGGCCGGGAAGCTCGCCTTCAGCACGTCGAGCGCGTCAAGCCCCGGGCGCAGCCGGCCCTCGACGTTCGACACGATGTGCATGACGTGGGAGTAGCGCTCGATCACCATCGTCTCGGTCACCTTGACGCTGCCGATGGCGGCGACCCGGCCGACGTCGTTGCGGCCGAGGTCGATCAGCATGACGTGCTCGGCGCGCTCCTTCGGATCGGCGAGCAGTTCCGCCGCGATGGCGGCGTCCTGCGCTTCGCTCGCGCCGCGCGGCCGCGTGCCCGCGATCGGGCGCAGCGTGACCTTGTCCCCGGCGAGCCGCACCAGGATCTCCGGCGACGCGCCCACGACGTGGTGGTCGCCGAAGTTGAAGTGGAACATGTACGGCGACGGGTTGACGCCGCGCAGCGCGCGGTAGAGCTCGAGCGGCGGCGCTTCGAAGGCGAGCGAAACGCGCTGCGAGACCTGCACCTGCATCACATCGCCGGCGAGTATGTATCCCTTGGAGCGCCTTGCCGCTTCCAGGAACGCCGGCTCGCTGAAGCTGCGCTCGAGGACCGCAGGATTTTCACTTTCAGGGCTTGCCTGGGAAAGAACGAAGGCATCGGGAAGCGGCGTCGCAAGGCGCACTCTCAGCTGCTCCAGGCGCTTGCGCGCCGCGCCGAGCGCGCCGGGCTGGCGCGGATCGGCGTACACCACCAGCGTGAGCTTGCCCAGCACGTTGTCGACCACCGCCAGCTCGTCGGACACGAGAAGCAGCATGTCCGGCGTGCCGAGCGGGTCGGGCTTGGCCTG
>DATKAX010000371.1:0-6899 GCA_035514595.1 Burkholderiales bacterium
TGCTGCGCGGCGCGGCCGATACGACCTTCGTGGGCGTGGGCGGACCCTTGTCCGCGCCGCCGGCCGGCGTGCGCTACGTCATCACGCTCGACGCCGATACCCGGATGCCGCGGGAAGCGGCCCGGCGCCTCGTCGGCAAGATGGCGCACCCGCTCAACCATCCGCGCTTCGATGCCGGCACGCGACGCGTCGTCGAGGGCTATGGCGTGCTGCAGCCGCGCGTGACGCCTTCCCTGCCGATCGGCCGCGAGGGGTCGCTCTACCAGCGGATCTTCTCCAGCATGAGCGGCATCGATCCCTACGAATCCGCCGTGTCCGACGTGTACCAGGATCTGTTCAGCGAAGGCTCCTACACGGGCAAGGGCATCTACGACGTGGATGCCTTCGAAGCCGCGCTCGAGGGCCGCGTGCGCGACAGCACGCTGCTCAGCCACGATCTGTTCGAAGGGACGTTCGCCCGCGCCGGCCTCGCCTCCGATATCGAGGTGGTCGAGGAGTTTCCGTCGCGCTACGACGTGGCCGCCGCGCGCCAGCACCGCTGGGTGCGCGGCGACTGGCAACTGCTGCCGTGGATCGCCGGGCGCGCGGGCGCGCTGCCGACGATCGGCCGCTGGAAGATGCTGGACAACCTGCGGCGCTCGCTATCGGCGCCAGCGTGCTTCCTTGCCCTCGTCGCCGGATGGGCGCTGCCCCTGCAGGCGGCCGTCCTCTGGACCGGGTTCGTCGTGTCGACGATCGCGGTGTCGACGCTGGTTCCCGTGCTCTCGGCAATCGTGCCGCGCCGCGCGCGCACCACGGTGCGCAGCCACCTGCGCGCCCTCGGCGCGGACGTGCTGCTCGCCTTGTCGCTCACCGCGCTGCTGGTCGTGTTCCTCGCGCACCAGGCCTGGCTGATGGCCGATGCGATCGGACGCACGCTGTATCGCCTGCTCGTGAGCCGCCGGCACCTGCTCGACTGGGTCACGGCAGGCCAGGCGACGGTGGGCCCCCGGCTCGATCTCGCCGGGTTCTATCGGCAGATGAGCGGCGGTGTCGCCCTCGGCGGCGCGGCCGCGATCCTCCTCTGGCGGGTCGGGATCGAGGCCTGGCCGGTCGCGGCGCCGTTCGTGATCGCCTGGATCGCCTCCCCCGCCATCGCGCGCTGGACGAGCCTGTCGCCGCTCGTCGCCGGCCGGCTGCCGGTCTCGCCCGCGGATGCCCGCGCCTTGCGCCTGGTCGCGCGCCGCACCTGGCGCTACTTCGAAACCTTCGTGACGGCAACCGAGCACTGGCTGCCGCCGGATAATTTCCAGGAAGATCCGAAGCCGGTCGTCGCGCACCGCACCTCGCCGACCAATCTCGGCGTCTATCTCCTGTCCGCGGTCAGCGCGCGCGACTTCGGCTGGGCCGGCACGGCCGAGACCGTGGAGCGGCTGGAAGCGACGCTCGCGACGATGCGCGGCCTGCAGCGCTTCCGCGGGCACTTCTACAATTGGTACGACACGCGCGACCTGCGGCCGCTGGAGCCGCAATACGTCTCGTCGGTGGATAGCGGCAACCTGGCCGGACACCTGGTCGCGCTGGCGAATGCCTGCCGCGAGTGGATCGGCCGACCGGCAGCGGATGCCGAGCTGCTCGCCGGCATCGCGGACTGCCTGGAGCTCGCGCGCGAAGCCGTGCAGGGGCTTCCCGAGGACCGCCGCACGCAGACGATCACGCGGCAACAGCTCAGCGAAGCGCTCGATGCGCTGCGTGTTGCGCTCGGCCAGGGCATCGCGGAAGTCGGGCCCCAGGCCGCAACCATGCTCGACATCGCGCGCACGCTGGCGAGCGAGCGCGGCGACGAGGCCGGCACCGAGATGCTCACCTGGGCGGAGGCCACGCACCGCTCGATCGAGAGCCACTTGCGCGACCGCGCCCGGTCCGGCGACGTCGCGCGCGACCTGGAACGGCGCCTGGCGGCGCTCGAGGCGACGGCGCGGAGCCTGGCCGGGGATATGCAGTTCGGCTTTCTGCTCGATGCGGAGCGCACGCTGCTCTCGATCGGCTACCGGGTCGCGGAGGGCGAGCTCGACCCGAGCTGCTACGACCTGCTCGCGTCGGAAGCGCGCCTGGCGAGCTTCGTGGCGATCGCCAAAGGCGATGTCGCCGCGCGGCACTGGTTCCGGCTCGGGCGCGCCGTCACGCCGACCGCAGGCGGCGCGGCCCTGATCTCCTGGTCGGGATCGATGTTCGAGTACCTGATGCCCTCGCTCGTCATGCGCGCGCCGGCCGGGAGCCTGCTCGAGCAGACGAGCCGCCTCATCGTGCGCCGGCAGATCGCTTACGGCGCCGGGCTCGGCGTGCCCTGGGGCGTTTCGGAGTCCGGCTACCATGTGCGCGACCTGGAGTTTACCTATCAGTATTCGAACTTCGGCATCCCGGGCCTGGGCCTGAAGCGCGGCCTTGGCGAGAATGCCGTCGTCGCGCCCTACGCCACGGCGCTCGCGGCCATGGTCGATCCGGGGGCGGCGGCGCGCAACTTCGCGCGGCTCGCCGACCTCGGCGCTCGCGGCCGCTACGGCTTCTACGAAGCGCTGGACTACACGCCTACGCGCCTGCCCGAGGGAAAAGACGTGGCCATCGTGCGCGCCTTCATGGCGCACCACCAGGGCATGACGGTGGTCGCCCTCGCCAATAGTCTGCTCGACGGGGCGATGCGGGCGAGGTTTCACGCCGAGCCGATGGTGCGCGCGACCGAGCTCCTCCTGCAGGAACGCACGCCGCGCGATGTCGCCGCCGCTCATCCCAGGGCGGAGGAGGTCAGGACGGCGGCGACGGTTCGCGACCTGGAGCTGCCGGCGGTGCGGCGCCTCTATTCTGCGCACGGCGCCACGCCGGAGGCGCTCCTGCTGTCGAACGGCCGCTACACGGTGATGCTGACGGCCGCCGGCTCCGGGTACAGCCGCTGGGGCGATTGCGCGATCACGCGCTGGCTCGAGGACGTCACGCGCGACGATTGGGGCACCTACGTCTTCCTGCGCGACGTGGAGAGCGGCGACGTATGGTCCGCAGGCTACCAGCCGACCGGCGCCGAAGCGGACCGCTACGAAGTGACGTTCGCCGAGGATCGCGCCGTGTTCGTGCGGCACGACGGCTCGATCACCACGACGCTCGAGGTCGTTGTCTCGCCCGAGGACGACGCCGAAGTGCGCCGCGTGACCGTCGCGAACGCCGGCAGCGAGGTCCGGGAGATCGACCTCACCTCCTACGCCGAGCTCGTGCTGGCGCCGAGCGCCGCCGACACAGCGCACCCGGTTTTTTCCAAGCTCTTCGTGCAAACCGAATATCTCGCCAAGGCCGGCATCGTCGTGGCGACGCGGCGGCGCCGCTCGAGCGCCGAGCCCGAAATCTGGGCGGCGCACCTGGCCGTGGTCCAAGGCGAGGCCGTGGGCGAGCCGGAGTTCGAGACCGACCGCGCCCGTTTCCTCGGCCGCGGGCGCGAGGTGCGCACGCCAATGGCGGTCGTGGACGGCCTGCCGCTGTCCAACACGGCCGGCGCCGTCCTCGATCCGGTCTTCGCGCTGCGCCACCGCCTGCGGGTGGCGCCGGGAAAGACGGTACACATCGCATTCTGGACGCTCGTCGCCTCCTCCCGCGGCGAGGTGCTGGATCTCGCCGACAAGCATGGCGACCCCACGGCCTTCGAGCGCGCGGCCACATTGGCGTGGACCCACGCGCAGGTGCAGTCGAGCTATCTCGGCATCTCCCCGGAGGAGGCGAGCCTCTTTCAGCGTCTCGCGGGCCGCGTGCTCTACGCCGATCCGCAAATGCGCCCGTCGCCGGACACCCTGCGCCGCGGCGGCGGCGCGCCGCAGGCGCTCTGGGCACAGGGCATCTCCGGCGACCTGCCGATCGTTCTGGTGCGCATCGACAACATCGAGGACCTCGCCATCGTGCGCCAGTTGCTGCGCGCGCACGAATACTGGCGGATGAAGCAGCTCGCGGTCGATCTCGTGATCCTGAACGAACGGGGCACCTCGTATATCCAGGATCTGCAGATCGCCCTGGAGACGCAGGTCCGCACGAGCCGGTCCCGCCCCCCGAGCGAAGGGCAGGCCGCGCGCGGCGCCGTGTTCGTGCTGCGTGCCGATCTCATCCCGGCGCAGACGAGAGCCCTGCTGCTCGCCATGGCCCGCGCCGTGCTCGTCGGGCGCCGCGGCACGCTGTCGGAACAGTTGAACGTCCTGCCGGCGGAGGACGCCGGCACGCCGCCGCCGCGGCGCGCGCCGTCCGCGCAAGCGCCGCCGGGCGCTGCGGCGCCGCCGGAACTCGAATTCTTCAACGGCTTCGGCGGCTTCGCCGCGCACGAACGCGAGTACGTGACCATCCTCGGCGCCAAGCGGTGGCTGCCGGCCCCGTGGATCAACGTCGTCGCCAATCCCGCGTTCGGTTTCCAGGCCGCGGTCGAGGGCAGCGGCTACACCTGGTCGCTCAGCAGCCGCGAGAACCAGCTCACACCCTGGTCGAACGACCCCGTCACCGACCGGCCGGGCGAGGTGCTCTACGTGCGCGACGAGGAGTCCGGCGAGCTGTGGGGGCCGACGGCCCTGCCGCTGCGCGACGAGGCCGCGCCCTATGTCGCCCGCCACGGCCAAGGCTACAGCCGCTTCGAGCACACCGCCCACGGCATCGCGCTCGATCTCCTGCAATACGTGCCGCTCGAGGATCCGATCAAGATCTCGCGGCTGACGATCCGCAACACCTCGGGCCGGGCGCGGCGGCTTTTGGTCACCGCGTATGCGGAATGGGTGCTCGGTCCATCGCGCAGCGCGTCCGCGTTTTCGGTGGTGACCGAGCTCGATGCGCAGACCGGCGGGCTGCTCGCGCGCAATCCGTGGAACGCGGCGTTCGGCTCGCGTGTCGCCTTCGCGGATTTGGGCGGCCGGCAGACCGCCTGGACCGGCGACCGGCGCGAGTTCCTCGGGCGCAACGGCACGCTCGACAACCCGGCCGCGCTCGCGGGGAAAGCGGTCCTTTCGAAGCGGGTCGGCGCCGGCCTCGATCCCTGCGCCGCGCTGCAGGCCCCGGTCGAGCTCGAGCCGGACGGCAGCGCGGAGATCGTCTTCTTCCTCGGCCAGGCAGTGAGCGAGCGCGAGGCGCAATCCCTGGTCGCACGCTACCGGGCGAGCGACCTGGATGCGGTCCTGCGCGAAGTCACTGCGTATTGGGACGATATGCTCGGCACCGTCCAGGTGAAGACGCCCGACCGTTCGATGGACGTGATGCTGAATCGCTGGATGCTCTACCAGACGCTCGCCTGCCGCATGTGGGCGCGCTCGGCGTTCTACCAGGCGAGCGGCGCCTACGGTTTCCGCGACCAGCTCCAGGACGCCATGGCGCTCGCCGTGTCGCGGCCGGCGCTGACGCGCGAGCACCTCCTGCGCGCCGCCGCGCGGCAGTTCGTGGAAGGCGACGTCCAGCATTGGTGGCTGCCGCCGACCGGCCAGGGCGTGCGCACGCGCATCTCCGACGATCGGGGCTGGCTCGCCTGCGCCGCGGCGCACTATGTGGAGACGACCGGCGACCGCGCAGTGCTGGACGAGAGCGTTGCGTTCCTCGAAGGCCGGCCGCTCGCGGCGGGCGAGCACGACGCCTACTTCCAGCCGATGCTGTCGGATGAGCGCGCGTCGCTCTTCGAGCACTGCGCGCGCGGGCTCGACCAGAGCCTCGCCCTCGGCGAGCACGGCCTGCCACTGATCGGCACGGGGGACTGGAACGACGGCATGAACCGCGTGGGCGAGAAAGGCAAGGGCGAGAGCGTCTGGCTGGGCTGGTTCCTGCACGCGGCGCTCGCGGCGTTCGCGCCGTTGGCGAAAGCGCGGGGCGAGGAGGCGCGCGCCGCGAGGTGGCTGACGCACGCCGCTCGGCTGCAAACCTCGCTGGAGCGGGAGGGCTGGGACGGCGAGTGGTACCGGCGCGGCTACTACGACGACGGCACGCCGCTCGGCTCGTCCACGAGCGATGAATGCCGGATCGACTCGATCGCGCAGTCCTGGGCCGTGATCTCCGGCGCGGCGGCGCCGGCTCGGGCGCTACGCGCCATGGCTGCCGTGGACGAGCAGCTCATCCGCGCCGACGACGGCCTGGCGCTGCTCTTCACGCCGCCTTTCGATCACACGCCGCTCGATCCCGGATACATCAAGGGCTATCCGCCCGGGATCCGGGAGAACGGCGGCCAGTACACCCATGCCGCTGCGTGGTCGGTGATCGCCTTCGCCGCCCTCGGCCAGGGAGACAAGGCCGCGGGCCTGTTCTCGCTCCTGAATCCGATCAACCACACGAGCACGCGAGCGGACGTGCAGCGCTACAAGGTCGAGCCCTACGTCGTCGCCGCCGACGTCTACTCGGTGGCCCCGCACCTCGGGCGCGGGGGATGGACCTGGTACACCGGCTCCGCCGGATGGCTGTACCGCGCCGGCATCGAAGGGATCCTCGGCTTTCGTCTGCAGGGTGCTTTCCTGCTCCTCGACCCCTGCATACCCAAGGCCTGGCCGCGGTTCGGGATCGCCTTCAACTATCGCTCTGCGCGCTACGCGATCGCCGTCGAGAACCCGCAGGGCGTCAGCCGCGGCGTCGCCTACGCCGCGCTGGACGGCAAGACACTGCCGGACAGTCCGGTCCGAGTGCCCCTTGCGGATGACGGTGAAGCCCACGAGGTGCGCGTGATCCTCGGGTGAGCGGAAGCCGGCTCGTCTGGCGGCGCGGGCACCAGTCGAGCGCGCTCGACGCGCTGCTCGCGTCACTCTTCAGCCGATAGGCGCCCGCATTCCGGCGAGGCTGGAAGCTTGCGCTCCATCGCGTCGCCGGACCACGCTGAACGAGCCGTCCGTCTCGAGCACCACGGCTTCTGCGTCTTCCAGCGCAAGCAACCCGGCGGC
>DATKAX010000372.1:0-5158 GCA_035514595.1 Burkholderiales bacterium
GAGCCGCAGGTCGGCCATCTGCTTTCGCATCAGCACCAGATCGTTGGTATAGCCGGTGGCGAAGATCCAGTGCGGGGCCGCCGCCTTGATCTGGGTGAGCGCGGAAGCGTGGTCGAGCGTGCCGATGGCGTACTTCTCGAAGTAGACCACGCTCATGCCGCGCTTCTTGGCCGACTTCTCCATTTCCTGGGCGATCGCGAGAGGGAACAAGTCGTTGCGCGCGAGGATCGCGACGCGCTGCACGCCGGAGCTTTTCGTGCGCACGATGTCCGACAGCGGCTCGGTCAGCGTGTCGTTCGGCGTGAAGGTGCCGAACAGGTACTTGTAGCCCTGGTCGTAGACCTGCGCCGAGGAGGCGGTGGCGGCGATGGTCGGCACGCCGTATTTCTCCGAGACGCTGGAAGCGGCCTTGGCGGCGCCCGAGCCGAACGGCGAGAACAGGAACTGGACGTTGTCCTGCGTGATGAGCTTTTCGGCCGCCTGCACCGCGCGCGGCGTGTTCGACTGGTAGTCGACGTAGACGATTTCCACCTTCATGCGGCGCGCGCCGACCCTGACGCCGCCGGCGGCGTTGGCCGCCTCGGCCCAAAGGTCGTAGCCGCGCTGCTGCTTCACCGCCTCGGGCGAGAGCGGGCCGGTCATCGGCAGCGGCGCGCCGACCCGGATGGTGTCCTGCGCGAATACGGCGGCGTACAGCGCGGCGAGCGCGACGCCGACAAAGAGTCGTTTCATCTTCTCCCTCCCCTGGTTCCCGTTGCGGGCACGGCGAGTGTACCAGCCTGCAACTTGGGCTAGCATCCCTCGATCTCGAGCCTCGGCTGCCCGAACAAATGCTGCTTGCCCCGAAGCGGATCGCATTCGCCATCGCCCTCGCCTTCGCCTTGCGCTCCGCGCAAGCCCAGGTGACGCGCGACACGGTGTTCGAATGCCCGGTCCGGCCCGGCGCGCTTTGCGTCGAGGTCGACCTGCCCGGCGCCAGGCTGGCGGGAGCGGACCTGCGCATGGCCGACTTCTCGCGCGCCAACCTGCGCGGCGCCGATCTTAGCGGCGCGAACCTGCGCGACGCCAGCATGAAGCGCGTCGACCTGCGAGGGGCGAACCTGAGGGGCGCGAACCTCTCCGACACCGATCTCGCCGACGCAGACCTGCGTGATGCCGACCTGCGCGGCGCGCACCTCGCGGGCACGGACCTGCGCAATGCCGACCTGCGCGGCGCGCGCTTCGATCCCGAGGCCTTGAAAAATGCCGACACCCGCGGCTGCACAGGCTGCGGGAGCTCGCAAAGGTAGAGGAAGCGGTAGATAAAAGCGGCCGGTCAGGACGCCGACGGAGAAGCGTCTCGTCAAGCGTCTGCTGACCGGCCGTACAGCCAAGGCCCTCTCGGTGGACTTACGCTAGCGCTCTCCAGTTATTTATTAAGTAGTTTCTGGAGGTATCTGATTTTAAGCGTACTTCTATCGGTCACGCAAGTGCATTATTTGGCATTAGAGCGCGCGTTGGTCGATGCCGAAGCGATCGGCGAGCCAGTCGGCCATCAATTCCTGGCCGATGGTGGGATTGTCGTGCTGGCAGTGCTCGGCGCCGGTCTCTTCCGGCGAGACGAAGCGCAGCGTCACGTCCTTGCCCTTCGACCTGGCGTACTCGTAGACCCTGGTGGCGTGCGACATGCCGAGCACGTCGTAGCCGCCGTGCACGATCAGGTAGGGACAGCGCAGGTGATCGAGCACGCCCTCCAGCGTGAACGCCTTGGCGCGCTCCTTGGCCTCGTCCATGGTCCTCGCGCCGAACACCCACTTGATGTGCCCGGCGAGCCCGTGCGATTCGTCGGCGCTCTTCCACAGGTCGTGGATGTCCCAGATCGCGCCGTGCGAGATGCACGCCGCGAGGCGGTGCTCCATCGATCCGGCGCGGGCGGCGTAGTAGCCGCCCACGCTGGAGCCGCACACCGCGATGCGCCTGGCGTCGACATCCGGGCGCTTCTCCAGCCAGTCGACGCATCTGCCGATCGGCACCTCGTAGTCGGGGCGGCTCGGCACCTTGTGGCGGCGCAGCGTCCCGCCCTGCCCCGGCCCGTCGATCATCAGCACGGCGATGCCGCGCTGCAGCGCGGCGTGCGCCTGCATGAACCACATCTCGTCCTTGATGGAGTCGAGGCCGCCCATGCAGATCAGCACCGGCTGACGCGCCACCGGGAAGGGCGCGCGCACGAAGTAGCCGCACAGCGCAACGCCCTTCTCGTAGGGGATGTCGACCGGCTCGCCGGGCGGCTTGAGGCGGGCGATGAACTTCTTGCTGCAGGCTTCCATCTTCTCGAAGGTGGCGAGACGCCGCGGATCGTGCGCGCCCAGGAAGAACTCCGCCTGGCGGTAGTAGTCTGCGGCGCGCAGCCAGCAGTTCATCGCGGTACGGATGTGGCCGGACGCTTCCTCCTCGAGGCCGCGCTTCCAGTTGGATTCGGCGACGCGGTGCCACTCGCGGTGCCAGCTCTCCAGGTCTCCCGGCACGATGCGCGAGGCGACCAGGAAGCATTCGCTGACGCTGCCGCCGCCCTCCTGGGTCTCGCCCAGACCGCGCCGGAACTGGTAGGCGAACCAGGGATGCTCCGGCCAGTGGTGCCAGCCGTAGGGCTCATAGTGCGGCAGCCGGTTCGCGGTCAGCTTCTCGATCAGGTTGTCCTCGGCGAGGACCTCGGGTTCGGGGGTCATTCCCATCCTCCTGTGCAGTAATAGTATCTTCGGGCTAGGATTCTGCGCTTCGCATGAGCTATCTCGTCGGCATCGACATCGGCGGCACCTTCACCGACTGCGCCATCGTCGATCGCGCGGGGCGGCTGCTCACCACCAAGGTGCCCTCGACGCCCTCGGACTTCGCGCGCGGCATGCTCGACGCGCTCGACGCGGGCGCACAGGCGCTCGGCGTGCCGCTCGACGAGTTCTGCCGCGACATCGCCTTCCTGTCGCACGGCACCACGGTCGGCACCAACACCATCATCCAGAAGAAAGGCGCCAGGGTCGGCCTGGTCACCACCCGCGGCCACGAGGACGCGATCCACATCATGCGCGGCTCGCGCGGCTACAACGGGCGCGACATCCGCAAGGTGGTGCACTTCCCGGAGACCGCGAAGCCCACCCCGATCGTCCCCAAGCGCCTGATCCGCGGCGTCTCCGAGCGCGTCGACTGCTTCGGCGAAGTCGTGGTCCAGTTGAATGAAGAGGAAGCGGAAAGCGCCATTCGCGAGCTCGTCGCGCACGGCGTGGAGGCGATCGCGATCTGCTTCCTGTGGTCGTTCCGCAACCCGGTCCACGAGCTCAGGGTGCGGGACATGGTCGCGCGGATCGCCCCCGGGCTGTTCGTCACCTGCTCGGTGGACATCGCGCCGAAGTGGGGCGAGTACGAGCGCGTCACGGCCACCGCGCTCAACGCCTACCTCGGCCCGGTCATGTCCGGTTACCTCGCCCGGTTGAATTCCTCCCTGAAGAAGCTCGGCTATCGCCACGGCCTGCAGATCACGCAGTGCGGCGGCGGCACGGTGCCGGTCGAGCGCGCCGGCGAGGCGCCGCTGCTCACGCTCGACTCGGGGCCGGTCTCGGGCGTGACCGCGTCCTCCTTCCTCGGCGCCGCGATGGGCGAGCCGAACGTCATCACCACCGACATGGGCGGCACCTCGTTCGACGTCTCGATCATCCACGGCGGCAAGCCGGCGTACTCGTTCGTCAGCAACACCGACCAGTACGAGTACTTCCTGCCCAAGGTCGACCTGCAGGCGATCGGCGCCGGCGGTGGCAGCCTGGCGCGCGTGCACCCCGAGACGCGCACCATGACCGTGGGCCCGGACAGCGCCGGCGCCTTCCCCGGCCCGGTGTGCTACGGGCGCGGCGGCACGGTGCCCACCGTGACCGACGCGCAGCTCGTGCTCGGCTATCTCGATCCGGAAAATTTCGCCGGCGGCAGGATGAAGCTGGATCGCGAATCCGCTTTTTCTTCAATTGAAGATTTAGGTAAGAAGATAGGGATGCATCCGGTCGAATGTGCGGCCGGCATCTGCCGCATCGTCGAGCTGCAGATGGCCGATGTCATCCGCAAGGTGACGGTGGAGAAGGGCTACGACCCGCGCGAGTTCGTGCTGTTCGCCTTCGGCGGCGCCGGCCCGGCGCATGCGGGCGTGTTCGCGCAGGAACTCGGGGTCAAAAAAATAGTCATTCCTCAAAGAAAAGCGGCTTCCACGTGGTGCGCCTTCGGCGCCGCGGCGGCCGACGTGCTGCACATCTTCGAGCACACCGAGATCATGGTCACGCCGGTGCCGGCCAGGCGCATCAACGACAACTTCGAAGCCCTGGAGAAAAAAGCCTCCCGGCTGATGAAAAGCGAAGGCATCGCCGCCGGCCGCCAGCGCTTCGAGTTCTCGCTCGACGTGCGGCACAAGGGGCAGATCAACGAGGTCGAGCTGCTTTTGCCGTTCGAGAGATTACCCTCCGCATACGAACCGCGATTGCGTGCACTGTTTACCCAGAGATACGAGAAGCTCTACGGCCGCGGCTCCGCGCTTGCCGGGGCGCAGCTCGAGCTCGTGGTGTGCCGCCTGCGCGCAAGGGCCCTGACGCCGAGACCGAAACTGGTGAAGTCCAGGGGCTCTTCAAAGATTATTCCCAAGACCGCGATGCGCAAGCCCCGCCAGATCTATTGGGCCAGCCTGAAGAAGACCCCGGTGTACGACGGCGAGCGGCTCGCCGCCGGCAACACCGTGCGCGGCCCGGCGATCGTCGAGACCTCCGATACCTCGGTGGTGGTCCATCCGGGCAGAACGCTGCGCGTCGACGCGCTCGGCAACTTCGAGATCACCTTCAAATGACTAAAAACAGGGACAGACCACGTTTTCCCGAAACGCCCGGCCCGGAGGCATGCGCCCATCCCGGGAAAACGTGGTCTGTCCCTGTTTTTGGGGTTAGCGCATGAATGCTCCTTTGAAGAAGCTGAGCGAGCTCACCGGCGTGGTTTTCGACGGCCGGCGCAGCGGCTATGTGCCGCCGAAGACGCTTTCGATTTCCAAGAAATTACGTCTTCACCGGAAAGCGAAAAAAACCATAGATCCGGTCACCTTCGAGGTGGTGCGCCACGCGCTGTGGAACGTGAACGAGGAGCACGGCGCGACCATCCAGCG
>DATKAX010000373.1:0-10498 GCA_035514595.1 Burkholderiales bacterium
AAAACCTCCTCGCTCATCGCGGCGCCGCCGACCTCGGCGCGGCGCTCGAGCACCAGCACCCGCTTCCCCGCGCGCGCGAGGTAGGCGGCGCACACCAGGCCGTTGTGCCCGCCGCCGACCACGATGGCGTCGTAGCGCTGCACTAGACGCGCTTTCGCTCAGGATTGAAGAAAGGCTTCTTCACCACGCGTGCGGCGGCGCGCCTGCGCCGGTGCTCGACAGTGACTTCCATCTCGAGCGCGCTTCCGGGCTCGGCCCACCGCGAACGCAAATGCGCGAGCGCGATGATCTTCTTGAGCAGCGGGGACCACACTCCGCTCGTCGCATAGCCGACCTGCTCGCCGCGCGCGTAAAGGGGCACGCTGGTGCGCCATGCAACGCTCGGCACCCGCGGCGCGAGCCCGGCTTCCGCATGCAGCCGCTCGAACGCGTCCCAGTCGAGCTCGATGCCGACGAACTGCCAGTGCGGCCCGCGCCTCGCCTCGGCGGCGAGCGCAGGTTTGCCGACGAACTGCTCCTTGTCGAGGTGCACGGTCCAGCCCAGATCCAGCTCGTAAGGCGAAGAGGTCTGGGTCTCGACCAGCGCCTTGCGCGCCGACACGTAATCGACGTCGAGGAGCATCAGGCCGGCCTCAATGCGCGCCACGTCGAGCGCCAGCATCCCGGCGGGGGTGATGCCGTAAGGGCGGCCGGCGTCGACGATCGCGTCCCACAGGGCGATCGCGCTTTGCGCATCCACCCAGATCTCGAACCCCAGGTCGCCGGTGTAGCCGGTGCGCGAGATGCTCACCGAAATACCGCGCACCCGCGTCTCGCACAGGCGGAAGTACTCGAGGCCGGGCACACCCAGCGCGTCGAGGATGGCGCGCGAAGCCGGGCCCTGCAGCGCGAGGGCGCCGAGCCTCTCCGAAACGTCTTCCAGTTCGACCTCAAGGCCGTGCGCGTTGTCCTGCAGCCAGCGCAGGTTCGGATCCGCGGAGGTCATGCGAAAGCGGTCCTGCTCGAGCCGGGCGATGGTGCCGTCATCCAGCAGCTTGCCGCGCGCATCGCACCATCCCGTGTAGGCGACCTGGCCGATCTTCATCGTGGAGATATGCCGCGTGGTCACCCGATCGAGCAGCCTGGCCGCATCCTTTCCGCTCACCAGGTACTTGTACAGCGGCGAGATGTCGAGCAGCGCGGCGGCGCTGCGGATCGCGTGGTACTCGCGCTCGTGGGAAAGCTCGTACGAGCTCGCCACGACGTGGCCCGCCCAGCGCCGCCAGGCGTGGCTTTGACAGAGCGCCGCGGTGCGCTCGTGGAACGGCGTGGTCTTCAGCATCCGAAAACCGGGGTCAGAGCCCGATTTCTACTCGACCGTGACGGACTTCGCCAGATTTCTGGGCTTGTCGACATCGGTGCCGCGCGCCACCGCGGCGTGGTAGGCAAGCAGTTGCAGCGGCACGACGTGCAGGATCGGCGACAGCAGCCCGTAGTGCTCGGGTAGCCGGATCACGTTCACCCCGGCGGCCGAGGCGATGCGCGTGCCGGCATCGGCGAAGACGTAGAGCTCGCCGCCGCGCGCGCGAACTTCCTGCATGTTGGATTTCAGCTTCTCGAGCAGCGCATCGTTGGGCGCGACGGTCACCACCGGCATCTCTCCGGTGACGAGCGCGAGCGGACCGTGCTTCAGCTCGCCGGCCGGGTACGCCTCGGCGTGGATGTACGAGATCTCCTTCAGCTTGAGCGCGCCCTCGAGCGCGATCGGATAGTGCAGGCCGCGGCCGAGAAACAGGGCGTGCTCCTTTTTCGCGAAGCGCTCGGCCCAGGCGATGATCGAGGGCTCGAGCGCGAGCACCGAGCCGAGCGCGGTGGGCAGGTGGCGCAGCGCCTTGAGGTGATCGGCTTCCGCTTCAAGCGCGAGGCGCCCGCGCAGTTTGGCAAGCGTGAGCGCGAGCAGAAACAGCGCGGTGAGCTGGGTGGTGAACGCCTTGGTGGAGGCAACGCCGATCTCCACGCCGGCGTGGGTGAGAAACTTGAGCGGCGTCATGCGCATCATGGCGCTGGTCGCCACGTTGCACACCGCGAGCGAGCAATCCTGGCCCAGCGATTGCGCGTGCCTGAGCGCGGAGAGGGTGTCGGCGGTTTCCCCCGACTGCGAAATCACGACGACCAGCGCGTTCGGCTCCGGCACGCTCGTGCGATAGCGGTACTCGCTCGCGATCTCGACGCTGCAGCGGATTCCGGCGAGCGCCTCGAGCCAATGGCGTGCCACCAGTCCGGCGTGGTAGCTGGTGCCGCAGGCGAGGATCAGGACCGAACCCGCGCTCTGCAACGCGTCGGCGTCCGCGCCGAACAGCGCGGGCGAGATCGACACGATGCCCTCCAGCGTGTCGGCCACCGCGCGCGGCTGCTCGAAAATCTCCTTCTGCATGAAATGGCGGTAGGGTCCGAGCTCGACCGCGGCGCTGGCGGTGTCGACGACGCGCGGCGCTCGAGCGACCGGACGGCCCTCGCGGTCCAGAACGCGCCAGCCCTCCCGCCCGATCGAGACCACGTCGCCCTCTTCGAGATAGGCGATGCGGTTCGTGGCGCCGGCGAGCGCGAGCGCATCCGAGGCGAGAAAAGACTCGCTTTCGCCGACGCCGACCACCAGCGGGCTGCCGGCGCGTGCGCCCACCACTCGGTCGGGCTCGCTCTTCGAGAGCACCGCGATGGCATAGGCGCCACGCAGCCGCCTTACCGCGGCCTGCACCGCCTCGAGCAGATCGCCGCGGTACAGGCTGTGGACGAGGTGCGCGATCACCTCGGTGTCGGTCTGACTCTCGAACGCATAGCCAGCGCCCTCGAGCTCGGCGCGCAGCTCGTCGTGGTTCTCGATAATGCCGTTGTGCACTACCGCGATCTCGTCGCGCGACACGATCGGATGCGCGTTCTCCGTAGCGGGCGCGCCGTGCGTCGCCCAGCGGGTGTGAGCGATGCCGGTTGCGCCCTCGACCGACCCTTCCTTGACGCGCGCGGCGAGATCGGCGACGCGCGCCACGCTGCGCACCCGGCCGATGGCGCCGTCGCGGATCACCGCGACGCCGCAGGAGTCGTAGCCGCGGTACTCGAGGCGCCGCAGGCCCTCGACGAGGATCGGAACGATGTCGCGGCGCGCCGCGGCGCCGACGATGCCGCACATGCGATCAGCCCTTCTTCCTGGGCGGCTTCCAGGACGGGATCGACACCTGCCTCGCGCGCGCCACGGTGAGCTGTCCTGCCGGCGTGTCCTTGCTAATCGTCGAGCCGGCGCCGATGTAGGAGCCGCGCGCGATGCGCACCGGCGCGACCAGCGTGGCGTCCGAGCCGATGAAGCAGTCGTCCTCGATCACCGTGCGATGCTTGGCGACGCCGTCGTAGTTGCAGGTGATGGTGCCGGCGCCGACGTTCACCCGCTCGCCGATCTCCGAGTCTCCGAGGTAGGCGAGGTGGTTCGCCTTCGAGCCGGCGCCGAGGCGGCTCGCCTTGACCTCGACGAAGTTGCCGACATGCACGTCCTCGGCAAGGCGCGCGCCCGGCCGCAGGCGCGCGAAGGGCCCGATGCGGCAACGCTCGCCGACTTCCGCGTCCTCGAGTTGCGAGAAAGCGTGCACCTGGCTTCCGGCCGCGAGCGACACGTCGCGCAGCACGCAGTTCGGCCCGATCCGCACCCCGTCGCCGAGAACCACGCGGCCCTCGAACACGCAATTGACGTCGATCGCGACGTCGCGGCCGCACTCCAGGGCGCCGCGCACGTCGATGCGCGCAGGGTCCGAGAGCGTGACTCCCCCCTCGAGCAGGCGCTGCGCCTCGCGCCGCTGCACCAGGCGCTCGAGCGCGGCGAGCTCCTGCTTGGCGTTGACCCCCGCCACCTCCCACGGGTCCTCGGCCCTGACCGCGACGACCGGCACGTCGTCCGCGGCGGCCAGGCCGACCAGGTCGGTGAGGTAATACTCCTTCTGCGCATTGCGGTTGGTGACCTTCGCGAGCCAGGCCGAAAGAAGGCTCGCGCGCAGCGCGAAGAAGCCCGCGTTCACCTCGCGGATCGCGAGCTCCTGCGGCGAGGCGTCCTTCTGCTCGACGATGCGCGCCACGCGCCCCGCCTGGTCGCGCAGGATGCGCCCGTAACCCTCGGCATTCGGAACCTCGGTCGTCAGGATCGCGACGCCTTCGCGCGCGGCCGCGGCGAGCCGGCGCAGGGTCGCGGCGCGCACCAGCGGCACGTCGCCGTACAGGATCAGCACGTCGGCTTCCGGCGCAATCCGCGGCAGCGCCTGCTGGACGGCGTGGCCGGTGCCTAGCTGTTCTGCCTGCAGCACCCAGTCGATCGAGGGGTCCGGAAATGCAGCGCGCACCTGATCGGCGCCGTGGCCGAGAACCACCACGATCTTGCGCGGGTCGAGCGCTCGTGCAGTGTCGAGCACATGCGCGAGCAGCGGCCGGCCGGCAAGCGGGTGCAGCACTTTGGGCAGGTCGGAGCGCATGCGCTTTCCCAGCCCTGCTGCGAGAACGATGATGTCGAGCGCCATGCGGCTTGAACCCGCCCGGATTCTAGCATCGCCCCGGCGAAAGCCTTTGATACTTGGACGTTTTCACCTAGACTCGACGCGTGAGCGAGGAGTATCTCGAGATCCTGTTCCGGCTGGTGGTGGCGCTCGTCGTCGGCAGCCTCATCGGCCTGGAGCGCAGCCACCGCGGCCGCCCCGCCGGGTTTCGCACGCACGCGCTGGTTTGCCTCGCCTCGAGCCTGCTGATGCTCATCACGGTGTACGAGACGCACTGGTTTCCGGCAACCCCGGACGCACGTGTGATCCTCGATCCGACCCGCATGGCGCAGGGCATCATGACCGGCATCGGCTTCGTCGGCGCCGGCGCCGTCATCAAGGAGGGAATGACGGTGCGCGGGCTCACCACCGCGGCGTCCATCTGGGTCACCGCGGCGATCGGCATCCTGACCGGCATAGGCTTCTATTTCGCCGCCGTCACCGGAACGCTGCTCACTCTCGGGACGCTGTCGCTTTTTCGCTGGATCGAAGCGCGGCTGCCGACCGAGACCTACGCCAACTTCATGGTGCGCTTTCCGCGCGATCGCGTGATGACCGAATCCGAGCTTCTCCGGCTCGTGACCATGCACCGGTTTTCAGTTCGCAACCTTACCTACCGGCTCGCCGGCGAGGGGACGCAATTCGAGTACCGCATGGTGCTGCGCACCCTGCACCAGGAAAGCGCGAGGGCGTTGTCCGATGCCCTCAGGGCCGACCGGGCGGTGCTCGAATACCGCATCGCGCCGACGAGCGACTAAGCTCAGCGCGGCAGCTCTGAAAACCCCATCAGGAACTCGTCGACCGCGCGCGCGCACTGGCGCCCCTCGCGGATCGCCCATACCACGAGCGACTGGCCGCGGCGCGTGTCGCCCGCTGCGAAGACTTTCGGCACCGAGGTCGCGTAGGCCTGCGCGCCCTCAGTCGGCGCCCTGGCGTTGCCGCGCGCATCCTTGTGCACGCCGAACTCGTCGAGCATCGACTGCAGCGGCGAGACGAAGCCCATGGCGAACAGGACGAGGTCGGCGGGCATCTCGAAATCGGACCCGGGGACTTCGTGGGGCTTGTCGTCCTTCCACTCGAGGCGCACCGCCTTGAGGGCCCGGACCTTGCCCTTCTCGCCGACGAATTCCTTCGTCGCCACGGACCAGTCGCGGCTCACGCCCTCCTCGTGCGACGAGGAGGTGCGAAGTCGCGTGGGCCAGTAGGGCCAGACCGGGTTTTCCTCCACGTCGGGCGGCATCGGCAGGAGCTCGAACTGCGTCACGGATTTCGCGCCGTGGCGATTCGAGGTGCCGACGCAATCCGAGCCGGTGTCGCCGCCGCCGATGATTACCACGTGCTTGCCGGTGGCCCACAGCTCGTCCACCATCGAATCGCCCGCGACGCGCTTGTTCTGCAGCGGCAGGAAGTCCATGGCGAAATGCACGCCCTCGAGGCTGCGTCCCGGGACCGGCAAGTCGCGCGGCTGTTCGGCGCCGGCCGCGAGCACCACGGCGTCGTACTGCGCCATCAAGGCCGCCGGCGCAATGCTCTCACGCGCGTCGCTGCCCACGCCCTTGCCGGGTGGCTGGACGCCGACGAACACGCCGGGGCGGAACTTCACGCCCTCGGCGCGCATCTGCTCGAGCCGCCGGTCGATGACGCCCTTGTCCAGCTTGAAGTCGGGGATGCCGTAGCGCAGCAGGCCGCCGATGCGGTCGCTTTTCTCGAGCACGGTAACCGCGTGCCCGACGCGCGCGAGCTGCTGCGCGCAGGCGAGGCCGGCCGGGCCGGAGCCCACGACCGCGACTTGCTTCCCCGTCTTGTGCGCCGCCGGCTGCGGGCGCACCCAGCCTTCTTCCCAGGCCTTGTCGGCGATCGCGTGCTCGATCGACTTGATGCCGACCGGATCCTCGTTGATGCGCAGCACGCAGGCTTCCTCGCAGGGCGCCGGGCAGATGCGACCGGTGAACTCGGGGAAGTTGTTGGTCGAGTGCAGGGTCTCAATCGCCGCCTTCCAGTCCTGGCGATAGACCATGTCGTTCCAGTCCGGAATGATGTTGTTCACCGGGCAACCCGACATGCAGAACGGGACCCCGCAATCCATGCAGCGCGCGCCCTGCACCGCGGCCGACTCGTCCGACAGGCGCGCGATGAACTCGCGGTAGTGCTTCTTGCGGGCCTCGGTCGGCTCGTGCGGCTCCTCGACGCGCCCGTACTCGAGGAACCCGGTCACCTTCCCCATCTACGCGGCCGCCTTCTTCTGGGCGGCGGCGAGCTCGCCGAGCGCGCGGCGATACTCCTTCGGGAACACCTTCACGAAACGCCCCCGCACCTGCGGCCACTTGTCGAGAATCTCGGCGGCGCGCCGCGAGCCGGTGTACCGGGCGTGATTCTCGATCAACTGCTTCGCCAGCGCCTCGTCCGACTGCCCGAGGTGCCACAGGGCCCTGGCGAGCTTCGCCTGCTGCTCGGATTCGGGAAGCAGCGGCTCCAGATCGACCATCGCCGGATTGCAGCGCCTCGCGAACTCGCCGTCGAGGTCCAGGACATAGGCGATGCCGCCGGACATGCCGGCGGCGAAGTTGCGGCCGGTCGCGCCCAGCACCACCACGGTGCCGCCGGTCATGTACTCGCAGCCGTGATCGCCGACGCCCTCGACCACGGCGCGCGCGCCGGAATTGCGTACCGCGAAACGCTCTCCGGCGACGCCGCGGAAATACGCCTCGCCCGCGATCGCTCCGTAGAGCACCACGTTGCCGGTGATGATGTTCTCGGTCGGCTCGCCGCGGAACTTGGGCGAAGGCTGCACCGAGATGCGGCCGCCGGAAAGCCCCTTGGCGCAGTAGTCGTTGGTGTCGCCGACGAGATCCAGGGTCACGCCGCGCGCGAGGAAGGCGCCGAAGCTCTGCCCGGCCGAACCGGCAAAGCGGATGCGGACCGTATCGGCGGGAAGGCCGTCGTGGCCGAAGCGCTTCGCGATCTCGTACGAAAGCATCGTGCCGACGGTGCGGTTGATGTTGCGGATCGGCATCTCGATGGTCACCTTCTCGCGCCGCTCGAGTGCCGGTTGCGCCAGCTCGATGAGCCGGTTGTCGAGCGCCTTCTCCAGCCCATGGCTCTGCGTTTCGCAGTGAAAGCGCGCCACCTCGGAAGGCATCTTCGGCATGGCGAAGATCCGCGAGAAGTCGAGGCCCTTCGCCTTCCAGTGCTCGATGCCCTTGCGCATCTCGAGCAGCTCGGTGCGGCCGATCAGCTCGTCCACGCGGCGCGCGCCGAGCTCGGCCATCAGCTCCCTGACCTCCTCGGCGACGAAGAAGAAGTAGTTGACCACGTGCTCGGGCTTGCCCTCGAACTTCCTGCGCAGCACCGGATCCTGCGTCGCCACGCCCACCGGGCAGGTATTCAGGTGGCACTTGCGCATCATAATGCAGCCCTGGACGATGAGCGGGGCAGTGGCGAAGCCGAACTCGTCGGCGCCGAGGATCGCGCCGATCACCACGTCGCGGCCGGTCTTCATCTGGCCGTCGACCTGCACCGCGATGCGCCCGCGCAGCCGGTTCAGCACCAGCGTCTGCTGCGTCTCGGCAAGCCCGAGTTCCCACGGCGTGCCCGCGTGCTTGATCGACGACCATGGAGAGGCGCCGGTGCCGCCGTCGTGGCCGGCGATGGTGACGTGATCCGCCTTGGCCTTGGCGACGCCGGCCGCGACGGTTCCGACGCCCACCTCGGAAACCAGCTTCACGGAGATGTCGGCATGCGGGTTGGAGTTCTTGAGATCGTGGATCAGCTGCGCCAGATCCTCGATCGAGTAGATGTCGTGATGCGGCGGCGGCGAGATGAGCTCGACGCCCGGCGTCGCGTAGCGCAGCTCGGCGATGTACTCCGAGACCTTGCGCCCGGGGAGCTGGCCGCCTTCGCCGGGCTTGGCGCCCTGCGCGATCTTGATCTGCAGCACTTCGGCGCTCGCCAGGTATTCGGCGGTGACCCCGAAGCGTCCCGAAGCGACCTGCTTGATCTTGGATTTGAGCGAGTCGCCTTCGCGCAGCGCGAGGTCGATCTCGGCGCGGCCCTTGCCGAGGCGCGATTGCAGCGTTTCGCCGGCCTTCACCGGCTCGTAGCGGCGCCGGTCCTCGCCGCCCTCGCCGGTATTCGACTTGCCGCCAATGCGGTTCATGGCAAGCGCGAGCGTGGTGTGCGACTCGGTGGAGATCGCACCGAGCGAGATCGCGCCGGTCGAGAAGCGCTTGACGATCTCGGCGGCGGGCTCGACCTCCTCGACCGGGATCGCCTTCGCCTTGTCCGGGCGCAGCTCGAACAGCCCGCGCAGGGTCAGGTGCCGCTCGGACTGGTCATTGATGAGCGCCGCATATTCCCGGTAGGTCGCGTAGGAATTGGCGCGCGTCGATTGCTGCAGCTTGGCGATGGCTTCCGGGGTCCAGGCGTGATCCTCGCCACGCACGCGCCAGGCGTACTCTCCGCCCGCGTCGAGCATGGTCTTCAGGACCGGGTCGTCCTCGTCGAAGGCCGCGCGGTGCACGCGCAGCGCCTCTTCCGCGACGTCGAACAGGTCGAGCCCTTCGATGCTCGAGGCCGTCCCGGTGAAATACCTGTCGACCAGCGAGCGCGCCAGCCCGACCGCCTCGAAGATCTGCGACCCGGTGTAGGACATGTAGGTCGAAATGCCCATCTTGGACATCACCTTCTTCAGTCCCTTGCCGATCGCCTTGACGTAGTTCTTGATCGCCTTGGACCCGGCCGCCCGGTCCCCGGCGTGCATTGCGAGCACGGCTTCCAGGGCGAGATAGGGATGCACCGCCTCGGCGCCGTAGCCCCCGAGCAGGGCGAACTGGTGCACTTCGCGCGCGCTGCCGGTCTCCACCACCAGCCCGGTGGAGGTGCGCAGGCCCCGACCCACCAGGTGCTGGTGAATCGCCGACAGCGCGAGCAGCGCCGGGATCGCGACCCGCTCCCGGTCGACCAGGCGATCCGAGATCACGATGATCGAATAGCCCGAGCGCACCGCGTCCTCCGCCTGCGCCGCGAGCGATGCGAGCCGCGCTTCCACCGCCTCCTTGCCCCAGGCCGCGGGGTAGGTGATGTCGAGCTCGCAGGACTTGAACTTGCCCGTCGTGTAGCGCTCGATGTGCCTGACCTTCTCCATCTCGTAGAAGTCGAGCACCGGCTGGGTGACCTCGAGCCTGAGCGGCGGGTTGAGCTCGTCGATGCCGAGCAGATTGGGCTTGGGGCCGATGAACGACACCAGCGACATCACCAGCTCCTCGCGGATGGGATCGATCGCGGGGTTGGTCACCTGCGCGAACAGCTGCTTGAAGTAGTGGTACAGGGTCTTGTGCTTGTTGGACAGCACCGCCAGGGGCGAGTCGTTGCCCATCGAGCCGACCGGCTCCTCGCCGGCCGCGCTCATCGGCTGCATGACGAACTTCACCTCCTCCTGCGTGTAGCCGAACGCCTGCTGCCGGTCGAGCAGGGGGACCGCCGACTTGAGCGGCGGGGTTTTCTCGCTTTCCACCTCGTCGAGCTTCACGCGGATGCGCTCGATCCACTCGGCGTAGGGTCTTGCGCCGGCGAGGGACTCCTTGAGCTCCTGGTCGTCGACGATGCGACCCTTCTCCAGGTCGACGAGGAACATCTTGCCGGGCTGAAGGCGCCACTTCTTGACGATGCGCTCCTCCGGGACGGGAAGGCAGCCGCACTCGGATCCCATGATCACCAGGTCGTCGTCGGTGACGATATAGCGCGAGGGGCGCAGGCCGTTGCGGTCCAGCGTGGCGCCGATCTGGCGGCCGTCGGTGAATGCGATCGACGCCGGGCCGTCCCAGGGCTCCATCATGGCGGCGTGGTACTCGTAGAACGCGCGCCGCGCAGGATCCATCAGGCTGTGGTTCTCCCAGGCCTCGGGGATCATCATCATCACGGCGTGGGCGACCGAATAGCCCCCCATCACGAGCAGC
>DATKAX010000374.1:0-2671 GCA_035514595.1 Burkholderiales bacterium
GTCGAAGATTGCGACCATGACGTGATATTGCGATGACCCTGAAGGCACGCCGCCGTGCATGGCGCGCTCCGGGTGTCCGGGGGGATGACTTTGCACGATGGCCGCAGGCACGATTCCCATGTAGAAGACCATTCCTGCGGCCTGCTTGCGCTCGTTCGCGACGTCCGCGAGCGCGGGGGCGCAGGCGGCGGCCAGGGCGAGCATCCCAACCGCCCCGCTGAACGGTCTCCAGGATCGCCGATCCATGCTCCATTGCACAGCATCGGCATCCCGACGTCTTGATCTGGGTCAACGGACCCGCTTCACGCTACAGATGCCGCCGCAGCCGCTGCAGGGCGAGGGGCTCGTCCCTCTCGCGCACCGCTGCCGCGACGAGCACCAGCGCGGCGACTGCTAACTTCCGGCGCGCCAGTCGCATATCGGCTTCCCGCAGCGCTTGATCCTGAGTCTAAGGCCCTCGATCCCGACGATGCGCGCGGCGTCGCCGGCCGCGGGAAGCTCGCCCTCGACGTCCGCGCTCCAGAGCTCGCCGTGAAAGAAAAGCGTCGCTCCCCGCTCGCCGACGCCCACGACACGGCCTGTCTCCCCGAGCATGCCCTCGGCGCCGTTGACCCGCGGCATCCGCATCGCCTTGAGGGCGTACGCGTAGATTCCGAGCGCGATCAGCGCCGCTGCCGCATAGGCCGGGGCGGCGAGCTCGAGCGGCAACAGCCAGAACAGCGGCAGGGCGAGGAACGGGAGGCCGAGCAGGACGTGGCACATGCCGGTCTATCCGAATACCCGAGATCCGCGGCCGCCCTAGTGGCCGATGCGCCGGTTCTCGTTCTGCGCGTCGCTGCGCGCTCTGACCTGCCTGTGCCAGCTTTCAGGGTCGCCCTTGGCCCAGGTCGTCAAGTCCGAAGGCGGGGCGTTGTCCCAGGGCGGGCTGTCCGGCTTGCCGCGATACTTGCCGTCCTTGTAGAGCGCGCTCTGCTCCCGTTCGCCGCAGCCGGCAACGCTGGCCGCGCCAAGAACGGCGAGAATGATCAGGATCGAGATTCGATTCATGTAACCTCCTTCAGCGCAAATTGAAGATCCTCAGTGTCCGCCGCGCGAGCGTGATCGCTGCGGCGAGGCAGCCCTTAGCCTTCGAGATCCCGCTTGCGCGCTTCGAACTCCTGCTTGTCGATTTCACCGCGCGCGTAGCGCTCGCGCAGGATGGCAAGCGAGCGATCCTCGGAAGCGGTGCGCGAGCCGGAGCTGCCGAAGAGCCACTTCGCCAGCACGACGATGCCCAGGATGATGAGCAGCCACCACAGCACCATGTGCACCATGCCGAACAGGCCCCACCCCCATCCTCCGCCCCAGCCCATCATGTCGCCGTACATGACACCTCCATGCGATCAATGCCCGCGAATCCTGCAGAAGCCCTGCGCCGGAACCGCGAGGGCGGCGTTGAACTTGCTCGACAGGTTCTGGAACGCCACGAGCGCCGTCAGCTCGATCATCTCCTGCTCGCCGAAGTGCTCGCGCAGCCGGGCAAAGCAGCCATCATCGACCCGCTTCGCCGGGTCGGTGGCCGCCTCCGCATAGGCGAGCGCCGCCTTTTCCCGGTTGCTGAATAGCGTCGAGGACTCGAAGCGCTCGAGCGCCTCGAGCTTGTCCGCCGGAACGCTGCGCTCGAGCGCCGCCGCGCCGTTCAGGTCGACGCAGAACACGCACCAGTTGATCTGGGAGATGCGCACCTGCACGAGCGCGCGCAGCGCCGGCTCGATCGGCGAGCGGGGGCGGTCGATCGCGCGATAGAGAAGCGTGAGCATCAGAAATGCCCGCGGCATGCGGCCCCACAGCCGCGCCGGCTCGAGCTCGGTACCGTACTTCCTGCGCTGGAGCGCAAAGATCAGCCGGACGTACCAGGGATAGGCGCGATCCGGCGCCGGCGCTATCCGCGACATGCCTCAGTGCCGCTGGAACACCCAGGTGGCGCGCTCGTCGAACGCGACCGTGGAATAGGGCTGCGGAGCGCCCTGCTCCATGCCGGGCGATCCGACCGGCATGCCGGGAACCGCGAGTCCCCGCGCCTTGGGCCGCTCGCGCAGGAGGCGCCAGACGTCATCCGCCGGCACATGCCCCTCGAGGGCATAGCCCTCCACGACGGCCGTGTGGCAGGACCAAAGCTCCTGCGGAACGCCGAAGCTGCGCTTGAACGCCGCCACGTCGCCCACGCCTTGAGACTCGAGGCGAAATCCGCGCGCGCGCATGTGTGCCTCCCACCCGCCGCAGCAGCCGCAGGTCGGGCTCTTGAACACCCTGACGACCGGCACCCGCTGGGCACGGGCCTGAGGCAGCACGCCGAGCGCGAGGCCGGCGCCGGCAGCGAGGAGGAAAGCGCGTCTGGTCTTCATCGGAAGTCTCCTATTCACTGTAGGCGCCAGCGATAGATGCGAGGTTCGGACTCGCCCGGCCGGCTGACGTGAAGCTCGATCATCGCGGGTCGCGGCGTCGGGGCCGCGAAGCGCAGCACGCCCTTGCGATGGTGGCCGCCGGGGGAATCGCCCTCCCAGGCGAGCGGCGCAGCCTGCGCGCCGCCGGCGACGAGGACGGCGCTGCGCAGCAGGTCGTCCTTCAGATCCTGCGAATGCGTGTCGAACGTCAGGTCGAATTCCCAAGTGCTCGCCTTCAGGCCGCGCGG
>DATKAX010000375.1:0-7415 GCA_035514595.1 Burkholderiales bacterium
CACGCCGCGCGTGACGTTGTCGTCGCGCGCGAGCTCGGCGTCCGCCCCGAAGCGGGCGGGCTCGGCGGCGAGCGCCGGGGCGGCCAGCGCCAGCGCTGCGCCGAGCATGCAGTGAACCAGGGACCTGCGCGCCATGGACGACTCCCGTAGACTCCCGCGTGATAATACGTGGCCGACCCGAGGACCGAAAGCGAGCATGCCGAAGCGTTTCAACGGGCAGGAGGACCCCCGGCGCGCGTTTCTTCTGAAGGCGCTGGCGGCCGGCGTGTTTGCCGCGAGCGGCCTGCCTGCGGCGCATGCGCAGCTTTTCGGCCGGCGCCCGGGACGGCTGCCGCAGGACCAGTCGTTCTACGAGATCAGCGGCGAGGTCCGGGTCAACGGCCGCCCGGCGACGCCGCAGACGCGCATCGTGGCCGGGGACCGCGTCGAGACCGGCGGCGGCGCGCAGGCGATCTTCGTCATCGGCGACGACGCTTACCTGCTGCGCGAGCGCAGCCGCTTCGAGACCTCGGGCAGCGGCCTGGTGGCCGACGTGCTGCGCGTCGCCACCGGAGCGCTGCTCTCGGTATTCGGCCGCAGGCCCAAGCGCATGCATCTCGAAACCGCAGCGCTTGGAATCCGCGGCACCGGCCTGTACGTCGAATCCGATCCGGAGCAGGACTATGTCTGCACCTGCTACGGCGAGGTCAGCATCGCGGCGGCGGACGATCCGTCGGTTTCCGAGCGCGTGGCGACGCGCCATCACGACGCGCCGCGCTACGTCCTCAAGTCGGCGGCGCGGCGCATCCGCCCGGCGCCCTTCATCAACCATACCGACCTGGAGCTGATGCTGATCGAGGCCCTGGTCGGCCGCACCACGCCGTTCCCGCTGTTCGACGAGGACTACGGGGGCGCGCGGCGCCGCTACTGAAGATTGCGCGTCCCCAGATGAAGATCTCGACGCTCGTGGTCGGGGGCGGGATCGGCGGCCTGTCGCTCGCGCGCGAGCTCGCGGTTCGCGGGCTGCCGGTGACGGTGCTCGAAAGAGCGCCCCAGCTCAACCCGGTCGGCGCGGGGATCATCATGAACCCCAACGCGATGCGCGTGCTGGAGCGCAACGGGCTCGCCGCCGCGGTGCGCGAGGACGCCTGGCCTTACCTCGCGCGCGAGACCCGCGATCGCCGCGGGCGCCTGCTCGCGGTGCGCGACTATCGCCCGCTGTACGATGCCGGGAAGCTCGCGACCGGCGCGCTGGTGCACCGCGCGCACCTGCTCGATGTCCTCTACCGCAGCCTGCCGCCGCAGACGGTGCACTTCGGCGTGGCGGTGACGGGCATCGATCTGCGGCCCGATCGCGTGAGCGTGCGCACCGAGCGCCACGGCAGCTTCGAGGCCGGGCTGCTGGTCGGCGCGGACGGGATTCGCTCCCAGGTGCGCCGCCGCATGTTCGGCGAGGTGCGGCCGCTGTACATGGGGTACCGATCGCATCGCATGGTTGTGGATAATGGGGCCGGGATCCGCTGTTTCACGGAGCTCATGGGCCGCGGCCAGAGGATCGGGCTGGTTCCCCTCTCGCCCGAGAGGCTCTATGTCTGGACCACGTTCAACTCGCCGCAGGACCGGCCGCCGGCGCTCGACAGCGCCGAGGATTTCCGCGGGCTGTTCGGCCAGTTCAGCGACGCGCGCGTGAGGCAGGTACTCTCGGGGGTGAGGTCGGCGCAGGAGGTCATCACCACGGAGATCGAGGAGCTGAGGCTCGATCGGTGGGTGCAGGGCAGGGCGGTGCTGCTGGGCGACGCGGTGCATGCCATGACCCCCAACATCGGCCAGGGCGCGGGCATGGCCATGGAGGACGCGGCAGTCCTGGCCGAGGAGCTTGCCGGGGCCTCGGGGCTCGAGACCGCGCTCGAGGGCTATGTCAGGCGCCGCAAGCCGCGCGTGGCCTCGGTGATGGCGATCTCGCGCGAGGTCGGGGTCGACGGGCAGGCGTCGAACCCGGTGAGCTGCTGGCTGAGGAACCGCAGGCTGCGCCGCGAGGCGCGCGACGTCGAGAAGACGCACGCCGACCTGGAGCGGCTGCTGGCGTACCCGGTTTAACGCGAAAGGAAGCGCATGGGAAAGATCAGGCATATCGCGATCACGGCAGAGGACCCGTTCGTCACCGCGGAGCTCTTCAAGCAGGCGCTCGGCCTCGAGGAGATCGGGCGCGGCGACAGCGAGCTCGCGCGCGAGGTCTACCTGAGCGACGGCTACATCAACCTCGCCATCGTGTGCTGGAAGCGCACCGCGGAGACCCCGAACCCGTACCCGGAAGGCTACGGGCTGGACCACTTCGGCGTGCAGGTGGATGACCTGGACGCGGCGGAAGCGCGCGCGCGGCAGGCGGGCGCAGGCCCGCAGCCGCCGCCGCCGGTCGACCTCTCGAAGCTCGGCGGGCGCATCTTTTTCGAGAAGAAGCTCCAGCTCGCCGGCGTGAAGTTCGACCTTTCCGGCCACGGCTGGCCGGTGGCCCCGGAAAAGCAGTGACTGTCCTCGCGCTGGAAGCCTCGGGTATCCGGAAGGTCTACACCAAGAACGGCCAGCCGCTCGAGATCCTCGACGTCGAGCGCTTCGCGGCGCGCGAGGGCGAGTTCATCACCGTGATCGGGCCGAGCGGCTGCGGCAAGAGCACTTTCCTGCACATCATGGGCGGCTTCATCGGCGCCGAGGCCGGCAGCATCCGCGTCTACGGCCGCAGCGTGAGCGGCCCGGGCCCCGACCGCGGCATGATGTTCCAGGAGTTCGCGCTTTTCCCCTGGAAGACGGTGGCCGGCAACGTCGCCTGGGGCCTCGAGGCGCTGCGCGTGCCCAGGGCCGACATCGACACCATCGTGCGCAAGTACCTCGAGATCATGGGGCTGTGGGAGTTCCGCAACCACTTTCCCGCCGAGCTTTCCGGCGGGATGAAGCAGCGCGTGGCGCTCGCGCGGGTGCTCGCCTTCGATCCCAAGGTGCTGCTGATGGACGAGCCCTTCGGCGCGCTCGACGCCCAGACCCGCGAGGTGATGCAGGCCGAGCTCACGCGCCTGTGGGAGCGCACCGGAAAGACCATCGTGTTCGTCACCCACGACATCGAGGAGGCGGTCTACCTCGGCGACCGCGTGGTGGTGCTGACCGCGCGCCCGGCGCGCATCAAGGAGCAGGTCGAGATCGCGCTGCCGCGGCCGCGCGATCTCGAGATCAAGAAATCAGCCCAGTGCCACGAGTACCGCAACTACATCTGGGATCTGATCCGCAGCGAGTCGGCTACCTCGGCAGGTAGCTGAGGTCGACGATCTCCCTGACGTTCACCGGCTTCTCGAGCCAGTTCAGCTTCTCGCGCATGAACACCGAGAGCTTCTCCAGGCTCTCGACGTTGACCCGCCCGTCGGGGTCGCGCTTCCAGTCGGAGGTCTTGAGGTAGAACTCCAGGGGCGTGCGCACGAACCCGGCCTTGTGCAGGTCGCGCTTCGCCTGCTGGGTGTTGGCGAGGTAGTACCGGGTCACCGCGACGTAGTCGGCGAGAAAGGCGCGCACCGCGTCCGGGTGGCTCTTGAGGAATTTCTCGCCGAACCAGAGATCCAGCAGCTCGTGGTCGTAGCCGACGGCCTCGACCGCGGTGAACAGCTTGCGCAACCCGCCCTTCGCGCGCTCCGCCGAATAGAAGGGCTCGACGAAGGTCCCGGCGCTGATCTTGCCGGTGCGCACCGCGTCGCCGATCACCGGGAAGGCCATCGGCACCACCTTGGTGTCCTTGTCTGGCACCAGCCCGGCGTTCAGCAGCCCGGCGCGCGCCCACAGGTCGGTGGCGGTCTTGATGCCGACCACGCCGATGGTGCCGCCCTTCAGGTCCTTCACGCTCTTCACCGGCCCGTCGTCCTTCACCATGTAGGTGGTGCTGAACCACTGGTCGCCGGCCGCCTCGAGGCACACGCTCGCCACCATCTTGATGTCCAGGCCCTGCTCGCTGGCGAAGATCACGGTGAGGCCGGGCGCGGTGCCGGCATCGATCTCGCCCGCGAGGTAGGCCTGGAAGCGCTGCGGGTTAGCCTGGAAAAGGATCTGCTTGAGCTGGTAGCGCTTGCCCTGGTTGGGCGTGAGGTCGGGTCGGGCGCTCATCAGCCAGACCTGCTCCTCGGCGGCGAAGCCGCGGCCGAAGCGGATGAGCGGCGGTTCCGCTGCAGTTGCCTCTAAAGCGAAAACGGATGCGAGAAGAGCGAGAGCGAGCTTCATGGGGTCCTCCTCTAGACGTAATAGGCTTCGAGCTTTTCCCAGTATACCAACCGGTTGCGCAGCAGCACGAGCGCCCGGTCGAGCGCCAGGCCGACGAGCGAGATCGCCACTACCACGGCGAGCATGCGGTCGGTCTGCAGCGAAGACAGCGTATAGATCACGAGATAGCCCAGGCCGTCGGCCGAGCTGATCATCTCGGTGATTACCACCACGATCATGGCGACCGGCAGCGCCACCCGGAAGCCGGCGAAGATGAAGGGCGCCGCGGCCGGGATGACCACGCGGCGCAGGATCTGGAAGCGGGAGGCGCCCATGTTCTGCGCCGACCAGAGCAGCACGCGGTGCACGTCGCGCGCCCCGTGGTAGCTCATGATGACGATCGGGTACAGGCACTCGAGGAAGATCAGCGCCACCTTCGACAGGCTGCCGATGCCGAAGACGAAGATGAAGATCGGGAACAGGGCGAGCTTGGGCACCGCGTAGGTTCCCGAGAACAACGGGTCGAGCAGTCCCGCGACGAACGGCGAACGTCCCATGAGCATCCCCAGGAACACGCCGACCGCTGCCGCCAGCGCGAAGCCGCCGAGCGCCCGGTAGAGCGAGACCCAGGCCTGCATCAGGCCTTCGGCGCTGAAGGCGAGCGCGCCGAACTCGGCGCCGATGCGAACCAGCGACGGGAACAGCAGCCGGTTCCACATCCCGCTTTGCGCGGCGAGCTCCCAAAGTGCGAGCACGATCAGGATGAGGGCAAGGGGTCGAACGTATTTCATTCCACCTGCTCTTGCCATCTCAGAAAGCGTCCCCTAGCGAGCCGCAGCAGCCGGTCGCCCGCGTAGCCGAGGATCGCGATGGTGAGCAGCGACACGTACATCAGGTCGAAGCGCAGGCTCGACTCGGCCGCCTGGATCAGGTGCCCCAGCCCGGAGCGCGAGTTGATCATCTCGGTGGCGAACATGACGATGAACGACAGCGCGAGCGAAACCCGCAGCCCGGCGAAGATCTGCGGCAGCGCGCTCGGCACCACGATGCGGCGGAAGATGCGAGCGCGGCCGGCGCCCATGTTGAGCGCCGACCACACCAGGATGGTGCGGGTGGATTTCGCGCCGTAGAACGCGTTGATGAAGGTGGGATAGAAGCAGGCGAGCGCGATGATCAGGATCTTGGAGAGATCGCCGATGCCGAACCACAGCATGAAGAGCGGCAGCAGAACGATCTTGGGCACCGGGTAGGTCATGAAGATGGCCGGGCTGAAGGTCTGGTCGAAGCCGCGCGAGACGCCGGCCGCGAGGCCGAAGGCGGTGCCGAGCGCCGAGCCGATCAGGAAGCCCGGCAGCGAGCGCATCAGGCTCGTGCCGGCGTGCTCGTAGAGCTCCTGCGAGCCCAGCGCGGTGAAGAACTCTTTCGCGATCTCGGCCGGGCTGAGCAGGTAGCTCGGCAGCCCGCCGATCGACGCGACCTGCCAGGCCGCGATCAGCGCGACCAGCAACCCGGCCCGGGCAAGCTTTTGCAAGCGCTAGACCCAGACCTGCAGGACGTAGTCGTACGCGGCCTGCGCGTTCGTCATGTCGACGCGCTGCAGCTTTATTTTCAGCCCCTCCCGGGTCTTTTTCAGATTGTGAATGTAAGAACCGGCAAAATGGCGAACGTCGTCGCGCCGCAGTTCCATCATGTGAAAGCGCGAGCGCACCACGATTTCCCCTGAAGCGTCTTTTTCCAGTACGACGTTGGACACCACGTGGTTGGTGCCCCACAGCGGCCGCTGCGACCAGGCGTCCGGGTGCAGCACGCGGTTCATGCGCACCGTCATCAGGTTGCGGTCCTCGGCGAAGATCGCGGGCATGCCGTCCCAGGTCTGGTGGGAAGGCTCGGGCGGCATCCAGTACACGCCGTCCTCGGTGAACAGATCGATCCACTCCTGCCAGCGCTTCGAGTCGAGCAGCTCCGCCTGGCGGTAGAGGAACTGCTCGACCTCGTGATGCAGGTCGCGGCCGTTCGCGCGCTTGGGGGTCGGCTTCTTGCCCGGCTCCTTGATCGGCGGGCGCTTCTTGCCTTTCGATTTCGTCGCCATGTCATCGCTCCGTGGTCATGTACTTCGCCCAGGCCTTCATCTGGCCGCGCATCGGCGCCTCCGAGGTGCCGCAGTTCGGCGCGGTCTCGACCACGCCGTCGCGCTCGATGTCGCGACCAAAGTGCCGGGCAAAGCTCACCCAGTCGCCGCCGTCGCTCGCGAGGCCCTGGTGGCACTTCCAGAAATTCTCCAGGTCGTCGGCGTTGATGAGCGTCGCCGGCGAGTTGACGAGGTTGTAGTAGGCGAGCGAGCGCCGGTAGATCGCTTCGGGCGCGCCCTTCAGCCGGAAGTGCCAGATCTCGGTGAGCGTGCGGTCGACCCCGAGCGGACGCACCGCGCGCAGCTGCTGCAGCGGCGACTGCACCGATAGCCCCGGGTAGATCAGCACGTGGTGGATGTTGACCGCCAGGATCTGCTCCATGCGCTCCTTGCCGTAAGCCTTAAGAAGGGTTTTTTCATAAGCAAGGGTGTCGGGGTCCTTCGGCCTGAGGCCCATGTAGCCGGTGAGCACGCAATGGCCGTAGGGGTAGTTCAGGGTCTGGAAGTTGTCCCACTTGTCGATGGTGACGGTCGCGAAAGCCGACAGCATGTGGTAGGAGAGCGGTGCTCTCCCGGTCTGCTTCTCGATTTTTTTCTCGATCTCGTGCGCGGCGCGCCCGGTCGACTGGTGAACGACCGACGGATGCAGCGCGTCGAGCTGGTTCTCGAGGAAGATCTTCCAGTTGGAGTGCTGGATGACGCGGAAGCAGTTGGGCACGATCTCGACCTCGCCCTCGGGGGCGCGATCGCACATGTCGTCGAACGCCACGATGGACTTGCCCAGGAAGTCTTTCAATGAAGGACCCTCGCTGGCGAGGCTGGCGAAGACGAAGCCGCGGTAGTTCTCCACGCGCGCCGCGCGCTTCATGCAGAGCTCGGGGCTGTCCTTGGCGAGGCGCGTGCCGGCGTAGCCGGACTCCATCATCGGGATGCTGCGCAGCGCGCCGTCGTGCCTGAAGGTCCAGGCGTGGTAGGAGCAGCGGAAGAACTCGCCGGTGTTGCCGTGGCGGTCGCCGCACATCATGTTGCCGCGGTGCGGGCAGCGGTTGTAGAGGACGTTCACGCTTCCGTCGGCGCC
>DATKAX010000376.1:0-3194 GCA_035514595.1 Burkholderiales bacterium
AGCCGGCGGAAATCGCCGACGCGATCCTGTTCTTCGCCAGCCCGCACTCCGATTTCATTACCGGCCAGGTGCTCTCGGTGAGCGGCGGGCTCACCATGGCCGGGTAAAGGAGCTTCGCATGTACAAGCTGAAAGCGGCCGAATGGCGGCCGCAGCATTTCAAGTGGCAGGTCGAGCACCGCGTGGCCACCGTCACGCTCAACCGCCCCGAGCGCAAGAACCCGCTCACCTTCGAGAGCTACGCCGAGCTGCGCGACACCTTCCAGAAGCTCAACTACGCGCAGGACGTGCGCGCGGTGGTGATCACCGGCGCGGGCGGCAATTTCTGCTCGGGCGGCGACGTGCACGAGATCATCGGGCCGCTCGTCGCCATGGAGATGCCGGAGCTGATGGCCTTCACGCGCATGACCGGCGCGCTGGTGCGCGAGATGCGCACCTGCCCGCAGCCGGTGATCGCGGCCATCGACGGCGTGTGCGCCGGCGCCGGCGCGATTCTGTCGATGGCGAGCGACCTGCGCTATGCCACGCCCGAGGCGAAGACCGCGTTCCTCTTCGTTCGCGTCGGCCTCGCCGGCTGCGATATGGGCGCCTGCGCCATCCTGCCGCGCATCATCGGCCAGGGCCGCGCCGCCGAGCTCCTCTACACCGGGCGCTCGATGAGCGCGCAGGAAGGCCACGCCTGGGGATTCTTCAATGAAGTGATTGCGCCGGATCAGCTCCTTTCCCGGGCCCAGTCCATGGCAAGAAGCCTTGCCGACGGCCCGGCGTTCGCGCACGCCATGACCAAGAAATGCCTGCACCAGGAATGGAACCTGTCGATCGAGCAGGCGCTCGAGACCGAGGCCGAGGCGCAGGCGATCTGCATGCAGACCCAGGACTTCGAGCGCGCCTACCGCGCGGTCGCCGCGAAGCAGAAGCCCGAGTTCCAGGGCGATTGAGCCCGGTGGACGGCTTCGTCCTCGAGCAGTCCCGCCTGGCCGTCGAAAAGGCGCGCGGCGTCTGGCCGGAGCGCGTCGCCACCGACTTTCTCGACCGCTGGGCGGCGGAGAAGCCCGACGCCACGGCGCTCGTCTCCTGGAAGATCGAGGAGGAGCGCGAGACGCGCCTCACGTACCGCGAGCTCGCGCGCCGCACGGCGCGCGCCGCGCACGCGCTCGAGCGCGCCGGCGTGCGGCGCGGCGACGTCGTCTCGTTCCAGCTGCCGAGCGGCTGGGAGTTCGTGGCGATCTACCTCGCCACGGTGCGCCTGGGCGCGGCGGCGAATCCCCTGATGCCGATCTTCCGCCGGCGCGAGCTCGCCTTCATGCTCGGCCAGGCCGCGCCGCGCGTGTTCGTCGCGCCGGCGCGCTTTCGCGGCTTCGACCACGGCGCGCTCGCGCGCGAGCTCGCCGCCGCTTTCCCTGGCATGCGCGTGCTGCTCGCCGGGGGCGAGGGCGCCGAGTCGCTCGAGGCGGCGCTGGCAGCCGCGCCCGAGGCCGGCAGCTTCGAGCGCGGCGCGCGCCTCGGGCCGAACGACGTCACCCAGCTTCTCTACACCTCGGGCACCACCGGCGAGTCGAAGGGCGTGCTGCACACCTCGAACACGCTGCTCGGCGCGGTTCTGGAATTTGCCAGGTTCATGAAGCTGACGCCGCAGGACGTCATCTTCATGCCTTCGCCGCTCGCCCACCAGCTCGGCTTCTGCTACGGCATGCTGCTCTCGCTCGCGCTCGGCGTGCCGCTCGTGCTGACCGACATCTGGCGCCCGGCGCGCGCCGCGCAGCTCATCGAGGCGCACGGCGCCAGCTTCACGTTCGCCGCGACGCCGTTCCTCGCGGATCTGGCCGGCATCGACAGAAAGCTCGGCCGGCTGCGCCTGTTCGCGAGCTCCGGGGCGCCGATTCCGCCGGCGGTGGCGCAGGCGGCGCGCGACAAGCTCGGCGTCGCCGTGGCCGCCTGCTGGGGAATGACCGAGTGCTGCAGCGTCACCATTACCCCGCCCGACGGGACCCGGGCGGCCGAGTCCGACGGCCGCGCGCTACCCAACGGCGAAGTGCGCATCGTCGGCGACGACGGGCAGGAGGCGCCGCGCGGCACGATCGGGGCGTTGCAGGTGCGCGGGGCGTCGCTCTTCGCGGGCTACCTGAAGCGCGCCCACCTCTACCGGCTTGCCGAGGGAGGGTGGTTCGACACCGGGGACCTGGCGCGCATGGACGAGGCGGGCTTCATCCGCATCTGCGGCCGCAGCAAGGACGTCATCATCCGCGGCGGCGAGAACATCCCGGTGGTCGAGATCGAGTCGGCGCTCTACCGCATGCCGGAAGTGGCTGACGCCGCCGTGGTCGCCATGCCCGACCCGCGGCTGCAGGAGCGGGCGTGCGCCTTCGTCACGGTGCGCCTGGGGCGCTCGCTCGAGCTCGACGCGGTCTGCCGGCACCTCGCGGCCGAAGGCTTCTCGCGGCATTTCTGGCCCGAGCGCCTCGAGGTGCTCGCCGAGATGCCGCGCACCGCGACCGGCAAGATCCAGAAGTTCGTGCTGCGCGAGATCGCTCAGGCGTTCTGAGCGCGGTACTTCTCGAGGAGCGCCTCGCGCGACTCGCGGAACTCGGGATGCTCCACGATGCAGCCTTCCACCGGGCACACCAGCCGGCATTGCGGCTCGTCCTCGGCGCCGACGCACTCGGTGCAGCGCAGCGGGTCGATCACGTAGGCCGGGTCGTCCGCGCGGATCGCCTCGTTGGGGCACACCGGCCGGCACGCGTCGCAGGCGGTGCACTCCGCGGTGGTCATCAGCGCCATCGGCGTCAGCGTCCCAGGAGCTGCTCGAACACCGGGTACATGCGGCTTTCCTCGTCCGCGGCGTGCGCGTCGAAGGCCTCCTGCAGGGCGACGAGCTCGGCGAGGTACTGCTGCCGGGCCTCCTGCGGGGAGATGGTGTTGAGCATCCACAGGGTGGCGCGCATGTCGTCGTGCTGCGCGCACAGCCACTCGGTCGCGCCCTCCTTGCCGCTCGCCTGCTCGTAGAGCGGGAAGATGTGCTGCTCTTCGTAGCGGAAATGCGAAAGCAGCGCTTCGCGCAGCGCGTTTACGCGCGCCACCAGCGCTTCGCCGCCGCCGCCGCCCGCCTCGCGCACCGCCGCGAACAGGACTTCACAGCGCCGGTGATGCTCCGCGAGCGTGTTCGCCTTGACGAGCATGGATCCATTGTGTGGAGGC
>DATKAX010000377.1:0-3988 GCA_035514595.1 Burkholderiales bacterium
GCCCCACACCGCCTCGGCGGTGCGCGCCACCAGCTCGAGCTTGCGGCGCTCGTCGTCGATGCTGACCGGGTTGCCGAGGTAGTTGCTCGAGAACCCGCACTGCGGCGAAAGGCAGAGGTTCTCCAGCGGCACGTAGCGCGAGGCTTCCTCGATGCGCTTTTTCAGGAGGTCCTGCGATTCGAGCTGCGGCGTCTTCGTCGAGACCAGGCCCAGAACCAGCGCCTTGTCCTTCGGGAAGTGGCGCAGCGGCTCGAAGCTGCCGGCGCGCGGCGTGTCGTACTCGAGGAAGAAAGCGTCGACCTCGATCTCGTTGAACACGCGCTCGGCCACCGGGTCGTAGCCGCCCTCGGCCATCCAGTGGCCCTGGTAGTTGCCGCGGCAGGTGTGCATCGCGAGCGTCATGCCGCTGGGCCGCCTGGCCGCGATCGTGTTCATGGTGCGGATGTAGTGGCCGAGGAGGACGTCCGGGTCGTCGCCGCGGCTGCGCAGCTTCTCGCGCTGCGTGCCGTCGCACAGGCACGAGGTGACCACTTCGTCCATCTGCACGTAGGTGCAGCCGGCCTCGCCGAGCGCCTTGAGCTCGGCGCTGTAGGCATCGGCGAGGTCGTCCCAGATCGCGGCGAGGTCGGGATAGGCGCTCTTGCTCACCGTGTCGCGCGTGGCGAACTGGTAGAGCTGCTGCGGCGCCGGCATGGTCACCTTCGGCGTGTGCCGCGTGACCGACTTCAGGAACCGGAACGGCTCGACGTTGACGCTTTTCGTCCAGCGCACGCGGCTCGTCACCTCGACGCTCGGCGCGGGCAGGGTGTGGCCGCTGCGGTCGCGGAACTTCTCCGCGCTGCGGTAGGCGCCGCGCACCCCCTCGAGCGAGAGCATGAACTCGCTCCACCAGATGCGGCGGCGGAACTCGCCGTCGGTGATCGAGCGCAGCCCGGCTTGCTCCTGCAGCCTCACGACGTCGCGGATCGCTTCGTCCTCGAGCTTGCGCAGCTCGGCGTTGCCGTGGGGGCCGAAGTTGTGGTCGAGGTCGTGCGGCCCGAGCAGGCGCTCGCGCGCCTTCATCAGCGACTCGGGCCGGCGCAGGCTGCCGACGTGGTCGGCCCGGAAAGGAGGGTTCATAGGCCGAGGATACGCTCCGCGTTGCGGTGGAAGATCTTTTCCATCACCGTGTCGCTGTAACCGAGCTCCTGCCACTCCTTGAGCAGGCGCGCATAGGGCATGCTCGGGTAGTCGCTGCCGAACATGATCTTGTCCTGCAGCCGGCCGCGCATGTCGACCTTGAGGTTGCCCGGGAAGTACTTCGGCGCCCAGCCCGACATCTCCCAGTAGACGTTGCCCTTGTGCAGCGCGACCGCGGTGGTCTCCTCGACCCACGGCCAGCCCGGGTGCGCCATGACGATCTTGAGCTTCGGAAAATCGGCCGCCAGCTCGTCCACCGAAGCCGGGTGCGCGTGGCGGATCTTCGCCCCCAGCCCGCCCGGCAGCCCGGCGCCCATGCCGGTGGTGCCGACGTCGATCATCACCGCGGCGCCGAGCTCGTCAATCCGCTCGAAGAGCTCATAGTAGCGCCGGTCGTTGACCGGGAAGTGCTGCATGATCGGATGGAAGTGGAAGCCGATGAAGCCCAGTTGCTTCACCGCCTTCCTCGCTTCCTCAAGGACATCCGGCTTGGAAGGTTCAAGCGCGCCCCAGCATTGAATGATGCGCTTGGGGTGGCGCTTCCACATCGCATGCACGTAGTCGTTGCCGACCGGCGGCGTCCGGATGGTGGTCTCGAGGTCGAGCGCCACCAGGCAGGCCTCGACGCCCGCGCCGGCGAAGTCCTTGAGGACGTCGTCCTCGGACTTGCCCACCCATTCGCGCTTCCAGTACTTCGCGAGCGCCTCGACGTAGGGCCCCTGGCAGGTGATCCACTCCTTCGTGCCCGGATAGCAGTGCAGGTCAATGATGCGCATTTTTTCCCGCCAGCTCCGCAAGCGCCTTTTTCGACACCTTGCCGAAGGTCGACACCGGAAAGTCCTCGCATAGCAGCAGCCGCTCCGGGAGCTTGAACTTGGCGATCTCCTTGCCTTTCAAGAAAGCTGCAAGCGCTGGAAGATCCAACTGCTGTCCCCGCTTGAGGATCACGCAGGCGCACATCCTCTCGCCGAGGTTCGGGTCTGGAACCGGCACGCAGGCCACGTTCTGCACCGCGGGGTGCATCAGGATCAGGTTCTCGATCTCCTCGGCGCTGATCTTCTCGCCGCCGCGGTTGATCAGGTCCTTCTTCCTTCCCTCCACGACGTAGTTGCCGGAGGGATGCAGGCGCATCAGGTCGCCCGAGCAGTAGAAGCCCTCGCGGGTGAACTGCTTGGCGTTGTACTCCGGCACGCCGAAGTAGCCGCGCAGCGTATAGGGGCCGCGGCAGGTGAGCTCGCCCACCTCCCCCGGGGCCACCTCCCGTCCGTCGTCGTCCACCAGGCGCACTTCGTCGTCGGGGGAGATCGGCCGCCCGCAGGTCTCGAGCTTCACTTCCTGCGGATCGTCGAGCCTCACGAAGAACAGCATTCCCTCCGACATGCCGAAATTCTCCTGCACGAAGGCGCTCGGGATCAGCTCGCGCGTCTTCAGCCGCACCTCGGGCTGCATCCGCTGCCCGCCGCTCTGGATGAGCTTCAGGCTGGAAAGATCGTAGCGGCCGATCGAAGGGTCGTTGATCAGGCGGATGAGCAGGGCGGGGACTACCTTGACGTGGGTCACCCTGTGCTTCTCGATCAGGGGAAACATCTGGTCCGGGCGCGTGCTTTGAGACAGCACCACCTTCCCACCCTGGAAGAAATAGCCCTGGATGCCGGGGCAGGCGAGCGGCAGGTTGTGCGCGATCGGCAGCGCGAGCAGCAGCACCGAGTCCCGAGTCACCCCGCACACCGGCGCGGCGATCTTCGAGTTGTAGGCGTAGTCGTTGTGCGTGCGCGGGATCAGCTTCGGAATGCCGGTGGTGCCGCCCGAGAGCTGGAAGATGCACGGATCGGCCGGATCGATGCTTATCGCTCTCAGATCGGAAACCGGCCGGTTCGGCTTCCGGTCGATCAGCTCATGGAGAAACGGGAGCGAGATGCAATGCCTCAAATGCGGATGACCGGCCTGCACGCGGCGCATCATCGGCTCGAACGTGAAATCGCCCTGGCGCTCGGGGTACACGCAGGCGGCGGCGCGCGAAAGCGCCACGAACTGGCTCACCTCGGCGAAGCGGTGGGTGACGAGCGCCGCGATCGGGATGGCGCCGATTTTCTGCAGCGCGAAGTACAGCAGCACGAACTCGGCGATGTTCGGCAGCGTCGGCACCACCCGGTCGAGGGGCTTGAGGCCGAGCTCGAGCAGATTGAGCGCCAGGTTCTCGCTTTTCCTGTCGACATCCTCGTACGTATAGACGCGCTCGCCGTCGATCAGCGCGATACGGGAGGCGTATTTCCTGAAGACGGCATCGAATTCCCGGGCAAGCGGCCTGTCCTGCCAGTAGCCCTTCGTGCGGTAGCGCTGGGCGAACGCCGGGGGGAAGGGAACGACGCCTTCGAGCATGTCAGGTCGAGCTGGTGAACCCGCCGTCGACGACGATCACCTCGCCGGTGACGAAACGGTTGGATTGGACGAGGCTCATCATGGTCTCCGCGACATCGTCGGCGGTCACCACACGCTTCAGGGGCGTCGCCCTGGCGCGCTTGCCCATCAGATCTTGGTACTTGTCCTTGAGCATCCGTTTCATCCAGTCGCCTTCCATCCAGCCCGGCGCCACCGCGTTGACGCGGATCTCCGGCCCGAGATTCCAGGCGAGCGTCCGGGTGAGATTGATGACCGCCGCCTTGCTTGCGGCGTAGGGCAAAGGCTGCGGGCCTGGACGCAGCCCTACGATGCTTGCCGTATTTACCACGCACCCCTTGGATTTCTTCAGCAAGGGAACGGCAGCCCGCGTCACCTGGAACAGGCCCCTGACGTTCACGGCGAACACCCG
>DATKAX010000378.1:0-13389 GCA_035514595.1 Burkholderiales bacterium
CTACTTCGAGCCCGCGCCGCTCGCGGCCCTGTTCCTGGGCATTTCCTCCGGCTTCGCTTTCGCCATGATCGGCGCGACGCTGACCACGCGCCTCGCCCAGCACGGCATCACCAAGGCCGCGGTGACCGCCTTCGCGCTCACGTTCCTCGCCTACAACTTCAAGTTCCTGTGGGCGCCGCTCGTGGACAACGTCCGGCTGCCGCTGATCGGCCGGTTCGGGCAGCGGCGGAGCTGGCTGTGGCTGGTCGGCGTGCTGGTGATGGCAGCGGTCGCCTTTCTCGGCATCGCCGATCCGGGGGAGTCGCTCTATGTGGTCGCCATCGCCGCGATCACGGTGGGCATGGCCGGGGCCACGTTCGACATCATCATCGACGCCTATCGCATCGAGCTGCTCGAGCCGCGCCAGCTCGGCGTCGGTTCGGGCATGTCGCAATATGGCTGGCGGATCGGCGCCGCCACGGCCGGCGCGCTTGCCCTGGTGCTCGCCGCCCGGTTCGGCTGGACCGCCGCCTACTTCGCCTGCGCAGCCTTCGCGCTCCCGGCGATGCTGGTCGGCGTGGTGATGGGCGAGCCCGCACGGCACCGCGAGCCCGCGAAGCCGCACGGCATTGCCGCGGCGATCGTCGCTTATTTCAGGCCCCTCACCGAGTTTCTGCAGCGCCAGGGGGCGCTCGTGGTGCTCGTCTTCGTGCTCATCCACAAGATCGGCGACACGCTCGCCAATCTGACGCTGAGGCTGCTGTTCGAGGATCTCGGCTTCACCAATGACGAGGTCGCCTTCTACGACGTCGGCATCGGCTTCATCGCCCTGCTGATCGGCGTGTTCGTCGGCGGCATCCTTTACGTACGGATGGGGATGAAGCGCTCCGTCCTGGTGAGCCTGGTCCTGATGGCGGTGTCGAACTTCAGCTTCGCCGCGCTGGCCGCGGTCGGGCACACCAACATCGGCATGGCAGCGGCGGTCGGTTTCGAGAACTTCGCCAGCGGCATCGGCGGGGTGACGGTGGTCGCCTACCTCTCCGCGCTGTGCAACCTGCGCTTCACCGCGAGCCAGTACGCCTTGCTCTCGGCGCTCGCGAGCATCGCCGGCCGCTTCCTCACCGGTACCACCGTGGGGGCGTTGATCGACGCGATCGGCTATGTCCAGTTCTACCTGCTCACCACCCTGGTCGCGTTTCCCGGCGTGATCCTGTTCTGGTTCATGATGCGCTCCGGGCTCGCGGACCTGTCGATCGGCTCGGCCGGCAAGGAAGGCGAGGGCGATGCGCGCGCCGACAAGGCGTAGAATTTCCGACAGGAGGAGGCCAATCATGCTGAAGATAGCTCTCACGACGTTCGCTTTCGCTGCTGCCGTCTTTCATCCCGCCGCGTCCGCCCAGGACAAGGTGCGCTTCCAGACCGATTGGATCCCCTCCGGGGAGCACGCGATGTATTACGGCGCGTGGCTGAAGGGGATCTGGGCCGAGGAAGGCATCGACGTCACCATCACCCGCGGCTACGGCGCGGGTGACACCGCGACCAAGGTGGGTGCCGGCGCCGCGGATTTCGGCGTCGCCGACGCCGGCGCGGTGCTCACCGCGCGCGCGCGAACCAAACTGCCGGTCAAGGTCATCTCGGTGCTGTACTCGCATTCGCCGCATGCGCTGTTCGTGCTCAAGAGCTCCGGCATCACCAACTTCAAGGGCCTCGAGGGCAAGAAGATCGGCATCACGCCGGGCAATGCGCACCGGGTTTACTTTCCGAAGATCGCGGAGCGCTCGGGCACCGATCCGAGCAAGATCGTCTGGGTCAACATGGACGGCGCCGCCATGGCCGCGCAGCTGATCGCCAAGAACATCGACGCCGCGCCGTTCTTCGCGATCCACCACTACTACCAGAACAAGGCGGCGAAAAAGGCGGGCGAGGAGATCGTGGCGCTGCCGTTCGTCCAGGTCGGTTTCGCGATCTATTCCGCTTCGCTCATCGCCTCCGACAGGATGATCGCGGAGAAGCCCGAGCTGGTGCGCAAGTTCCTGCGCGCCGCCCACCGATCCTTCGAATGGGCGCGCGACAACCCGCAGGAGGCGTGCAAGCTGCACGTGCAGAAGGTGCCCGAGGTGGAATTCGACGACTGCATGGGAAGCCTGCGTGCCGCGCTCACCTACGTCTTCAACGATCACCAGAAGGCCCACGGCTTCGGCGCTACCTCGCCGGAGCGCCTGGCCGCCACCTGGACCGCCGTCGCCGAGGCGCAGGAGCTCGACAAGAAGTGGGACCCGAAGCAGGCGTTCGACACGCGCTTCCTGCCGGCGAAATAGGCCTTGATCGAGCTTCAGAACGTCTCGCGGAGCTTCCGCTCCCGCGATGGCGACGAGATCCTTGCGCTCGAGGATGTCTCGCTCTGCATCGGGCGCAACGAGTTCGTCACTCTGGTGGGGCCCTCCGGCTGCGGCAAGTCGACGCTGCTGCGCATCGTCGCCGGGCTGATCCTGCCCACCGGCGGCGTGGCGAGGATCGACGGCCAGGCGATCCAGGCGCCGCGCGACGAGACCGGCATGGTGTTCCAGAGTCCCACGCTTCTGCCTTGGGCGAGCGTGCTCGACAATGTGCTTTTCCCGCTGCGCATGATGGGGCGCATGGGCCGCGACAGCGCCGAGCGCGCGCGCGCTCTCATCCGCCTGGTGGGGCTCGAAGGCTTCGAGCACAAGTCGCCGCGCGAGCTCTCGGGCGGCATGCAGCAGCGCGTGGCGATCTGCCGTGCGCTGATCCACGAGCCCGAGGTTCTGCTCATGGACGAGCCCTTCGGCGCGCTCGATGCGCTGACGCGCGAAGAGATGACGCTCGAGCTGCTGCGCATCTGGGAGACGCAGCCCAAGACCATCATCTTCGTCACGCATTCGATTCCCGAGGCGGTGCTGCTCGCCGACCGCGTGGTGGTGATGTCGGCGCGCCCCGGACGCGTCGCCGAAATCATCGACGTGCCGCTCGAGCGCCCGCGCAGCTTCGATTCCGAGGGCAAGGCCGAGTTCCAGCGCCGCACGCATCGCATCCGTGAGCTCATTTTCGGCAGCCGGCTCAAGCGCGCCGCGTAGCGGGGGCGGCTTCGCGCGCAACGCGCGCGAGATGATCGTCCCGGTGGCGGTGCTGGCGGCGATCGTGCTCGTATGGGAAGCCGCGGTGCATGCGTTCGACATCCCGGTGTACCTGCTGCCCGCCCCGAGCGTCATCTGGCGCGACTGCGTGGCGATTGCCGGAAACATCGCCGGCCACACCTGGGCAACGCTCGTCACCATCATGCTGGGCTTCGCCGCCTCGATCGTGGTGAGCCTGCCGGTTGCGGCGCTGCTCACCTCGTCGGCGTCGGTGGCCAGCGCGGTCTACCCGATACTCGTGCTTACGCAGTCGATTCCGAAAGTCGCGCTGGCGCCGATCCTGGTGGTGATGCTCGGCGCGAACGAGCTGCCGCGCGTGGTGATCACCTTCCTCGTCGCCTTCTTTCCGCTGGTGATCTCGGTCGCCACGGGCTTCCTGTCGGTGCCGCCGGAGCTGCTCGAGCTGGGCAGGTCCTACAAGGCTTCCAGGCTGCGCGAGCTGTACCGCATCCGCTTGCCTTATGCGGTGCCCTTCATTTTCAGCGGCTTGAAGGTGGCGATCACGCTGTGCGTGGTGGGGGCGGTGGTCGCCGAGTTCGTCAACGCGGATCGCGGCCTGGGGTATCTCATCGTGACCTCGACCGCGTTCTTCAAGGTGCCGGTCGCTTTCGGCGCGGTGATCCTGCTCTCGGTGATCGGCATCGTGCTGTTTCAGGCGATCGTGGTCATCGAGCGGATTTTCTTTCCCTGGTCGAGCAGCGTGGAGGCAGCCCCGGCATGACGAACGAACAGTCTGTTGTGATCCGCGGCGGGCGCTTGATCGAGGGCGCCGCCGACATCCTGATCCGCGGCGACACGATCGCCGAGATCGGCAAGCCCGGCATGGCGGCGCCGAAGGAGGCGAAGACCGTGGACGCCCGCGGCAAGCTGCTGCATCCGGGACTGGTCAACGCGCACATGCACGGGCACGGCAACCTCGGCAAGGGCATGGGCGATCGCTGGACGCTCGAGCTGCTGCTCACCGCGGGCCCCTGGATCACGGGCAACCGCAGCATCGAGGACAAGTACCTCACTACCCTGATCGGCGCCGCCGAGATGGTGATGAAGGGCTGCACCGCCTGCTACGACCTCACCGTCGAGTTCCCGACGCCGAGCGTGGAAGGCCTCGAAGCGGCGGGTGGCGCGTACCGGGAGGTCGGCATGCGCGCGGTGCTCGCGCCGATGGTGGCCGATCGAACCCTCTACGAAGCCATCCCGGGGCTGATGGACGCGCTTCCCGTCGCGCTGCAGAAGGAAGTCGAGCGGCTGCGGCTCGCGCCCTGGCAGACCACGCTCGAGAACATGCGCCGGGCGCTGCACGCCTGGAAGTTCGACCGCGACCAGGTCCGGCCCGCCGTCGCCCCGACCATTCCGCTTCATTGCAGCGACGAGTTCATGATCGGCTGCGCGCAGCTCGCGCGCGAGCACGGCGCCGGCCTGCACACCCACGTCGCCGAGTCGAAGGTGCAGGTGGTGAGCGGCCTGAAGCGCTACGGCAAGACGCTGACCGCGCACCTGGATGCGCTTGGGCTGCTCGGCCCCGACTTCACCGCCGCCCACGGCGTGTGGCTCGACGACGACGACATGCGCCGGCTGGGCGGCCACGGCGCCTCGGTGGCGCACAACCCGGGCAGCAACATGCGCCTGGGGAGCGGCCTTGCCGACATGCGCCGCATGCTGGAGCGCGGCGTTAACGTAGGCATCGGCACCGACGGCGCCAACTGCTCCGACAATCTGAACATGTACGAGGCGATGCGCCTCGCCTCGCTGGTCTCCAAGGTGCAAGGGCCAGACTGGCAGCAGTGGATCACCACGCGCGAAGTGCTCGAGGCGGCCACCGCCGGGAGCGCAAGAGCGCTCGGCTTCGGCGACAGGATCGGCCGCCTCGCGCCCGGCTACAAGGCCGACATCGTGTTTCTCGACCTCGAGCACATCAACTGGATTCCGCTCAACGATCCGGTCAACGCGCTGGTGCACACCGAGGACGGCTCGGCGGTGCATTCGGTCATGGTGGGCGGCGCGATGGTGCTGGAGAACCGCCGGCTCGTGAACCTCGATCTGGCGAAGCTCGCGCGCGACGCCGAGAATGCCCGCGAGCGGCTGGAGCGGCTCAACCGCGACAACAAGGCGCTCTACGAGAAGCTCGAGCCGCTGGTCGGCACCTTCTGCCCGGGTCTCGCCAAGGCGCCGCTGCACATCCAGCGCTACGGCGCCTCACATTACTGAGGTCGTCTGTCTCAGTCGGTGCATCGGTACACCGCCAGGCTGCCGAAGAAGTTGGGCAGGAAGGTGACCGGCTTGCCGGCGTGCAGCACCAGGCGCTCGCGGATGTGCACCCCGATGCGCCGGCACAGGTCCTCGAAGTCGGTGATGGTGCAGTGGTGCACGTTCGGCGTCTCGTACCACTCGTAGGGCAGGGTCTCGGAGACCGGCATCCTGCCTAGGGCGACCTGCACCCGCGCGCTCCAGTGGCCGAAGTTCGGGAAGCTCACCACCACCTCGCGCCCGACGCGCAGCATCTCGCGCATCAGGAACTCGGTGCGATGGATCGTCTGCAGGGTCTCGGAGAGGATCACGCAGTCGAAGGAGTTGTCGGCGAAGAGCTGCAGCCCGCTCTCCAGGTCCACCTGCAGCACGTTGACGTCGTTCGCCACGCAGGCGATCACGCTCTCGTCGTCGATCTCCACGCCGTAGCCCGGCGCCTCGCGCGCCTGCCACAGGTAGCGCAGCAGCGAGCCGTCGCCGCACCCCAGGTCGAGCACGCGCGCTCCCGGCGCCACCCATTGCGCGATGGCGGCGAAGTCGGGGCGGGCGGCGAGCAGCGCCTGCTCGGCTGCGGTCATAGCTCGATATTGGCGAAATAGGCGCGCAGCGCCGCGTGGTAGCGCGCATCCTCGAGCAGGAAGGCATCGTGGCCCCCGGGCGCGTCGATCTCCAGGTAGGACACGATGCGCCGGTTGTCGAGCAGCGCGCGCACGATCTCGCGCGAGCGCGCCGGCGTGAAGCGCCAGTCCGACTTGAACGACACCACGAGGAACGCGGCCCGGGCGCGCGCGAGCGCCGCCGACAGGTTGCCGCCGAACTCGGCGGCAGGATCGAAGTAATCGAGCGCCTTGGTGATGCGCAGGTAGGTGTTGGCGTCGAAGTAGGCGGAGAACTTGTCGGCCTGGTGGCGCAGGTAGGACTCGATCTCGAAGTCGATGTCGAAGTCGAAGCCGGGGGCGCCGCGCCGCAGCAGGCGCCCGAACTTCTCGGCCATCGCCTCGCCGGAGAGGTAGGTGATGTGCCCGATCATGCGCGCGATGCGCAGCCCCCGCGTGGGCACCACGCCCTTGTCGTAGTAGTGGCCGCCGTGGAAGTCCGGGTCGGTCATGATCGCCTGGCGCGCCACCTCGTTGAAGGCGATGTTCTGCGGCGTGAGCTTGGGCGCGGCGGCGATCACCACAGCATGGCGGATGCGCTCGGGGTAGGACAGCGTCCACTCCAGCGCCTGCATCGCGCCGAGCGAGCCGCCGATCACCGCGGCGAAGCGCTCGATGACCAGGCGATCGGCGAGCCGCGCCTGCGACTCGACCCAGTCCTCGACCGTCACCACCGGGAAATCGGCGCCCCAGGGCTTGCCGCTCGCGGGGTTGATCGAGGCCGGGCCGGTGGAGCCGAAGCAGCTGCCGAGGTAGTTCGAGCCGACGACGAAAAAGCGCCGGGTGTCGAGCGGCTTGCCGGGGCCCACGAGGTTGTCCCACCACCCGACGTTGTCCTTTTCATCTTCATAGCAGCCCGCCACATGGTGGGAGGCATTCAGCGCGTGGCACACCAGCACCGCGTTCGAGCGCGCCGCATTGAGCTCGCCGTAGGTCTCGTAGGCGATGTCGAACGCGGAGAGCTCGGCGCCGCTCTTCAGGCGCAACGGGTCATCGAAGTGCGCCGTCTGGGGGACGACGACGCCTACGGAGGACGGATCGTGGGGAGCGTTCAAGGTCTCTTTAGCGGCATTTGTTAGGCGCCCGCAAGCTGACGTCAAATCGGCGCGCGGGAAATTATATCCGAGCCGCCCCGCTGGCGATCAGCTGCTCGATCTGCGCGTCCGGCAGCCCGGCTTCGCGCAGCACCTCGCGCGTGTGCTCGCCCAGGCGCGGCGCGTGGCGCCGGTACTCGGGCGCGGACTCGGACCATTCGGAGGGCACCGCCATCGAGCGCAGGCGGCCCTCGGTGGGGTGCTCGACGGTGCGGAAGAAGCCGGTCGCGGCGAGGTGCGGGTCGGCGACGATGTCGGCGAGGCTGTTCATGCGCTGCACCGGGATGTCGGCACTCTCCAGAGCGGCGATCCATTCGTCGGTCGATCTCTTCTTCATCTGCTCGGCGACGAAGGCATAGGCCTGCGCGTAGTGCTTGCTGCGCACTTCCTGGTTCGAGAACTTCGGGTCCTGGAGCTTTTCCGGCCGGCCGATCACCTCGAAGAAGGCCTTCCACTGCTTGTCGTTGTAGATGAGGGCGCAGACATAGCCGTCGCTCGTCTGGTAGGGACGCCGGTCGGGCGCCAGCATGCGTGCGTAGCCGGCCTCGCCGTGCTGCGGCTCGAAGGTATAGCCGCCGAGGTGCTCGCCGAGCACGATCTGCAGCAGGTGCTCGAACATCGGCACGTCGACGCGCTGGCCCTTGCCGCTTCTCTCGCGGTGGTACAGCGCCGCGCTGACTGCGCTAGCCACCTGCTGGCCGACGGAGCGGTCGGCGACGATGATCGGGGCATAGCGCGGCGTCTCGGCGCCCTGCGTCTTGAGCAGCCACGGGATGCCGGCCGCGCCCTGGATCAGGTCGTCGTAGGCCGCCTTGGCGGCGTAGGGCCCGCGCTGGCTGTAGCCGAAGCAGCCGACATAGATGATCTTCGGATTGATGGCTCTGACTTCCTCATAAGACAATTTCAGGCGCGCCATCGCCTGCGGGCGGATGTTGTACACCAGGACGTCCGCGCTGCGCGCGATGGCGAGGCAGGCCTCGCGGGCGCCGTCCTTCTTCAGGTCGAGCGCCACCGAGCGCTTGTTGCGGTTGGCGTTCAGGAAGATGTGCCCCATGCCGGGATTGCGAAACGGCCAGGCGTGGCGCATCACGTCGCCCTCGGGCGGCTCGACCTTGACGACGTCGGCGCCGAAGTCGGCGAGGATCTGGGTGGCGTACGGGCCCATCACCACGGTGGTGAGATCGAGCACGCGCACGCCGTGCAGGGGCCCGCTCATGCGTTGAGCTTGGCGAGCAGCTCGCGCGTCTTGGCGGGGTCGGTGGTGCGCAGCACGCGTTGCGCGAGCGCCTGGACGTCGGCGAGGTTGGTGCGCAGGATCTTCTCCTTGATCGGCAGGAGCTGCGACGGGTGCATCGAGAAGTTGCGCAGCCCAAGGCCGAGGAGCAGCCGCGTGAGCTGCAGGTCGCCCGCCATCTCGCCGCACACCGCGACCGGCACGCCGCCGCGGCGCGCCGTCTGGATGGTGCCGGCCACCAGCGTGAGCACGGCGGGGTGCAGCGGGTCGTAAAGGTGCGCGACCGCGTCGTCGGTCCGGTCGATGGCGAGCGTGTACTGGATGAGATCGTTGGTGCCGATCGACAGGAAGTCCAGGTGCCGCATCAAGATCGGCAGCGCGAGCGCCGCCGCCGGGATCTCGATCATGCCGCCGACCTCGATGTCGCGGTCGTAGGGCAGGTCGCGCTCCTCGAGCTGGCGCTTCGCCTGGCCGAGGAGCACGAGCGTGTGCTCGACCTCGTGCGCGTGCGCGAGCATCGGCAGCAGGATCCTCACCTTCCCGTAGTGCGAGGCGCGCAGGATGGCGCGCAGCTGGGTGAGGAACATCTGCGGCTCGGCGAGGCAGAAGCGGATCGCGCGCAGGCCCATCGCCGGGTTGGGCATGGCGTGCGAGCCGTCGCCGCCGTTCATCGCCTTGTCGGCGCCCACGTCGAGCGTGCGCAGCACCACGGGGCGTCCCTGCATCGCCTGGGCGACCTGGCGGTACGCCTCGAACTGCTCCTCCTCGCCCGGCAGGTCCCTGCGGTTGAGGAACATGAACTCGGTGCGGAACAGTCCCACGCCCTCGGCGCCGGCCTCCAGCACCTGGGACATGTCCTGCGGCAGCTCGATGTTGGCGTAGAGCTCGATCGGCGTGCCGTCGAGCGTCGTCGCCGGGGTCGACTTGAGGCGCTTCAAGCGCTGGCGCTCGATGTCGAGCGCCGACTGGCGCAGGCGGTACTCGGCGAGCACCAGCGGGTCGGGGTTTACGACCAGCACGCCGCGCTCGCCGTCGACGATCAGCAGCTCGCCTTCGGCGATGGTCTGACGCGCGTGGTGCAGGCCCACGATCGCCGGGATGCCGAGGCTGCGCGCCACGATCGCGGTGTGCGAGGTGACGCCGCCAACGTCGGTGACGAAGCCGCCGTAGCGGTGGCGCTTGAAGAGAATCATGTCGGCGGGTGAGAGATCGTGCGCCACCACGATCAGCTTCTGCTCCTCGGAGGCCGCCGCCTCGGCGCTCGGCTGGGCGCCGGTGAGCGCCTTCAGCACGCGCTCGACCGCCTGCTGCACGTCCGCCTTGCGCTCGCGCAGGTAGGGATCCTCGATCTCGTCGAAGCGCGCGACGAGGCGCTCCATCTGCTGCACCAGCGCCCACTCGGCGTTCGCGTGCCGGCTGCGGATCAGCTCGCGCGGCGCCTGCGAGAGCGCCGAGTCGTCGAGGATCATGCGATGCAGGTTGAGGAAGGCCTCGAGCTCGGGCGGCGCGTCCGCCGCGATGTGCGCTCGAAGCGCCGAGAGCTCGTCCCGGGCGCTGTGCATGGCGCGGTCGAAGCGCTCCACTTCGGCCTCGATACCCTCGGGCGGCAGCTCGTAATGCGCCACCTCGAGCCGCGCGGTCGACACGAGATGCGCGTAGCCGATGGTGATGCCGCTCGACACGGCGTAGCCGTGGAGCGCGAAGTTCATCTCACTCGCCTTCGCCGAACTTGTCGGCGATCAGCTGCACGAGCTCGGCGAGCGCGGCCTCGGCGTCGGCGCCCTGCGCCTCGATCAGCACCGTGCTGCCGCGTCCGGCGGCGAGCATCATCACCCCCATGATGCTCTTCGCGTTGACGCGCCGGCCGCTGCGCGAGAGCCAGATCTCGGACGTGAAGCCGCTTGCCGCGTGCGTAAGCTTCGCCGCGGCGCGCGCATGCAGGCCGAGCTTGTTCACGATCTCGGCCTGCGCGCTAGGCATCGCAGCAGCCGTCGCGGTTCATGTGCAGCACCCCGTCGGCGCCGCCGGAGAGGGCGCGCTGCACCGCGCTCGGCAGCGAGCCGTTGCGGCCGGTGAGCACCCGCAGCAGCATCGGCAGCGACACCCCCGAGACGCCCTCGATGCGGCCGTCCTCGAGCAGGCGCGAGGCCACGTTGCCCGGCGTGGCGCCGAAGATGTCGGTGAGCACCAGCACGCCGTCGCCGTCGTCGATGCCCTCGACGAGCTCGCGCGCGCGCAGCGTTAGGTCGTCGGGATCGTCCTGCCGCCACACGCTCAGCGTCGCGACCTGCCGGGGCGCCGCGCCGAGGATCTGCGCGGCGCTCGCGAGCAGCGAGGTGCCGATCTCGCCGTGCGTGACCAGGAGCACGCCGATCATCGAAGCTTCGCCTCGAGCGCGTCCATGAACTTTCCGGAGACGTCGAAGCCGGTCTGGTCCTGGATCTCGCGGAAGCAGGTCGGGCTGGTGACGTTGACCTCGGTCAGCCAGTCGCCGATCACGTCCAGGCCGACAAACAGCAGCCCGCGCGGCGCCAGCTTGCGCCCGACCGCGATGCCGATCTCGCGCTCGCGCGCGGAGAGCGGCTGCGCAACCCCGCGGGCGCCGGCGGCGAGGTTGCCGCGCAGCTCGCCCGGCTTCGGGATGCGCGCGAGGGTGTAGGGCATGGGCTCGCCGTCGATGACGATGACGCGCTTGTCCCCATCGGCGATCTCCGGAATGTAGCGCTGCGCCATCACGCTGCGCGCGCCGAGCTCGGAGACCGTCTCGACGATGACGTTGCGGTTCGGGTCGTCGTGCCTGACGCGGAAGATTCCCGTGCCGCCCATGCCGTCGAGCCGCTTGAGCACCGTGTCGCGGTGCTCGTCGACGAAGCGCTGCAGGTCGTCCATCGCGCGCGTCACCAGCGAGGGCACCGTGAGCCCGGGGAACTCGGCGATGGCGAACTTCTCGTTATGGTCGCGCAGCGCCTGCGGGGAGTTGATGACCCGCACCCCCTGGCGCTCGGCCTCGCTGAGCAGCCAGGTGCTTGCCACATACTCCATGTCGAAGGGCGGGTCTTTGCGCATCAGGACCGCGTTGAAGTCGGCGAGCGCACGCAACTCGGCGGCGTGGGCACGGTACCAGTCCTCGTCGTTGTCGGTGAGGGCGAGCCGGCTCGCGTGCGCCTGGACGCGGCCCTTGTTCCAGTGCAGATCGGACTGCCCTGCGACCCATACCTCGTGTCCTCGCGCCTGTGCGGCGCGCATCATCGCGACGGTCGTGTCCTTGTACGCCTTGAGCGTCCCGGGCGGATCGATGATGTAGAGAAACCGCAACCTACTTGCTCTGCGAGACCATGAACTCGACCGCGGCACGGGCCTGCGCCTCGCTGAGCGCCGGGTTTCCGCCCTTGGGGGGCATCGCCCCCTTGCCCTTGAGCACCGACTGCACCATCGAGTCCATCCCGGTCTGGATGCGCGGCGCCCAGGCCGCCTTGTCGCCGAGCCGCGGCGAGCCGGCGACCGACACCACGTGGCAGGCGACGCAGGTCTTGTCGTAGACCGCCTTGCCGTCGGCCGCGGCCGGCTTGGCTGCCGCCGCCGGCTTCGCCGGGGCTGCCGCGACTGCCGGCTTCTTCACCCCTTCGGGAGGCCCGAACTCGACCCGGCCCACCGGCTCGACGCGCGCGGCGACCGCTTCCTCCGCGAGCGCCGCGGGGTTGGCCGTCGGCCGGCTGACCACCAGCTGCACGATCAGGATGATGGTGACGATCGGGACCAGGAACGAAAGCAGGATCACCACGATCAGTTGCTTCGGCGTCTTGATGAAGGAAGAATGCTGGTCGCGCTCAGTCACAGGAGGGGTGCGTGGAGTCGAGGTAAAGGCATGATTTTAGCTTCAAAGTCCCTATGGGTCGCTGGCTGATCACGCTCGGCGTGGTGCTCATCATCCTCGGGCTCGCCTGGCCGTGGCTCAGCAAGCTCGGACTCGGTCGCCTGCCCGGCGACATCCACATCGAGCGCGACGGATTCAACTTCTACTTCCCGATCACCACGAGCATCATCGTCTCGCTCGTGGCGACGCTCGCGATCTGGCTGCTCAGGCGCTAACGCGTGGACTGAGAAGGAAAAACCGGCTATCCTGCGCGCCTTCTCCGAGGCGCCCGTAGCTCAGCGGATCAGAGTATTGGCCTCCGAAGCCAAGGGTCGTGGGTTCGAATCCCGCCGGGCGCGCCACTCTGGTACGAAGCTGGGCGATCGGCGTGAAATACCACGGGCTCAGAAAGTGGAGCAGCACCGAGCCGACGATCAACGCGATCGATCGGGCGGTGCTTTTCGCATCACGAAGCCGAGGGGGGAGAGTGAGTGCGGCTCGCGCTACGGGGCTCCGGCGCAGTCCGTTCGAGTTTCCGGTAGAGCAGGGCGGCGACCATGCCGAACACCAGATGGGCTGCGACCGTTGCCCAGCCGCGCAGGTCGGCAAGCCACGGGAACCAGCGGGCCACGCCGAAGAAGTTGACGACGTACAGGATCAGTCCGAACACCGCGCCGGTCACGAGGGCCCGGCGAACCGTCGCATCGAGATGCAGCGGCGCCATGATGGCGGCGAGGACCAGCCCGAAGGCGATGCCGAGCGCGTAGTGCACGGCGAGCGCGATGGCCACGACACCGATGCTGAAATTGAATCCGGTGGACTGCACGACATCCACGCCGAGAAAAATGGGGGCGATCATGTGCGAAGTCCTCCACGGACCTCCGGTATCGACGATGCTCGACCACAGCAGGTCGAGCACCATCAATACAGCGCCGGCTGCGAACCCCGAGACCGCCGCGACCACCCAGTTCGGCGCGCGACGCTCCCAATGAACCGAACGTCGCGGAAGTTCCATAGGCATCTCTCCCTCAGGGGGCGGCTGCAAGGGTCTTGATAGCGACGGCGCTGTCGCCTGGCGCCTCGTGTCCTGGTCGGGCGATTACACCGACATCGGTGGCATGAAGCAGAGGTTCCTCCCTCCTCCGTCCGGCGTTCGCCAGAACGGGGTACAGCGTGT
>DATKAX010000379.1:0-7997 GCA_035514595.1 Burkholderiales bacterium
TGACGCGAGCCGCGCGGCGTCGGGCTCGATGCGCTCGACGTCGCGGAAGCCGCGCAGCCAGGTGAGCTGGCGCTTGGCGAGCTGGCGCGTGGCCGCCACGCCCCGCTCGCGCAGCTCGGCGGCGCCGATTTCGCCCTCGAGGAACTGCCAGGCCTGCCGGTAGCCGACGGTGCGCATGCTGGGCATCCCGGCGCTGACCCGGTAGCGGCCCCTGAGCCGCCGCAGCTCGTCGACCAGTCCGGCGTGCAGCATGGCGTCGAAGCGCGCGGCAATGCGCTCGTGAAGCGAAGCGCGATCCTCCGGAACCAGCGCAAAGGCTTTCAGGCGGAACGGCAGGGCATGCTTCGCCGTGCCCTGGAGCGCCGACAGCGGCTTGCCGGTGAGGCGCCACACCTCGAGCGCGCGCTGGATGCGCTGCGCATCGTTGCGCGCAATCCGGCGCGCGCTGCGGGGATCGAGCGTCTCCAGCTCGGCGTGCAGCGCCGGCCAGCCGCGGCGCGCCGCCTCGGCGTCGATCTGCGCGCGCAGGCCCGGGTCCGCCTGCGGCAGCACGTCGAGGCCGCCGACGAGCGCGCGGTAGTAGAGCATCGTGCCGCCGACGAAGAGCGGGATGCGGCCGCGCTGCAGGATCCCCATGACCGCGTGCACCGCATCGGTCCGCCAGCGCCCGCTGGAATAGCTGTGGTCCGGATCGATGATGTCGATCAGGTGGTGGGGAACCTGCGCGCGTTCCGCTGCGCCCGGCTTGGCGGTGCCGATGTCCATGCCGCGGTAGACCTGCGCCGAGTCCATCGACACGATCTCGACCGGCAGCCGCGCGGCGAGGGCCAGCGCGAGCGCCGACTTGCCGCTCGCCGTCGGCCCGAGCAGGGCGAAGGCGGTGCGCCCCACCGCTAGCGGCCGCCGGACACGTCCAGGATGGCGCCGGTGATGTAGGAGGCCTCCTCCGAGAGCAGCCAAAGCACCGCGCGGGCCACTTCGTCCGCCTCGCCCGCCCGCGCGAGCGGCGCGGTGGCACCGATGCGCTCGGCGCGGCCCGGGTCGCCGCTGGTGGCGTGAATCTCGGTGCGGATCACCCCGGGACGCACCGCGTTGACGCGGATGCCCTCGGGCCCGACCTCCTTCGCGAGGCCCACCGTGAACGTGTCGATGGCGCCCTTGGCCGCGGCGTAGTCGACGTAGTCCCCGGCGCCGCCGAGCTTTGCAGCGATCGAGGACAGGTTCACGATCGCGCCGCCGGAGCCGCCGTGGCGCCTGGACATGCGCTTCACTGCCTCGCGCGCGCACAGAAAGCTGCCGGCGACGTTGATCCCGAACATGCGCGCAAGGCGCTCGGCGGTGATCTGCTCGACCCGGGCGCTGCGGTCGACGACGCCGGCATTGTTCACCAGCGCGCTCACGCGGCCCAGCCTGCGATCCACCTCTTCGAAGAGCTTCAGCACGTCGGGCTCCCGGGAGACGTCGGCGGCGATCGCGATCGCCCGGCCGTTGGAGCGCTCGATGTCCCGCACCACGGCATCGGCCGCTTCACGCTTGCTCTGATAGTTGACGGCGACCGCGTAGCCGCGCCGCGCGGCGAGCCGCGCGATGGCCGCGCCGATCCCGCGGCTGCCTCCGGTCACGATCACGACTTCTGCCATTCAGCGTCCTCTCAGGAAAAGCCGATCGAGATCACCGAGCGTGAGCTGGTACCAGGTCGGGCGGCCGTGGTTGCAGCTTCCCGAGCGCTCGGTGTGCTCCATCTCGCGCAGCAGCGCGTTCATTTCGGCGGCGCTCAAGGCCCGGTTGGCGCGCACCGCCGCGTGGCAGGCCATGGTCGCGAGCAGCTCGTTCTGCCGCGCCGCGAGCACCTGGCTCGCGCCGAACTCGCGGATCTCCCTGATGACGCTGCGCGTCAATCCCGCGATATCGCCGCCCGCGAGCGGCGCGGGCGCCGAGCGCACCGAGAGCTCGTTCGGGCCCGAGACCGCCACCTCCAGCCCGAGGCTTTCCAGGGCCTCCCGGTTTTCCTCGGCCGTCGCCGCGTCGAGCGCGTCGACCGCGAGCACCGCCGGCACCAGCAGGCTCTGGCGCGCCACCGCGCCGGCGTCCAGGCCCTGCTTGAGCTTCTCCATCACGATGCGCTCGTGCGCCGCATGCATGTCGACGAGCACCAGCCCGGCTTCGTTCTGCGCCAGTACGTAGACGCCGTGCAGCTGCCCGAGGGCGTAACCCAGCGGCGGCGCATTTCCTTCTTCACGCAGAGGGGCAGCCGCAGCCATGAACGATTCGTACGCCGCCGCCGGCTGCGCGAGCGCAAAAGACGACTGCACCAGCCGCTCGCCGGAAATGCCGGCATAGGCGATGGGCGCAGCGCCGGCGCCCGGCGCGAGCGCGCGCTCGAGGGCATGCCGCACGAACTGGTGCACGGCGCGCGAGTCGCGAAAGCGCACCTCGATCTTCGCCGGGTGCACGTTCACGTCCACCGCACGCGGGTCGATCTCGAGAAACAGCACGTACGAGGGCTGGCGCTCGCCGTGCAGCAGCCCGGCGTAGGCCTCGCGCGCGGCGTGGGCGAGCACACGGTCGCGCACGAAGCGGCGGTTGACGAAGAAATACTGGAGGTCGGCGCGCGCCCGGGCGGCGTGCGGCGCGCCGGCGAAGCCGCTGAGCCGCAGCGCGCCGGCCTGCGCGTCGACTTCCAGCGCCGCATCGGCGAACTCGCGGCCGAGCAGCGCCGCGATGCGCTCCGCGGGCGGCTGGCTGCGCAGGCTGCGGCTGACCCGGCCGTTGTGCCTGAGCGTCAGCGCGAGCTCCGGGCGCGCGAGCGCGATGCGGCGGAAAACTTCGTCGCAGTGGCCGAACTCGGTCGCCTCGGTGCGCAGGAACTTGCGGCGCGCCGGCGTATTGAAATAGAGATCCTCCACCGTGACGCTGGTGCCGCGGCTGCGCGGCGCGGGCTCGACCTCGCCCGCGAGCGGCCCTTCGGCGCTGAGCGCGGCGCCATGCGGCGCGCCGTCGCTGCAGCTCGCAAGGCTCAGGCGCGATACGGAGGCGATGGAAGCCAGCGCCTCGCCGCGAAACCCCATCGTCGCCACGGCTTCGAGGTCCTGCAGGCTCGCGATCTTGCTGGTGGCATGGCGCGCGAGGGCAAGCGCCAGCTCCTCGCGCGGAATGCCTGCGCCGTCGTCCTCGACCCGGATGCGCCGGATCCCCCCCTGGTCGAGCGACACGGTGAGCGCCCGCGCGCCGGCGTCGAGGCTGTTTTCCAGCAGCTCCTTCAGGACCGAGGCCGGCCGCTCGACCACTTCGCCGGCGGCAATCTGGCTCACCAGGAGGTCGGGCAATACGCGAATCGCCATCACGAAGAGTATATAGAATCGCTCCGGTGGAACTCCTCGCCTGGCTGTGGGATCTCGCGGTGCATCTCGACCGGCACCTCGCGGCGTTCGTGGCGCAGCACGGCCCGTGGGTCTACGCGCTGCTCTTCCTGATCGTGTTCTGCGAGACCGGCCTGGTGGTGACGCCGTTCCTGCCGGGTGACTCGCTGCTGTTCGTCGTCGGCACGCTCGCCGCGGCGGGCGGCATGGACATCGGCCTGGTGATGGCGGTGCTGGTGGCGGCCGCGCTGTGCGGCGACAACGTCAACTACTGGATCGGCCGGTGGGCCGGGGTGCACGTCGCTTCCCGCTGGGTCAATCCGGTGCACTTGCAGCGCACCCACAATTTCTACGCGCGCCACGGCGGCAAGACCATCATCATCGCGCGCTTCGTGCCGATCGTGCGCACCTACGTGCCGTTCGTCGCCGGCCTGGGCGCCATGCCCTATGGCCGGTACATCGGCTTCTGCGTGCTGGGGGCGCTGCTGTGGGTCGGATCCCTGTGCCTCGCAGGCTATTACTTCGGCAACCTGCCGGTCATCAAGAGCAACCTCACGCTCGTGATCATGGCGATCGTGCTGCTGTCGATCTCGCCGGGGCTGCTCGCCTGGCTCAGGACGCGGTCAGTTCAGCGCGAGGGGTGAGGTGGGCCGCGGCGGGTGCTTCGCGATGTAGTCGCGGATCCCCTCGAGGAGGGCGCGCGCGAGCTTGTCCTGGTAGCGCTCGTCGTTCAGCCTTCGCTCCTCCTGCGGATTCGAGATGAAGGCGGTTTCCACCAGGATCGAAGGCACGTCGGGCGCCTTCAGGACGGCGAAGCTCGCCTGCTCGACGCGCGGCTTGTGCAGCGTGTTCACGGTTTCCAGGCGCCGCAGCACCGAATCGCCGAGCCGCAGGCTGTAGTCGATGGTCGCGCTCTGGGAAAGGTCGAGCAGGGTGCGCGCCAGGTACTTGTCCTTGAGGTCGAGGTTGACGCCGCCGACGAGGTCGGCGGCGTTCTCGCGCTTCGCCAGCCAGTTCGCGGCCTCCGAGGTGGCGCGCCGCTCGGACAGCGCGAACACCGACGATCCCCGCGCGTGGGGCCGGATGAAGGCATCGGCGTGGATCGACACGAAAAGGTCGGCGCGCACCTTGCGCGCCTTCTCGACGCGCGCGTGCAGCGGCAGGAAGTAGTCGCCGTCGCGGGTGAGCAGCGCTCGCATGTTCGGCTCCGCATCGACCAGCTTTTTCAGGCGCCGCGCGATGGTCAGCGTCACGTCCTTCTCGCGCGAGCCGTGCCGCCCCAGCGCACCGGGATCCTCGCCGCCGTGCCCCGGGTCGATCACGATGGTGGCAAGCCGGGCCACCCCCTGCTTCCCGGCCGGGGAGCGCTTCTCGAACTCCTCGATCAGCGCGGCGAGCGGGTCGAACGCCACCGCGGGATAAAGGTCGAGCACCAGGCGGTGGCCGTACTCGCCAATCGGCTTGAGCGTGAACACCTGCGGCTTCACTTCGGCCTTGAGATCCAGCACCAGGCGAATCACCCCGGGGCGGTTGCGCGCGACCCGCAGCCCCTGCACGTAAGGATCTTCGGCGCTCACCTTCGCATTGAGCTCCGTAAGCGCCGCGGAGAGATCATCGGCGTCGAGGTCGAGCACCAGCCGCTCCGGATCCTTCAGCGCGAACACCGTATAGGTCACCGGCTGCTTGGACTCGAGCGTCAGGCGCGTGTAGTCGGGGGCCGGCCAGATCCGGCTTGCAAGGACCTGCGCCTGCGCCGCGCCGGCTAGGACGAGGCCCAGCGCGAGCGCGCCGCCGACAGCCACGCCTCGCCAGCCTCCGAGCACGCGGTCAGCGCCGCCTGCCGGGCATCGCCGGCGAACGCCAGGCGCAACTCCAGGTCCGGCGGGGCGAGCAGATCCCCCGCGCGCTCTGGCCATTCCACCAGGCATGCCGAATGCGAATCGAAGTATTCCCGGAAGCCCGAGCCTGTCCATTCAGACCGGTCCTTGAACCGATAGAAATCAAAATGATACAAGTGTATGCTCGAAAGCGAGTAAGGTTCAACTAGCGTGTAGGTTGGACTTTTGACCCGTCCGGCATACCCCAGGCCCCGCAGAATCCCGCGCACCACCGTGGTTTTGCCGCTTCCAAGCTCGCCGCGCAGGTGCAACACGCGGCCCGCGACGACGCCGCCGGCGAGCGCTTCGCCTAGCCTCAGGGCGGCGGAGGGATCCGGCAGATTAAGATTCCAGGTCATGGATTACGCAGCATTTGCGCAGCGCATCAAGGAATGGGGAGCGGAGCTCGGCTTCCAGGCAGTCGGCATCGCGGACGCCGATCTGTCGGCCGCGGAGCCGCGGCTTCTCGACTGGCTCGCGCGGGGCTGGCATGGCGAGATGGAGTATATGGCCCGGCATGGCGCGCTTCGCGCGCGGCCTGCCGAGCTGCGTCCCGGCACCCTTCGCGTCATTGCCTGCCGGATGAACTACCTTCCCGCCGAGCCGGGTACGCCCGAAGCCAAGGCTGTTCAAAGAAACACCGCCGTCATTGCCCGCTATGCACGCGGCCGGGATTACCACCTGGTGTTGCGCCGCCGGCTGCAGGCGCTGTGCGAGCGCATCGAGGGCGAGGCAGGCCCTTTCGGGCATCGCGTGTTCACCGACTCTGCCCCGGTGATGGAAGTCGAGCTCGCGGCGCGCGCAGGCATCGGCTGGCGCGGCAAGCACACGCTGCTGCTCAGCCGCGACGCCGGCTCCTGGTTCTTCCTCGGGGAGATTTTCTGCGACCTGCCTCTGCCGGCGGATGGCGCTGTCGAGGAGCATTGCGGCAGCTGCGAGCGCTGCATCGACATCTGCCCGACACAGGCGATCCGGGGCCCCTATCAGCTTGACGCCCGGCGCTGCATCTCCTACCTCACCATCGAGCACAAGAGCGCGATTCCCGAGGCGCTGCGGCCGCTGATCGGCAACCGGGTCTACGGCTGCGACGACTGCCAGACGGTTTGTCCGTGGAACAGATTTGCGCAGTTGACGAAAGAAAAGGATTTCGAACCCCGGAACGGGTTGGACCGCGCTACGCTGGTAGAGCTTTTCTCGTGGACCGAGGCCGAGTTCGACGAGCGGCTGCGCGGCTCGGCGATCCGGCGCATCGGCTACGAGCGCTGGCTGAGGAACCTGGCCGTCGGGCTGGGCAACGCTCCGGGCTCGCCGGAGGTGCTCGCGGCGCTGCGCGCCCGGGCGGATCATCCCTCCGCGCTAGTCAGAGAGCATGTGCGGTGGGCACTCTCCCGGCATGAGCGGCTGGCGGCCTGACGCCCTGCTGCCGGGCTTCGAGGCCCTCGAGCTCGGCTTTCCCGACGATTACGACGGCGCGGTCGTGGCGACGCTGGTGCGCCTGCCCGGGGGCGAGGCGCCGTGCGGCGCCGTGCTCTACGTGCATGGCTTCAGCGACTATTTCTTCCAGCGCCACATGGCGCAGCGCTTCGCCGCCGAGGGCTACGCCTTCTACGCCCTCGACCTGCGCAAGCACGGGCGCTCGCTGCGCTCGCACCAGCACCCGAACTTCTGCAAGAGCCTCGCCGAGTACTACGACGACATCACGCGCGCGATCGAGGTGATCGACGCCCCGGTGCTGCTCGCCGGTCACTCGACCGGCGGCCTGATTTGCGCGCTCTATGCGCACGAGGGCGCGCGGCGCGACGCCCTCGAAGCGCTCTGGCTGAACAGCGCCTTCCTCGATTGGAAGGTTCCGGACTGGCGCCGGCCGCAGATTTATCTCGCCGCCGCCCTCGGCCGCTTCTTCCCTTTCCTCAACGATCCGAAGGCGTTCCGGCCGGATTACACCCTGGCGCTCGCGGCAGAATGGGACTTCGATGCGCGCCTCAAGCCGCCGTTCGGCTTCCCGCTTTATTACGGCTGGATCGGCGCCATCTGCGACGCGCACGACAAGGTGCACGGCGGGCTCGCCATCGGCTGCCCGGTGCTGTCGATGCATTCCGACGAGGCCGACGTGATACTCGACTGGCGGCACATCGCGCGCTGGTCGCGGACGCTCGGAGAGGATGTCGCGGTGCTCGCCTTTCCCGGCGCCTGGCACGATCTCGTGCTCTCGCCGCCCGCAATCCGGGAGGCGGTGTTCAGCCAGCTTTTCGCCTGGGCGGAACGCGCCGTAGCCTGATCCCGAGGTAGCCGACGGCGAGTACCAGCAGCGCGAACAGCGCCATCGTCGCGAAGCGCGAGGACTGGGCGAGGAAGTGCAGCGTGCCGCTCTCGAGCCCGACGAAAGCGAGGCCGAGCACGGGAATCACCGGGGCGCCGCAGCCCGAAACGCTGCAGGCGCCGGTGGAGATCCCGAACAAGGTCGCCGCACCGCCCGCGAGACCTCCCCGGCGCAGTGCCTGCGCGCCGCCCAGGGCGAGATCGCGATAGCGGCGCCAGAGGGCAAAGTACAGCCCGAAGAGCGCCGAAACGAGCAGGATGCGGCCGACGTCGCTGACGTCCACGGCGTAACCCCACTCGGCGCCGCCGTAGGTGCTGCCGGCCGAGCACCAGAACAGCGCCAGGTCGGGAAGCTTGCCGAGTTTTTCGCCGAGCGTCGCTTCGTCGGAGGCGAGGTATTCGGGAAGACGCTTCAGCCACGGATTGAAGCTGTAGTAGTCGA
>DATKAX010000380.1:0-6433 GCA_035514595.1 Burkholderiales bacterium
TACGAGAGGAGGGAGGCCATGAAGCGATTTGCCCAGGTTGCCCTGTTTGCCGGCGTGCTTGCCGCGGTCGGCGCGGCGCTCGCCGAGGACAAGATCCTGTTCAATGTGTTCACGCCGCCGAAGGCGATGCCCTCGGCAAAAATCATCCTGCCCTGGATCGAGGAGCTCAACGCCGCCGGCAAGGGCTTCCTCACCATCGAGGTGCCGACGCAGAGCCTCGCTCCGCCGCCGCGCCAGATGGACATCGTGACCCAGGGCGTCGCCGACGGCGCCTTCGTCTTCAACGCCTTCCTGCAGAAGCGGGTGCCGCACGTGCAGGTCGCACTGATGCCGATGACCACCGCGACCGCCGAGGCGGACGCGGTTGCGCTGTGGCGCACCTACGAGAAGTTCTTCAAGGCGAAGGACCCGTACGCCGACGTGGTGCTGCTCGGCTTCTTCGCCGCGCCGGGCGGGCATCTCTTCTCGCTGCGCGACGACCCGCTCGCCAGCGCCGACGCGTTCAAGGCGCTGAAGATGTGGTCGCTGCCGGGCTACCCGGCGATCATGCTCAAGAACCTCGGCACCGCCGTCGTCCCGGGTCCGGCGGTGCGCATGTACGAGATCGTCTCCAAGGGCACCGTGGACGCCTACTGCTGCCTCGACCTCGCCGATTCCTACGCCTTCAACGTGGCGCAGTTCGCGAAATCGATGACCGTAGTCCCGGGAGCGATGTTCAGCGCCTCCTTTTCGGTGTTCGTGAGCAAGGCGAAGTGGAACGCGCTGTCGCAGAAAAGCCGGGACCTAATCGCCTCGCTCTCCGGCGAGAAGCTCGCGCGCCGCTCGAAGGGCTGGGACGAGGCGGTGGTGCAGGCCGAAGCACGCTTCAGGAGCGAAGGCAAGCGCATCCTCGAGGCGCCGCCCGCGCTGGTGGCGGCGCTGCGCGCCGCGGCGCAGCCGGTGCACGACGAGTGGGTCAAGGAAGTGAACGCGCTCGGCGTCGACGGCAGGGCGGCGCTGGAGTTCTACCAGTCGGAATCGAAGCGCATCGCCGCCGGGAACTGACGCCGGCATGCCGGGCCTCGCAGCGAGCGCCGTCGCTTGGCTGACGCGCGGCCTCGCCGCCGTCGCCGCGCTGGTGCTGTTCGCGATGATGGGGCTCACGGTGGTCGACGTCTTCGGGCGCTACGTGCTCCACCGTCCCGTCGCCGGCAGCTTCGAGGTGATGCAGTTCCTGCTCGCCATCCTGGTGTTCACGGCGCTGCCGATCGTGTCGCACGAGCGCGAGCACATCACCGTAGCGCTGGCCGAGGGCTGGCTGCGCGGCCGGCTGCGCCGCGCGCAGGAGCTTTTCGTTCTTGCCCTGAGCGCTGCAGCGCTCGCCGTGATCGCCTCCAGGATGTGGCAGCAGGGCGACGTACTGCGCGAGACGCAGGCGATCACCGGCTTCCTGCTGTGGCCGATCGCGCCGATCGCCTATTTCGCCGCCGTGCTGAGCGGCGTCGCGCTCGCGCTCGTCCTCGTGCGGCTCGGGGCGAGCCTGCGGCGCTGCTAGGCGGCGGCGATGGAGGCGTCGCTCATCGGCTTCGCGGTGCTGCTCGCGCTGTGCTTCGCCGGCGTGCCCCTCGGCTTCGCGCTGCTGCTGGTCGGGCTCGCCGGCTTCGCGTTCGAGCGCGGCCTCGGCGCTGCGCTCGCCATGTCGGGCCAGCAGATCCTCGACTTCTCGACGAACTACGGCCTCACCGTGCTGCCGCTGTTCGTGCTGATGGGCAGCTTCATCCACCGCGCCGAGCTCTCGGACGAGCTCTACGAGGCGACCAACGCCTGGCTCGGGCACCACCGCGGCGGCCTCGCGATGGCCACGGTCGGCGCCTGCGCCGGGTTCGCCGCCGTATCGGGCAGCTCGCTCGCCACCGCCGCCACCATGAGCAAGGTGGCGATGCCGCCGATGCGGCGCTTCGGCTACGCCGACAGCCTCGCTGCGGGCAGCATCGCCGCCGGCGGCACGCTCGGCATCCTGATCCCGCCGAGCGTGCCGATGGTGATCTACGGCATTCTCACCGAAACCGACATCGGCAAGCTGTTCATCGCCGGCATCCTTCCGGGGCTGCTGATGGTGCTGCTGTTCTTTGCCGCCATCGCGGCGGCGACGCGCATCCGGCCGCGCCTGGGGCCGCCGGGCGAGCGCCTGTCGCCGCGCGCACGCTGGCGTGCCACAGCACGAGTCTGGGGCGTGCTCGCGCTGTTCGTCCTTGTCATCGGCGGCATCTATCTCGGCGTCTTCACGCCGACCGAAGCCGCCGGGATCGGCGCATTCGGCGCGTTCCTGTTCGCCGCCATGCGCCGCAAGCTCGGCTTCGCGGCCTGCGTCGAGGCGCTGGTGGACGCCGGCCGCACCACCGCAATCATCTTCACGGTCGGCTTCGGCGCGCTCGTGTTCTCCAACTTCGTGACGCTCGCCGGCCTCACGGCGGCGATGGTGGAGCTCATCCGCTCGCTCGAGGTGTCGCCCACCGGCGTGGTGCTCGCCATGTGCGTGCTCTACGTGATCCTCGGCTGCGTGTTCGACAGCCTGGCGATGCTGCTGCTCACCGTGCCGATCTTCTTCCCGATCGTCGCGCCGCTCGGCGTCGACCCGGTGTGGTTCGGCATCATCGTCATCGTCGTCGTCGAGATCGGCCTCATCACGCCGCCGATCGGGATGAACGTCTTCATGGTGCGCTCGGTGCTTCAGGACGTCGACACATGGACCATCTTCAACGGCGTCTGGCCGTTTCTCGCCGCGACGCTCGCCGCGCTCGCGCTGTTGTTCGCCTTTCCGGGCATCGCCACCTGGCTGCCCGAGCAGATGGTCAAGTTCTGAGGACGGCGGCAAGCGCCTGGGCCAGCGCTGCGCGCGGATCGCGCGCGGCGCGGCTCCGCCAGGCGATGTGCGCGTCGGGCCGCACCAGGAGCGCGCCGCCGGGCTCCAGGTCGCTGAAGGCGGCGCCGATATCGGCGTGGTCGATCGCGATGCCGAAGCGCCGCGCCCCTTCGCCGGCAGCGGCGCGCCAGGCATCGCCGCCGACCACGAGGAAGCGCTCGGCGCGCACCAGGTCATGCGTAGACACGCGCTCGCCGCCGCGCTCGATCCAGGCATGCGGCAGCCGGCTCCCCGGGCGCGTGCTCGGCCGGTAGATTCCCGCCATCGGGTCGCGCTCGCGCGGCGGCGTGCCGTCGGGCACGAGCGCCCCCGACTTGTAGGCATAGCCGATCTCCATGTCGTGCGCCTGCGGGCCGACCCTCTGGATGTGCAGCGCCTCGGCGAAGATGGCGCGGCGCGTCGCGCCGCCGGGCGTGTCGGCAAGGAGCTCCTCGAAAGCGCGCCGATTCGCCTCGCGCTCGCCCGGCACGAGCCCGATCGCGGCATCGAGTATGGCGCGCATGCGAAACCCGTTCAGCGCCCACTCGGCCACGCGCGCCCCGACCGGCTGGCGCTCGGACTCATAGGTGTCGAGGAGCCCGTCGGCGGCTCCTCCCGAAAGCACGAGTGCGAGCTTCCACGCCAGGTTGTGCGCGTCGCCGAACGCGGTATTCAATCCCAGGGCGCTCAGCGGCGGATGCCGGTGCGCCGCGTCGCCGGCGAGGAAGATGCGCTGCGCGGCGTAGCGTTTCGCGTAGACGCCCTCGATGTCCCACAAGCCGACCTTGAGCACGCGCGCTTCGAGCTTCGGCAGGCGCAGCAGCTCGCGCACTCGCGCAAGGGCGCTCGTCTCGTCGAGCGCTTCCGGGCCGTCGGGGGAAACCTCGCGGAACAGCACCCAGGTCTCCGAGTGCCGGTCCCAGCGCGTCGGTCCGGATTTCACCAGCCCGCCCGCGGACCAGACACCGCGGCCGTCGGGGTTCAGGATGTAGTGGATGAGCGCGCCGTCGTCCTCGATCCAGGGCGACAAATCCGCGGCAAAGAAGGTGTTCACCATGCGCCGCAGGCGCCGCGGCCCGTGCATCTCGATGCCGAGAGCGCGGCCCACCGTCTTGCCGCCGTCGGCGGCGACGAGGTAGCGCGCGCGAACGCGGTATTCCGTTCCCCGGTCGTGGTCGCGCACCCGCGCGCTGACGCCTTCCGCGTCCTGCTCGAAGGAGACGAGCTCGTGGTGAAACCGCAGCTCCGCGGGCGCCCGCCCCTGGGCAAGCGCGCGAAGCAGCGGCTCGAGTTGCATGAGAGGCAGGTTGGTGGCGCGGCAGGGGCTGTCCGCGTCGTATCGCGCGCGCAGCGCGCCGCCGCCGTAGCCATCGAGGCTGCCGAGCTTGCGCCGCTCGAGCGGGCCGTCGCCGCCCAGGGAAGTGCAGAACACGATGCGCTCCATGTGCTCGGGGCGCGCGCCGCGCTCGTACACCGGCCCGTCGATGCCGTGCTGGCGGAAGATCTCCATGGTGCGCTGGTTGAGGATGTGCGCGCGCGGCTGGCCAACCGGCTCGGCGCTGCGCTCGACGAGCAGCGAGTGGACCCCGAAGCTCGAGAGGAAGATCGACATGCCGAGGCCGCAGCCGCCGCCGCCGACTATGAGCACTGGCGCCTCGAGCTCGCGCATCGCGGGAGGGAAAAACCCCATGTTATCGAATAAAATCCGTCGCCATGTTCCTGCGATGGCTGCGGTCGCTCCTGCTCGCCACCCTGGCCTTCGCTTTCCTCGCCGGCGCCGGCCTTTCCTACCTCGTCGGCGAGCTGCTCTCGCTGCAGAGCTTCGTCTTCCTGCTGGGGCTCGCCGCCGCGGTGAACTACATCGCCGCCGGCGTGCTCGACAGCGCGGCGATCAGCGGCCGCACGCGCAGCGCCGAGAACAGCGCGGCCTCCAAGGGACTCTGGTCCGCCGCCGGCGTCATCACGCTCGCCGGTCTGGCCACCGTCTATTCGGTCTTCACCTTCTGGAAGGACCCCGCGGTCCCGCGATTCGAAGCCGCTTCGCTCCCGCCCCCGCGCCACGCGATCGCGGTGAAGGGGCTGGCGAGCGCCTCCTATTCTCCGAAGAACGAGATTTCGATGCCTGAGCTTGCGCCCTCGGCGCAGCAAGGCATCCTCGCCGTCCCCGCGTTCACCGCTCCGACCCCCGCGATCGCCATCCCGCTACCCGCTGCCCGCGAAGAACCGCGCTCTCCCGCGGTCAAGGACGTTATTCCCTTCTCCCCCGAGCACTAGGCATAGCGCCAAGGCGCGCTATCATGCCCCGAGCGCCCGGGAGGAGAATCGCGATGGCTGTAGAAGTCGCCAAGATCGAGCTGAAGCACGTCCAGGATGCCTCTGGGCTCGAGGCCCTGCTTGCCGCGGGGCGCATGCAGGCGGACCAGGTGATCGCCGTCATCGGCAAAACCGAGGGCAACGGCGGGGTCAACGACTTCACCCGCATCCTCGCCGACCAGGCGTTCCGCCGCGTGCTGGAGAAGCACGGCAGGCGCGGCGCAGGCGAGGTGGCTCAGGTGCCGATGGTGTGGTCGGGCGGCTGCGACGGGGTCCTTACGCCGCACGCGACGGTATTCGCGCAGGACGCGCGCACCGGCCCGGCGAGCCGCTCGCGCCTCGCGATCGGCACGTCCTTGAGCGAGGAGCTCGTTCCCGAGGACATCGGCAGGCCCGCGATGGTCGAGAAAGTCGCCGCCGGCGTGCGTGCGGCGATGAAGGCCGCGGGCATCGCCGATCCGAAGGACGTGCACTACGTGCAGACCAAGACCCCGCTCCTCACCATCGACGCGGTGCAGGACGCGCACCGCCGCGGCAAGAGCGTGGCCTGCGAAGTGCACGACTCGATGGGCGTGTCGAACGGCACCACCGCGCTCGGCATCGCCGTGGCGCTGGGCGAGGTGAAGATGCCCAGGGCCGAGCAGATCTGCCGCGACCTCGACCTCTACTCCTCGGTCGCCTCGTGCTCTTCCGGGGTCGAGCTGACGCGCGCGCAGATCGTGCTGCTCGGCAACCGCGCCGGCGCGGGCGGGCGCTACCGCATCGGGCACGGCGTGATGCGCGACGCCCTCGACCTCGACGGCATCTACGCCGCGATCCGCGACGCCGGGCTCGAGCTCCCCGAGCGGCCGCGCGCCGAGGACCTGGGCGGGAAGCTCGTCAACTGCTTCATCAAGTGCGAGGCCGACCGCAGCGCCCGGCTGCGCGGCCGGCGCCAGATCATGCTCGACGACTCGGACGTGCACCATCACCGCCACGCCAAGGCGGCGGTCGGCGCGGTGGCCGCCGCCGCGATCGGCGACCCGGCGGTCTTCGTATCGGTCGACGCCATGCACCAGGGGCCGCAGGGGGGCGGCCCGGTGATCGCCATCGTCGACCTCGGCGAGTGAGGCCGGCGCCGGAGAGCGCGGCGCACATCACGGTGCGCGGCCTGAGCAAGACGTTCGGCGACGCGGCGGTGTATGAGCGCTTCGACGTCGACATCGCGCGCGGCGAGTTCGTCTCGGTGTTCGGGCCCAA
>DATKAX010000381.1:0-18028 GCA_035514595.1 Burkholderiales bacterium
TAGCGATCTCGTACTCGGGCTCGAGCGAGGAGCTGCTCGAGATCGTGCCGCTGGTGAAGCGCCGCGGCGCCAAGCTGATCGCCATTACCGGAAACGCCGAATCGGCGCTCGCGCGCGAGGCCGACGTGCACCTCGACGCCGGCGTGGCGAAGGAAGCCTGTCCCCTCAACCTCGCGCCGACCGCGAGCACCACCGCCGCGCTCGCGCTCGGCGACGCGCTCGCCGTCGCACTGCTCGATGCGCACGGGTTCTCGGCCGACGACTTCGCGCGCAGCCACCCGCGCGGCCGGCTGCCGCGGCAGGCGCTGGTCCATGTCGCCGATGTCATGCGCCGCGGCGACGACGTGCCCAGCGTCGCGAGCGGCGCGCCGGCGATGCAGGCGGTGATCGAAATGTCGCGCAGCCGCATGGGCATGACCGCCGTGATCGACGAGACGCGGCGGGTGCGCGGCATCTTTACCGACGGCGATCTGCGCCGCTCGCTCGAGAAGCGCGCCGACATCGGCGCAAGCCGCGTCGACGATCTCATGACCCCGGGCGCCAAGACCATCGGCCCCGATGCGCTCGCGGCGGAGGCGGTGCAGCTGATGGAGCGGCACAAGGTGAACCAGCTCTTGGTGGTCGACGAGAGCGGCGCACTGGTGGGCGCGCTCAACATGCACGACCTGTTCCGCGCCAAAGTGATTTGAGACCGCTTTCGCAAGAAGTTTTGGCAAGGGCGCGCGACATCCGCCTCATGATCTTCGACGTTGACGGCGTGCTCACCGATGGAACGCTGTGGTACGGGCGCTCGGGCGAGGCGCTGAAGGCGTTTCACGCCCTCGACGGCCACGGCATCAAGATGCTGCGCGCGAGCGGCGTGCGCTGCGCGCTCCTATCGGGGAGGCGCTCGCCGGCGGTCACCGCCCGCGCCGCGGAGCTCGGCGTCGAGGAGGTTCTGCAGGGCGTCGAGGACAAGCGCGAGGAGTACGAGCGCCTGCTGGCGCGCGCCGGGCTGAAGCCTGCGCAGGCGGGCTTCATGGGCGATGAGCTGGTCGACCTGCCGGTACTCGTGCGCTGCGGGTTCGCCTGCGCGCCCGGCGAAGCGCCCGAAACGGTGCGCCGGCGCGCGCACTACGTGAGCGCGGCGCGCGCCGGCCGCGGCGCCGCGCGCGAGGTTTGCGAGGTGCTGATGCAGGCCCAGGGGACGCTCGAGCGCCTTATCCAGGGGTACCTCGCGTGAAGCTCACCACCACGCGCCTGTTCCCGCTCGGGCTGATGCTCTCGCTCGCCCTGCTCACCTTCTGGCTCGAGCGCACGGTGCACGAGGACGAGGCACCGCCCGCCGTCCGCAGGCACGATCCGGACTACCTCGTCACCAACTTCACCACGACCACCTACGGACGCGACGGCAGGGCCGAGACCATCCTCTCCGCTGACAAGATGCTCCATTACCCGGACGACGATTCGACCGAGCTCCACGCGCCGCGCGTGATCCAGTCCAAGCCCTCCGAGCCGCGCTTCACGGTGCGCGCCGATCGCGGCACGCTGTCGAGCGACGGCGACGAGATCTTCCTGTTCGAGAACGTCGAGCTGGTGCGCGAGGCGGACGAGGAGCGGCCCGAGGCGCGCATGACCACCGATTTCCTGCACATCCTGCGCGACCGCTCGCTGGTGCGCACCGACCGCGAGGTGAGGATCGAGGAAGGCCGCCGCTCGCTCGCCGGGCGCGGCATGGTCTACGACAACGAGTCGCGCGAGCTCGTGCTGCGCGCCGATGTGCGGGGGCGCTTCGAGCCCAGGCCCCGATGAGGCGAGCCCTCGCCGCGCTTGTCCTGCTCGCCTCGGCCGCCGCGCTAGCCGAGAGAGCCGACCAGGACCAGCCCACCCAGATCGAGGCGAACCGCATGAGCGCCGACGATACGCGGCGCATGAACGTGTTCGAGGGCAGCGTGGTGCTCACCAAGGGCACCATCCGGGTGCTGGCCGAGCGCATCGTGGTGCGGCAGGACGCCGAGGGCTTCCAGCGCGCCAGCGCCACCGGCGAGCCGGTGCGCTTTCGCCAGCGCCAGGACCCCAAGCCCGACGAGACCGAGGGCGTGTGGGTGGAGGGCGAGGCCCGCCGCATCGAGATCGACGACCGCGAGCAGAAGATCGAGCTGTTCGACAACGCGCGCGTGAGCCGCGGCGGCGACGAGGTGAAGGGCAACTACATCTTCGTCGACCAGCGCTCGGGATTCTTCTCGGTCAGCGGCGGCAAGGACCAGCCCGGCGCCCGGGTGAGGGCCATCATCCAGTCCAAGCCTGCGCCCAAAAAAGGAAAATGAGGCGGGACATGCCGCAGGTAACGAGACGCGCGGCATGAGCCAGCTGCGCTCGCAGAGCCTGCGCAAGCGCTACAAGTCGCGAACCGTGGTGCAGGACGTGACGCTGGAGGTCTCCAGCGGCGAGGTCGTCGGCCTGCTCGGACCGAACGGCGCCGGCAAGACCACCTGCTTCTACATGATCGTCGGCCTGATCCCGGTCGACGCCGGCTCGATCCACCTCGACCGGATCGACCTGACGCACCTACCGATCCACCGCCGGGCGCGGCTGGGAATCTCCTACCTGCCGCAGGAGAACTCGGTGTTCCGGCGCCTGACGGTGGAGGAGAATGTGCAGGCGATCCTCGAGCTGCAGGGGCTCGAGCGCGACGCGATCGAGGCGCGGCTCACCGAGCTGCTCAAGGACCTCAACATCGCGCACCTGCGCAAGCACACCGCGCTCTCGCTCTCGGGCGGCGAACGCCGCCGCCTGGAGATCGCGCGCGCCCTCGCCACGCGTCCCGCCTTCATCCTGCTCGACGAGCCGTTCGCCGGCGTCGACCCGATCGCGGTGCTCGACATCCAGCGCATCATAAGGTTCCTCAAGGAGCGCTCGATCGGGGTGCTCATAACAGATCATAACGTCCGGGAAACGCTCGGCATCTGCGATCGGGCGTACATTATCAACGAAGGAGCCGTGCTCGCTTCGGGCCATCCGGAGGAGATTGTCTATAATGACAGCGTCCGTCGAGTCTATCTGGGTGAGAATTTCCGGATGTAGCCTCGCGCGGACGCAGATCCGATGAAGCCTTCGCTGCAGTTCCGTCTATCGCAGCACCTCACGCTCACGCCGCAGCTGCAGCAGTCGATCCGGCTGCTGCAGCTCTCGACGGTCGAGCTGAATCAGGAAATCGACCGCCTCCTGATGGAGAACCCCGCGCTCGAGCGCGAGGATGCCGAGGGCGAGGCCGAGGCGGCGCCGCAGGCATCGCCGGCGAGCGGCACCGCGGCGCCGGAGAGCGCCGGCGAGCCGGCGAGCGCCGAGACCGACTGGTCGATCGACCTCGGCTCGGGCGGGCGCGCGGGCGAGGACGATGACGGCGACCGCGGCTTCGCCGCGCCGGACACGCCGACCTTGCGCGATCATCTGCGCTCGCAGCTTTCGCTCGTCAACCTGCCGGAGCGCGACCGCGTGTTCGTCGAGCTGCTGATCGACGCGCTCGACGAGGACGGCTATCTCACCCAGCCGCTCGAGGAGATCGCCGCGCTGCTTCCGGAGGAGATCGAGGCCGATCCCGAGGAGCTCTCGATCGCGCTCAGGCACCTGCAGAACCTGGAGCCGGCCGGCGTGGGCGCGCGCTCGCCCGGGGAATGCCTCGCGCTGCAGCTGCGCACGCAGCCCGAGAGCCCGGCGCGCCGCCTGGCGCTGCAGATCGCCGAGAAGCACTTGGAGCTGCTGGCGAGCCGGGACTACGCGCGCCTCAGAAGCCTTACCGGGGCGACCGACGACGCCCTGCGCGCGGCGCAGCGGCTGATCCAGACCCTCAACCCGCGGCCGGGCGCCGCTTTCGCCCGGCTCGAGGCGCGCTACGTGGTGCCCGACGTCATCGTGCGCAAGCACCGCAACCTGTGGCGCGCCAGCCTCAACTCGGAGGCGATGCCGCGCCTGCGGATCAACCGCCTGTACGCGGAGCTCGCCGCGGGGGCGCGCAACGGCGCCGCCGGGCTGTCCTCGCAGCTGCAGGAGGCGCGCTGGCTGATCAAGAACGTGCAGCAGCGCTTCGACACCATCCTGCGCGTCTCGCAGGCGATCGTCGACCGCCAGCGCCACTTCCTGGAGCACGGCGAGGTCGCGATGCGCCCGCTGGTGCTGCGCGAGATCGCACAGACGCTGGGGCTGCACGAGAGCACCATCTCCCGGGTGACGACGCAGAAGTTCATGGCGACGCCGCGCGGAACCTTCGAGCTCAAGTACTTCTTCGGCAGCCACGTCGCGACCGAGGCGGGCGGCTCGGCCTCCTCCACCGCGATCCGCGCGCTCATCAAGCAGCTGGTCGCCGCCGAGGATGCGCGCGCACCGCTCTCCGACGCCCGCATCTCGCAGATCCTGGGCGAGCAGGGCATCGTGGTCGCGAGGCGCACGATTGCAAAATATCGCGAGGCGCTGCAAATTCCACCCGTCAACCAGAGAAAGGCCCTGTGACCGATGAACCTGAACCTGACCGGCCATCATCTCGAAGTGACCCCGGCGATCCGCAGCTACGTGAGGTCCAAGCTGGAGCGCGTGAGCAGGCACTTCGACCACGTCATCGACGCCCACGTCATTCTGACCGTGAACAAGCTGATCCAGAAGGCCGAGGCGACGCTGCACGTGCGCGGCAAGGATTTGCATTGCGAAAGCGAGCAGGAGGACCTGTACGCGGCGATCGATCTGCTCGCCGACAAGCTCGACCGGCAGGTGCTGCGTTACAAGGGCAGGCTCTACGAGAAGCGCCTATAGCCGGTATAATCCGCGCGCCCCGCAATGAGCCTCGTCGCCAAGCTGCTCGCCCCGTCGCACGTCGTCATCGACCTCCCGGTGTCGAGCAAGAAGCGTCTGTTCGAGCAGGTCGGCCTGCTGTTCGAGAACCATGACGGCATCGCGAGGAGCCTGGTGTTCGACAGCCTGTTCGCGCGCGAGCGACTGGGCTCCACGGGGCTGGGCCAGAGCGTCGCGATCCCGCACGGTCGCATCAAGGGCCTGAAGGAGGCGCTCGGCGCGTTCCTGCGGCTCGCCCAGCCGGTGCCCTTCGACGCGCCCGACGGCAATCCGGTGAGCCTGGTGTTCGTGCTGCTGGTCCCGGAGAAGGCCACCGAGAAGCACCTGCAGATCCTCTCCGAGCTGGCGCAGATGTTCTGCGACAAGGCGCTGCGAGAAGCCATGATGCGGGCCCAGGACACGCAGGCGCTTCACGAGCTCGTCACGGCATGGCGGCCGGATGCTTCAGGTCAACGTCGCGCGGCTGCATGAGGACAACCACGAGGCGCTATCCCTCGCCTGGGTGGCCGGGCGCGGCGCGGGGAGCAGCGCGGTGCGCCGCGAGGCCGCCGCGACCGCCTCGCTGATCGGCCACCTCAACCTCAGCCACCCGAACAGCATCCAGGTCATCGGCGCCTACGAGGCCGAGCTCGCCGAGCGCCACAATCCGGCGCGGCGCGCCGATCTCGCGGCGCGGCTGATCGCCGCCGGGCCGGCGCTGGTGGTGTTCGCCGACGGCGTGGCGCCGTTTCCCGAGCTGCTCGAGGCCGCGGGGCGCAGCCAGACCGCGGTGTTCGCCACGCCGAGCGCGGCGGCGCGGGTGATCGAGACGCTGGCGCACTACCTCGGGAAGGCGCTCGCCGACAGCGTCGAGCTGCACGGCGTGTTCATGGACGTGCTCGGCGTGGGTGTGCTCATCACCGGCGAGTCCGGCGTAGGCAAGAGCGAGCTCGGCCTGGAGCTCATCACCCGCGGGCACGGCCTGGTTGCCGACGACGTGGTCGAGATCTCGCGCATCGCCGCGAACGCGCTCGAGGGCCGCTGCCCGCCGCTGCTCAAGGACTTCATCGAGGTGCGCGGCCTCGGCCTGCTCGACATCCGCACGATCTTCGGGGAGACCGCGGTGCGCCGCAAGATGAAGCTGCGGCTGGTCACCCACCTCGAGCGCCCGCAGCCGGGGATCCGCGACGCCGCCCAGCGCCTTCCGCTCGCCGAGCTCTCGGACGAGATCCTCGGGGTCCCGGTTCGCAAAGTGATCATCCCGGTGGCCGCGGGCCGCAACCTCGCGGTGCTGGTCGAGGCAGCGGTGCGCAACGAGATCCTCAAGCTGCGCGGCATCGATTCGATGGCCGAGTTCCTGGCGCGCCAGAAGCGCGAGCTCGAAGGCGGCGGCTGATGCAGCTCGTGCTGGTGAGCGGGCTGTCGGGCTCGGGGAAGAGCATCGCGCTCAACGTGCTCGAGGACGCCGGCTACTATTGCGTCGATAACCTGCCGGGCACGCTGCTGCTCGAAGTGGCCGACTTCCTCGCCGAGGCCGGCCACGACCGGGTCGCGGTGAGCGTGGACGCGCGCAGCGCGGCGCTGCCCGCGCTGCCGGAGCACCTCGCGCGGCTGCGCGGCCGCGGTTTCGACTGCCGCGTGCTGTACCTCGAGGCGACGACAGCCGCCTTGCTGCGGCGCTTTTCGGAAACGCGGCGACGCCACCCGCTCGCGCGCGAGGGCATGACGCTCTCGGAGGCGATCGAGCGCGAGCGCGCGCTGCTCGCGGGCGTCGCGGCGCTCGGGCACCGCATGGACACGAGCGAGCTGCAGCCGCGCGTGCTGCAGAACTGGATCCGCGAGCTGCTCGGCCTGGGCGCCGGCGGGCTCACGCTGCTGTTCGAGTCCTTCGCCTACCGCGACGGCATCCCGCTCGACGCCGACTGGGTGCTCGATGCGCGCATGCTGCCCAACCCGCATTACGACCCGCAGCTGCGCCCGTTCACCGGGCGCGAGGCCCCCGTGGTCGACTACCTCGGGCGCGAGCCGTCGGTGCGCCAATGGCTCGAGGACGTGCAAGCCCTGCTCTCGCGCTGGCTGCCCGAGATCGTGCGCGAGAACCGCAGCTACGTCACGGTCGCGATCGGATGCACCGGCGGCCGGCACCGCTCGGTGTACCTGGCCGAGCGGCTCGCCGAAGCATTCCACGCCGAGTGGCGCGTGCTGGTGCGCCACCGCGCGCTGGCGCGCGAGGGGGTCGCATAGAGAACCTGCCGCTGTTTCCTCTCAACACGGTGCTGTTCCCCGGCGGGCGGCTGCCGCTGCGCATCTTCGAGAGCCGCTACATGGACATGGCGAAGGCGTGCCTGAAGGGCGGCTTGCCGTTCGGCGTGTGCCTCATCGTCGAGGGCAGGGAAGTCGGCGCGCCCGCGATCCCGGCGGGCGTCGGCACCCTCGCCCGCATCAGCGCCTGGGACATGCCGCAGCTCGGCATGCTCCACGTCACCGCGCTCGGCGAGCGGCGCTTCCGGGTTCTCGAGCGGCGCGTGCAGAGTGACGGGCTGGCGCTCGCCTCGGTGCAGTTCCTCGCCGAGGACATCGACGCTCCGGTTCCCGAGCACTGCGCGAACTGCGTGCGCCTTCTCGAGCGCGTGATCGAGCAGCAGGGCGCTCTCTTCGAGCCGCCGCACCGCCTCGACTCGAGCTCGTGGGTCGGCTCGCGCCTCGCCGAGCTCCTGCCGCTGCCGCTTCCCGCCAAGCAGGAGCTGCTCGAGCTCGACGACGCCCGCGCGCGTCTCGAGCGTCTCAATTCCCTCATCAGCGGGCGCAGCCAGAAACCTTAGACCTGTCCCGATTCGAGGCTGCGCAGCACCGTCCTGACCGGTGCCGGAACGGCGCCGCGGGCGGCGTCGGCGATGCCCGTCCAGCGCATGCCCGGCGCTTCCGGCCGCCGCTTTGAAAGGCGCAGGAGGATGGGTTGCGCCCGCAGGCGGAAGTGCGTGAAGCTGTGCTCGAGCGGCGGCAGCCCGGAAGCCTTCGCACCCTTGAAAAGCGGCGCTTCGGGGAAGGTCCACAGCCCGCCCCAGAGGCCGCGGCTCGGCCGGCGCTCGAGCAGCACTTTGCCGCCGTGCAGATAGACGAACCAGGTGGCCTGCCTGAGCGGCAACGCCTTTCGGGCGCGCGGGGCGGGGAGCTGGTCGGTGCGGTTCTGCTTGCGCGCAACGCACTGGTCGGCGACCGGGCAGGCATCGCACTTCGGCCTGCCCCGCGTGCAAACCAGGGAGCCCAGATCCATCAGCCCCTGGGTGTAGGTTTCGACGTTGCGCCTGGGCAGCAGCCGCGCGGCGAGCGGCCAAAGGTCGTCGTCCGTCCCGTAACAGCGCGACAGAACCCGCTTCACGTTGCCGTCAAGGATCGCCTCGCGCCGACCGAAGGCGAACACCACGATCGCCGCGGCGGTGGAGCGCCCGATGCCGGGCAGCGCGGAAATCCCCTGGGCCGTATCGGGAAATCGCCCCCGGCTCACGACTTCCTTCGCCGCGCGAAGCAGATTCCTGCCACGGGCGTAGTACCCCAAGCCGCTCCAGAGGCACAGCACCTCGTCTTCCGAGGCGGCGGCAAGCGCGTCCACTGAGGGGTACTTATTCAAGAAGCGCTCGTAGTAGGGGATGACGGCAGTGACCTGGGTCTGCTGCAGCATCACCTCGGACAGCCAGACCCGATACGGATCGCGCGTGCCCTGCCAGGGGAGGTCGCGGCGGCCGTGGCGGCGCTGCCAGGCGATGAGCTTTTGCGAAAAAGGCACGGTAACATTCTCTCAACATTCCCCATGGCTGCGTTCATCCTCCGACGTGTCGCGCAGGCGCTGCTGGTCATGCTCGCGGTCGGCCTGATCGCGTTCTCGCTGTTCCGCTTCGTCGGCGACCCGGTGCTGTTCATGCTCGGCCAGGACGCCACGCCCGAGCAGCGCGCCGAGGTCACGCGCCAGCTCGGCCTCGACCGGCCGTTCCACATCCAGTACCTGAATTTTCTCGGCAACGCCGTGCAGGGGGAATTCGGCCTGAGCCTGCGCCAGGTGCAGCCGGTGTCGCGGCTCATCCTCGAGCGGCTACCGGCGACGCTCGAGCTGTCCTTCGTGGCCGCGCTGTTCGCCCTCGTCGCCGGGATTCCGATGGGCGTGTACACCGCGCTGCGACCGAAGTCCTTCTTCTCACAGCTTCTATTGGCTGTTTCGCTCGCGGGGGTTTCGCTGCCGACCTTCCTCATCGGCATCCTGCTGATCCTGATCTTCTCGGTGCAGCTCGGCTGGATGCCGTCGTTCGGCCGCGGCGAGACGGTGCAGATCGGCTGGTGGAGCACCGGGTTTCTCACCGCCTCGGGGCTGAAGGCGCTGGTGCTGCCCTCGATCACGCTCGGCCTTTTCCAGATGACCCTGATCCAGCGCCTGGTGCGCTCGGAGATGCTGGAAGTGCTGCGCACCGACTACATCCGCTTCGCGCGCGCGCGCGGTCTGACCGACCGCGCGGTGCACTTCCGCCATGCGCTGAAGAACACGCTGGTGCCGGTGATCACCATCACCGGGCTGCAGCTCGGCGCGATCATCGCCTTCGCCATCATCACGGAGACCGTGTTCCAGTGGCCGGGGATGGGGTTGCTGTTCATCCAGGCGGTGAACTTCGCCGACGTGCCGGTGATGGCCGCCTACCTGTGCCTGATCGCCCTGTTCTTCGTCGTGATCAACCTGGCGGTCGATCTCCTTTACTATGCCGTCGATCCCAGGCTCCGCGTCCAGCCGATATGACCACTCCCGTCGAGCACATCCGCAGCTTTCACCCGGAGCTCAAAGCGCTCCGGCGCGACATCCACGCCCACCCGGAGCTTGCCTTCGAGGAGAACCGCACCGCGTCGCTGGTCGCCGAGCGGCTCAAGGGCTGGGGCATCGAGGTGCATGCCGGCATCGCGAAGACGGGCGTCGTGGGCGTGATCCGGGGCAAGAAGCACAACGGGCGGGCGATCGGCCTGCGTGCCGACATGGATTGCCTTCCGATCGACGAAGCGAACAGCTTTCCCCATAAATCGAAAAGCCGGGGTCGTATGCACGCCTGCGGGCATGACGGCCACACTGCGATGCTCCTCGGCACCGCCCGCTACCTCGCCGAGACGCGCAACTTCGAGGGCACGGCCTACGTCATTTTCCAGCCGGCCGAGGAAGGCGGCGGCGGCGGGCAGGTGATGGTGAAGGAGGGGCTTTTCGAGCGCTTCCCGGTCGACGCGGTGTACGCGGTCCACAATTACCCCGGCCTGCCGGCCGGGACGATCGCGGTGCGCTCCGGGCCGGTGATGGCCGCGACCGACGAGGTGGACATCACGCTGCGCGGGCGAGGCGGGCACGCCGCCTTCCCCCATTTGACCGTGGATCCGGTGGTGGTCGCGGCGCACCTGATCACCGCGCTGCAGACCATCGCCAGCCGCAACCTGGATCCGGTCGACGCGCTGGTGCTGAGCCTGTGCTCGATTCAGACCAGCCAACTCGACGCTTTCAACGTGATCCCGGACTCGGTGCGCATGCTCGGCACCGTGCGCAGCTTCAAGCCGCAGACGCGCGACATGGCCGAGCGGCGCATTCAGGAGATGGCCGGGCGTGTGGCGGAGGCCTTCGGCGCCACCGCGGAGCTGCGCTACACCCGCGGCTATCCCGCCACCGTCAACACGCCGGCCGAGGCGCAGTTCGCCGCCCGCGTGGGCGAGCGGGTGTTCGGCAAGGAAAAGGTGATCACCGAGTTCGACCCGGTGATGGGCGGAGAAGACTTCTCCTACATGCTGCTCGCGCGGCCGGGGGCCTACGTCTTCCTCGGACAGGGCGGCGGCCCGGGGGCCTGTTTTCTTCACAACCCGAACTATGACTTCAACGACGAGGTGATTCCGCTCGGCGCCGGCTACCTCGCGGCGCTGGTGGAAGAAGCGCTACCGATCCGATAGAGGAGGAGAAATGAAGCTGCTCAAGATACTGCTGTTGGCGATCGCGCTTGCCGCGGCGCCCCTGCACGCGGCAAACCTGAAATGGGCGGCGCAGAACGACATCCTGACGCTCGACCCCCATTCCCAGAACCACGCCACCACCAACTCGATCCTGCAGCACACCTACGAAGGCCTCACCCGCTACACCAGGGACTACCAGGTCGAGCCCTGCCTCGCGACGGACTGGAAGCAGCTCTCCGACACGCACTGGCGCTTCAACCTCAGGAAGGGGGTCAGGTTCCACGACGGCTCGCCCTTCACCGCCGACGACGTGGTGTTCTCTTTCGGCCGCATCAGGCAGCCGCAGGGCACGATGCAGATCTACGTCTCCGGCGTGAGCGAAGTGAAGAAGATCGACGACCATACCGTCGATTTCATCCTTTCCGGGCCGAGCCCGATCCTGCTGCGCAACATCGTCGACTTTCGCATCATGAGCAGGGCCTGGGCGGAGAAGACCAGCTCGCAGAGCGTCCAGGACTACGCGAAGAAGCAGGAGACTTTCGCCTCGCGCAACACCAACGGCACCGGCCCCTACCTCATCAAGGGCTGGGAGCCCGACAAGCAGATCGTCTTCGCCCACCACAAGGGATGGTGGGACAAGCTCGACGGCAACGTCACCGACGTGGTCTACACGCCGATCAAGTCGGACGCGACGCGCGTCTCGGCGCTGCTCGCGGGCGACGTGGACCTGGTCACCGACCTGCCGGTGCAGGACGTGGAGCGGCTGCGCAAGGACCCGAAGCTCAAGGTGCTCGACGGGCACGAGGTGCGCACCATCTTCATCGGCATGGATCAGCACAACGACGAGCTCAAGTACGCCAGCGTCAAGGGCAAGAACCCGTTCAAGGACGTGCGCGTGCGCCGGGCCCTCAACATGGCGGTCGACCGCGAGGCGATCAGGCGCGTCGTGATGCGCGGCCTGTCCATCCCGGCGGGCATCATGGTGGCCCCCGGCGTGCACGGACACGCCAAGGACATCGACGCCCCGCCGAGGTTCGATCCCAACGGCGCGAAGCAGCTGCTCGCCGAGGCGGGCTACCCGGAGGGCTTCGAGTTCACCCTCGACTGCCCGAACAACCGCTACGTCAACGACGAGCGCATCTGCCAGGCGCTGGTCGGGATGTGGGCCAAGGCCGGCGTGCGCGTCCGGCTGAACGCCATGCCGTTCGCCAACTTCATCCCGAAGATCCTCAACTTCGACTCGAGCGCGTACCTGCTCGGCTGGGGCGTGGCGACCTTCGACGCGCTCTACACGCTGCAGTCGCTGGTGCGCACCAAGACCACCGGCGCGGACGGCAACTTCAACCTCGGCCGCGTGAGCGACCCGAAGCTCGACAACACCATCGACGCCATCAAGATCGCCACCGATGTGAAGGCGCGCGACGCGCTGCTGCGCGAAGCGCTGCTGAAGACTCGCGACATGCACTACTACGTGCCGCTGCACCACCAGCTGCGGCCCTGGGCGATGAAGCGCAGCGTCACCACGGTGCACAGCGCGGACGACCGGCCGCAGTCGCGCTTCGCCACCGTGAAGTGATTCCCGGCAGGTGATCCTTCGGCGGCTCTGGGACCACGACCTCGCCTGGAGCTTCCGCAGGTCGCCGGTCACCGTAGTGGCCGCGCTCCTGACGCTGGCCTGCGTCATGGGCGCGGCGCTTTCTCCCTGGATTTCCCCGCAGGACCCGTTCGATGCGGCCGCGCTCGATCTCAACGTGGCGTTCAAGCCGCCCGCCTGGGTGGAAGGCGGCGACCCCGCCTATTTCCTGGGCACCGACAACCAGGGGCGCGACATCCTGTCGACCATCATGCATGGCGCGCGCCTGTCGCTCGGCATCGGCGTGGCGTCGGTGCTGTTGGCCCTGGTTCTGGGCGTTTCCCTGGGATTGCTTTCCGGCTATTTCGGCGGCCGTCTGGACGCGGTGATCATGCGCGTCGCCGACGTGCAGCTCTCCTTCCCCGCGATCCTGATCGCGCTCCTGATCGACGGCGTGGCGCGCGTCGCCCTCGCCGGCGATCGTCACGACGAGATCGCGATCCCGGTGCTGGTGCTCGCCATCGGCTTCGCCGGCTGGGTGCAGTACGCGCGCACCGTGCGCGGCTCGACCATGGTGGAAAGGGGGAAGGAGTACGTGCAGGCGGCGCGCGTCATCGGCCGCCGCCCGCTTGCGATCCTGCTCTCGCACGTGCTGCCCAACGTCATGGGGCCGGTGCTGGTGATCGCCACCATCCACATCGCCACCGCCATCATCACCGAGGCGACGCTCTCCTTCCTCGGGGTGGGCGTGCCACCCACGCAGCCCTCGCTCGGCACGCTGATCCGCGTCGGCAACGAGTTCCTGTACTCCGGCGAGTGGTGGATCACGGTGTTCCCCGGCGCGGCGCTGATCGTGCTCGTGCTCTCGGTGAACCTGCTCGGCGACTGGCTGCGCGATGCGCTCAATCCCAAGCTCAGATGATCTTGTCCTTGGAAGGACTGACGGTTCAGTTTCCGACGCGGCGCGGCACGCTCACCGCGGTGGATGACGTCAGCTTCGCCATCGCCCCGGGAGAGATCCTCGGCGTGGTCGGCGAATCGGGTGCCGGCAAGTCGATCACCGGCATGGCGGTGATCCGCCTGCTCGAGCCCCCGGGGCGCATCGCCGGCGGCGAAGTGCGCCTGGAAGGCCGGCGCATCGACAACCTGCCGCACGAGGAGATGCGCCGCGTGCGCGGGCGCAAGATCGGCGTGGTGTTCCAGGACCCTCTTACCTCGCTCAACCCGCTCTACACCGTCGGCCAGCAGCTCGTCGAGACGATCACCACGCATTTGCCGCTTTCCCGGGCTCAAGCCCGCGAGCGTGCGATTTCCCTCCTGCAGGAAGTCGGGATACCGGGGGCGCAAGCGCGCCTCGACCATTACCCGCACCAGTTTTCCGGCGGCATGCGCCAGCGCGTGGTGATTGCGCTCGCCATCGCCGCCGAGCCGGTGCTGATCATCGCCGACGAGCCCACCACGGCGCTCGACGTCTCGATCCAGGCGCAGATCATCGCGCTGCTCAAGCGCCTCGCGCAGGGGCGCGGCACGGCGGTGATGCTGATCACCCACGACATGGGCGTGATCGCGGAGACCTCGCACCGCGTGGCGGTCATGTACGCCGGCCGCATCGTCGAGATCGGCCCGGTGCGCGACGTGATCCACGCGCCGCGCCATCCCTATACCGTCGGCCTCATGGGTTCCATACCCAGAATCGTTTCGAGTCGAACCCGGTCCCGGCTGACACAGATCGACGGCGCAATGCCGCGGCTCAACGCCATCCCGCGCGGCTGCGCGTTCAACCCGCGCTGCCCCAGGCGCTTCGAGCGCTGCCTCGTCGAGCGCCCGGCGCTCCTGAGCGCCGGGGCGTCGCAATCCGCCTGCTGGCTCCATGCCCCTGCTGCGGCTTGAGTCGGTGAGCCGCGACTTCGACGTCTCGCGGCCGTGGCTGAACCGCGTGATCGAGGGCGCGCCGAGGCGCATGCTGCGCGCGGTCGACGCGGTCGACCTCGAGGTACGCCGCGGCGAGACGCTGGCGCTGGTGGGCGAGTCGGGCTGCGGCAAGTCGACCGTCGCGCGCCTGATCGTCGGCCTCTACGCGCCGACCGAGGGCCGCGTCGAGTTCCGCGGCCGCCGCATGCAGATGATCTTCCAGGACCCCTACGCCAGCCTCAACCCGCGCTGGCGCGTGAGGGACATCGTCGCCGAGCCGATCCGGATTTTGGATCCAGAGAAGAAAAGCAGCGTGAAAAGACGGGTGTCGGAATTGCTGGTCCAGGTTGGATTGTCGGCCGACGACGGCGACAAGTACCCCCACGAGTTCTCCGGCGGACAGCGCCAGCGGATCTCGATCGCGCGCGCGCTCGCCGGCGAGCCCGATCTGCTGGTCTGCGACGAGCCCACCTCGGCGCTCGACGTGTCCGTCCAGGCGCAGATCCTCAACCTGATGACCGAGCTGCAGCGGCGGCTCGGCCTCACCTACGTGTTCATCTCCCACAACCTGGCGGTGGTGTCCCAGGTGGCCGACCGCGTCGGCGTGATGTACCTGGGAAGGGTGGTCGAGCTTGCCGCTGCCGCCGAGCTCTTCTCGCGCCCGCGCCACCCGTACACGCGCATGCTGCTGGACGCCGTGCCGGACCTCCAGATGAGCGGCAAGGCGCGCACCCCGGTGGCGGGCGAGGTGCCCAACCCGCTCGATCCCCCCACGGGCTGCGCCTTCCACCCGCGCTGCCCGCACGCCGATGAGCGCTGCCGCCGCGAGCGGCCCTCGCCTGTCGACGCGGTGGCCTGTCACGCCGTCGAGGAGGGCAGGATCTAGAATCCCAAACGTATGGAGCGGCGCCAGATACCGGTCGGGGAGCTGCAATTCGGCATGTACGTGGCCGAGCTCGACCGCCCGTGGACCGACACGCCGTTCGTGTTCCAGGGGTTCCACCTGCGCACCGACGAGCAGCTCGAGATCCTCAGGAAGTTCTGCAAGCACGTGTTCGTCGATCTGGAGCGCACCGAGCGCGTTGGTCGGCCGGCCGCGCCGCCACGCTTTTCGGTGCGCGGCGCCAGCGCCTATCCGGAAACGGCGCCCGTCGAGGCGGAATTCAAACGGGCGGTCGACGTGTACTCGGATGCCGCCGACGCCGTCGCGGAGCTGCTGCGGGGCGTGGAGACCACCGGCACGGTTCTCGACAGCGCGCAGGTCAAGGAGTGCGTGGCGCGGCTCGCCGAGAGCGTGGTGCGCAATCCGGACGCCCTGCTCCTCGTGTCGCGCCTGCGCCAGCAGAACATCGCCGCGCTTGCCAGGGCGCTGCAGGTCTCGGTCTACATGATCGTATTCGCCCGCTTCCTCGGGCTCGCGCGCGAAGAGCTCGAGCTGCTCGGGCTGCTCGGGCTGCTGCAGGACGTCGGCAAGACGCGGCTGCCGCGTGCGATCCTCGAGAAGAGCGGCCCTCTTACGCCCGAGGAAAGCGAGATCGCCAGGAAGCATGTCGAGCTCTCCGCGCGCATTCTCGGCGCGACGCCGGGTCTGCCCGAATCGCTGTCCGAGCTCGCCTTGCTGCATCACGAGCGCCAGGACGGGTCCGGCTACCCTCGAAAGCTGCGCGGCGACGAGATCGGCCTGCACGGATCGATCGCCGCGATCGCCGACACCTTCGACGCGCTGACCGCGATCCGAGCCTACGCCGAGCCGCTCTCGCCGTCGAAGGCGCTGAGCTACCTCTACAAGGAGCGCGGCACCGGCTACCACGCGGAGCTGGTCGAGCAGTTCATCCAGTGCGTCGGCGTGTTCCCGGTAGGCGCCGTGGTGGAGCTCAACACCGGCGAGCACGGCATCGTCATCAGCCAGAACCTGGTGCGCCGGCTCAAGCCCAAGGTGATGGTGGTGCTCGATGCGCAGGGCAAGCCGGTGCGCCCGCACAAGATCCTCGACCTGGACCGGGACCCGAAGGCGAGCCGCGACGAGCCCTACCGCATCCGGCGCACCCTGGAACAAACGCGCCTGCAGGTCGACCCGAGGGAGCTGTTCCTCTAGCGGATATTGGCGATGCCGAAGGGCACATGCCCCGCGGCAACGTGCGAGCGCGCCGAGTCCACGTGCCCGTGCTGGTCGTCGAAGTAGAAATCCGGCTCGAAGGCCCTGAGGAACTCGCCCTTGTCCAGCCCTCCGAGGAACATGGCTTCATCGACGCCGATGTTCCACTCCATCAGCGTGCGTACCGCGCGCTCGTGGGCGGGCGCGCTGCGCGCGGTGACCAGCGCCGTCCTGACCTTCATGGGAAAGCCCTGCTCCGTCAGACAGACCGTCTGCAGCCGGTGCAGCGCCTCGAGCAGCGGCTTGAACGGCCCGGGCGGCAGCGGCTGCAGCGCGCGGGCGGTCTCGTGGCGCGTGAATGCGTCGAGGCCCTCGCGCTGGTACACCCGCTCGGCCTCGTCTGAGAACAGCACCGCGTCGCCATCAAAGGCGATGCGCACTTCGTCCGCATGACGGCTCGCCGCCTGCGCCGACTCGGGATAGACGCGCGCCGCCGGGCAGCCGGCATCGAGCGCGCTCATCACGTCCGCCTCGTTTGCCGACAGGAACAGGTTCGCCTTGAGCGCGTCCAGGTACTGGTAGGGGTTGCGGCCGCGGGTGAACACGCCGCGCTCCAGGCGCAGCCCGGCGCGCGCGGCCGAGTTGAACACGCGCAGCCCCGACACCGGGTCGTTCTTGGACAGGATTACCACTTCGACGCGGCTCGCCTGCGGCGTATTGAAGGCGAGCAGCTTCTTCACCAGCGGGAAGGCGACGCCCTCGCGCGCCGGCACGTCGAGCCGGGCGTACTGCAGCGCGATGTACGCCGGCTCGCCGTCGCGCTCGAACACGCGGTTCTCCTCCTCGAAATCGAACAGCGCGCGCGAGGAAATCGCGACCACCAGCTTGCCCTCGACCGAATAGGGCATCTCGCCCCTCGTGAGTTGCGACGGGCTAATTTAGCACGGCGCAAGCAGGCCGACGTCCGCGTCGCGCACTTCGCCATCGAGCATCGGCGTGAAGCTGTGGCACGACAGGCGCACCACGAGCTGCCTGCGCCCGGCCGCCTCCACCCGCGCGCCGCCGTGGATAACCCTCAACCGCAGGGATTGCACCTAAGGAAGCCCCCGGAACTGTCTATACACGTCCCGGGGGGTGTGGAGCGGCCTACCGGAATCGAACCGGTCGCTTCAGCTTGGGAAGCTGAGGTATTGCCACTATACGAAGGCCGCGTCTCGTGCTGAAACTCAATGATGCCAGACCGACACCGATACTTGGCGAGCTGGTGTTCGATGGCAGAACCGAAGCTTCCCATTGCGAAGCTGAGGTTCTGCCATCGAACTACACCCGCGGGCAAAAAATTCTAGCATGCAGAAACACTTGAACTCCTGGGCGCAAACGGTTGTCGTTCTTATTCAACGCCCACAGGGAGAATAATCCGGAATGCATTTGCGCATGGCATGGTTGGCTGCGACCGCTTTCTTTTTCAGCAGCGCCGCCGCGGACGAAGTGGTCCTGAAGAATGGCGACCGGATCAGCGGCGAGATCGCCTCGAAGAGCGCCGACGTGGTAGTGGTGCGCACCGACTACGCGGGCGAAGTGTCGATCCGGTGGAGCGAGATCGCCACGCTTTTCACGACGCGCGCGGTGGAGGTGCTGCTCGAGGGGGACGCCGAGCCGGTGCGCGGCACGCTGCACCCGGTCTACGGCGG
>DATKAX010000382.1:0-2130 GCA_035514595.1 Burkholderiales bacterium
GCCGCGAACCCGCAAGGAGGACGAGCTGATGGGCGAGGCGAGCGAGCAGCTGACCGAGAAGGCGAAGGAGGCCGGCAAGGAGCAGCTCGGCAAGACCCAGGACGTCGCCAAAAAAGCGGCCGGGGCGATAGCACAGGGCTCCTCTTCCGCAACCCAAAGCTCTTCCTCCTCGCAGCCAAAGGGGGAGCGCAGCAGCGGCATGCCAGGCTCGACGCCGGGCGCGGTCTCGGGCCCGATGCCGAAGCGCTAGGCCATGGCTCGCACTGCCGACCCCGCCGACGCGCAATGGGAGCGCGGCCGCGGGGCCGAGTCGCCGAAGGACATTCCGAAGCGCGGCTGGCGCGACATCCTCATGCGGGTGAAGCGCCAGATGTCCGAGGACCGCCTCTCGATCGTGGCCGCGGGGGTCGCGTTCTACGCGCTGCTCGCAGTGTTCCCGGCGCTGATCGCCCTCGTCGCGCTCTACGGCCTGGCGTTCGACCCGAAGCAGGTGAGCGAGCAGGTGGCCGCGCTTAGCGGGATGCTGCCGCCGCAGGCGGCCGACATCCTGCTCGGCCAGCTGCAAAGCCTCACCTCCACGCAGGGAGCGGCGCTCGGCCTGGGCGCGATCGGCGGCCTGGTCCTCGCGCTCTGGAGCGCGTCGGCCGGCGTTCGCACGCTGATGGAGGCGCTCAACGTGGCCTACGACGAGGAGGAATCGCGCGGCTTCGTCAGCTACTACGGCACTGCGCTGCTCCTCACCCTCGGCGCCATCGTCGGCGCGATCGTGGCGATCGGCGTGGTGGTCGCGCTGCCGGTGGTGGTCGGGTTCCTCGGCCTCGGCTCGTTCGTCGAGAACATGATCGCCTACGCCCGCTGGCCGATCCTGGCGATCTCGATGATCGTCGGCCTCGCCGTGATCTACCGCTACGGCCCCAGCCGCGAAGAGCCGCGCTGGAGCTGGACGAGCCCGGGGGCGCTGGTGGCCACGCTGCTGTGGGTCGCCGGCTCGGCGCTGTTCTCGCTGTACGTGACGCGCTTCGGCAACTACAACGAGACCTACGGCTCGATGGGCGCGGTGGTGATCCTGCTCACCTGGTTCCTGCTCGGCGCCTACGCCATCCTGATCGGCGCCGAGATCAACAGCGAGATGGAGCGCCAGACCCGCAAGGACACCACCACCGGCAAGCCGAAGGCGCTGGGACGGCGCCGGGCGCACGCCGCCGACACCGTGGGCAAGATGCCTTGAGCCGCTAGGGAGTGCAGGGCGGGAACGGCGGGAACCCCGCGGTCGCAGGGTGACCGCTGGAGGCCGTGAACGTACAGCCGTAGCTCGGCTGCGCCACGACGGAGGGCGTAAGGATGTCGTCGCCGGCGGGCTTTACGCCGTTCTCGACCCAGTTCACGAGATCCGCGAAGGCGGCGGCTTCCTCGGCCACCGCGAAGCCGCAGTGGCCGTGGTCGCGGATCGCGCGCACCACGAGGCGCTCGGCGGCGCCCTGCATGGCGGCGCGCCGGGCGTAGATCTGCTCCATCGAGAACGGCACGAACAGGTCGCCGATCGTGTGCAGGCTAAGCACCGGGATCGGCAGCTTGCCGGAGATTGGCGGGATGTTGGCGAGCCCGTCCGGGTGCCGGCCCTGCGGGTCCATGGCAACGCGCAGCACCTGGGCGTTGAGCGAGATCTCCTCCGGCGAGAGCGCCGGGTCGGAATCGATCTGGTAGACGGTTTCCCAGTTGTCCTGCACGTTGCCCGGCGCGACGCCGATGTCGCCGCCGGTGGTGCCGACCGTGAAAAGGAAGTTGCCCCACACCGCGAATGACGTGGGGAAGCCGGGCCGCGGCCCGCCCGAGATGTTCTGCGTCACGCCGGCGAGCATCAGGCCCCACTGATTGAGGACGAACGGGTAGGGCGAGCCGAGCGCCGCCTGCACCTGGGGCACCACGGCGGTAAGGTAATCGGCCGGGAAGGGGAACTCGGCCGGCACGCTCGCCAGCGCCTGAGCGACCAGGTTGTAGTCGAGGAAGTAGTCGAACAGCTCGTTGTCGCCCATCACGCCGCACATCGGTAACGCCCCGACGTAGGCCCTCGGGTACTGCTCGATCGCCACGCCGGTGATGTGTCCGCCCATGGAATGCCCGGTGATCCAG
>DATKAX010000383.1:0-9645 GCA_035514595.1 Burkholderiales bacterium
TTCGTCGCATGCGAACAGGGCTGCTGCGCCTCGGTCTGGATCTGGAGCACCTGACCAAGTAGCAAATCAGCGTAGCGCGGCGTTAATCTTGTCCAGCATTGCTGAGCCCGGACACAGGTCCTTCTCACCGAGCTTGTTGAACGGCGCCTCGTAGGTGTTGAGGTGTGCGTGCAGATCTTCGGCGTCGGGACTTAGGTAGAGAAGCCCAGTGAGCACCTCGCCCTTTTCGGCGGCGCGGGCGATGTGGGTGGTGGCGTTGATCTTGTCGGTGGGGTCGTAGTCGGCGTCGAGCTTGCGCAGGCGCAGGATGCTGCCCTCGGCGCCTGCCGGGACTTCGATGACCTCGCCGTCGGCGTAGTCGGCGCCGATCGCCTCGCGGCTGGGCCAGAAGTCGAGGCGGTTGACGGCTTCGTTGTGCTCGCGGACGTAGTCGTAGCTCTTGGTGGAGCCGGGGTGGTTGTTGAAGGCCACGCACGGGCTGATCACGTCGATGAAGGCGGCGCCTTCGTGGGCGATGGCGGCCTTGATGAGGGGGGTGAGCTGGCGCTTGTCGCCGCTGAAGCTGCGGGCGACGAAGGTGGCGCCCATCAGGAGGGCGAGGCTCACGGTGTCGACGGGGGAGTCGGTGTTGGCGGCGCCCTTCTTGGCCTTGCTGCCTTTGTCGGCGGTGGCGGAGAACTGGCCTTTGGTAAGGCCGTAGACGCCGTTGTTCTCCAGGATGTAGGTCATGTTGACGCCGCGTCGCATGACGTGGGCGAACTGGCCCAGGCCGATGGAGGCGGAGTCGCCGTCGCCCGAGACGCCGAGGTAGATGAGCTCGCGGTTGGCGAGGTTCGCGCCGGTGAGCACCGAGGGCATGCGACCGTGCACGGTGTTGAAGCCGTGCGACTGGCCGAGGAAGTAGTCCGGGGTCTTGGAGCTGCAGCCGATGCCGGAGAGCTTCGCCACCCGGTGCGGCTGGATGTCGAGCTCCCAGAAGGCCTGGATCAGCGCCGCCGAGATCGAGTCGTGGCCGCAGCCGGCGCACAGGGTCGAGACCTTGCCCTCGTAGTCGCGGCGGGTGAAGCCGAGCTTGTTCTTCGGCAGCGTCGGATGGTGAAGCTTTGGTTTCGCGACGTAGGTCATCTATGTCGAGCACTCAATGGATCGGTTTGCCTTGCCGCATGTGCCGTCTGTAGCAAGAACTCCACGATACCTTCTTGTTTCAAAAATGAACGTATCCGACGATGGATTCCATGCCACTCATGCAAATCCCTTAAGAGAGCCAGCTGGCGCGTAAGTTCGATCTCTAGCTCTGCCTGCAGACGCCTTTCTGCTGCAATCCGCTTGGCCCAGACCTCAAAAGGCTGCGCGCGCATACTCTCCGCAATTTGATCTTCATTTAATCTATAAATGCACGACAGGGTAAGCACGGATCGGTCGATCTCACTCAGCATAGCAAAGTGACGCTCGATCGCATCCGTGAACAGACTACCTGCGCTGAAACTGCTTGACGTTTTAAGAATCACCCTATCACCAATATATCTCTCAAGAGTCGACTCTAGCTCCGTCAGTTGCTTCTCAATCTCGTGGTCTCCTTCACTAGTTTTCTCTCTTTTACTTAACTCAAAATTTTTCTCGCTTGCGTCCGAAGGTTCGCGCTTCGCCGAAAGTGCGGAAGGGCGCCGATAGAACGCGATGTACTGAATGGCCACTATTAGGCACGCGCAAACCAGGAATGGGATTGCAATACTTGCATTCTCGGAGAACCCCTGCGCCGTAAGCCAAACTGATCCTGAGGCAAACAATGCGACAGCCACAGTAAGTCCGACTAGGCAGCCTACATATCCAATCCAAGGCTCCATCCCGAGCACCGGAAACCGGGGCACGTTTGAAATGAATCGACCAAATGAGCGCCAAGGAGCTTCGCTAGAACGCGATGTGTAACTTCTACTCAGCATCCGTCCCTCGCAGGATCTGTAAGTCCAACCGTATCTGGCCGATGGTCGAAATGATTCCGTGAGAAACCGCCGCGAAGGTGGCGAGTAGCGCTAGCCCGATCTTCGCACGTTCGAACCAAAGCGATACGAGAGCGCTCTTCTGAATCTCTTCGGCGATCAACTGTTCGATGAACAATATCAATAGGTAGTTCGTAAACAATGCGCTTCCATAGACCAGAAGAACAAAGACGTAAATGGACACATAATTCAGTGCACTCCAGATTCGCCGTCTTATTCTCGCTCGAATCTGCGATATCGTAGCCAATCAATCTACGCCGCCTTATCGCGCTTGATCGGGCGGACGTTGAGCGTGGACACGATCTCGGAAATTTCCTTGGCGATGAAGCGCGCGGTGATCGGCGTGCCGTCGTAGTGCAGGATCGAGATCAGGCTCGCGGCGTTGATGCCGGCCTCGTTCACCAGCAGGGTCTTCAACTGCGCGTCGCGGTTCTGCTCGACCACGAATACCTTGGAGTGCGACTGGACGAAGTCGTTGATCTCGTCCTGGAACGGGAACGCCCGCACGCGCAGGGCGTTGACGAAGATTCCCTTCGCGGCGAGCGCGTCGAGCGCCTCGTGCATCGCGGGGCTGGTGGAGCCGTAGTAGATGCAGCCGAAGCGCGCCGGCTCGCTTGCGGCGGTGAGCACCGGCTTCGGGACCAGCGTCTTGGCGGTCTCGAACTTCTTGAGCAGCCGCTGCATGTTGTAGACGTAGTCGGGGCCCGCCTCCGAGTACGCGGCGTAGGCGTTGCGCGAGGTGCCGCGCGTGAAGTAGGCACCCTTCGAGGGGTGCGTGGCGGGAAGCGTGCGGTACGGGATGCCGTCGCCGTCGACGTCCAGGTAGCGGCCGAACTCCTTGCCCGCGTCGAGCTCCTCCGCCGTCATCACCTTGCCCCGATCGTAGGTTCGGCCTTCTTCCCATTTCAATGGGTTGGAAAGGCGTTGATTCATGCCGATGTCGAGATCGGTGAGCATGAACACCGGGGTCTGCAGGCGGTCGGCGAGGTCGAGGCACTTCGCCGCGAACTCGAAGCACTCGTACGGGTCCTCGGGAAACAGCAGCACGTGCTTGGTGTCGCCGTGCGAGGCGTAGGCGCAGGCGATGACGTCCGACTGCTGCGTGCGCGTGGGCATGCCGGTCGAGGGCCCGCCGCGCTGCACGTCGATCAGCGTGACCGGGATCTCGGCGAAGTAGGCAAGGCCGATGAACTCGCTCATCAGCGAGATGCCCGGGCCGGCGGTGGCGGTGAAGGCGCGCGCGCCGTTCCAGCCGGCGCCCGTGACGATGCCGATCGAGGCGAGCTCGTCCTCGGCCTGGATGATGGCGAACTTGTTCTTCCCGGTTTCCTTGTCGACCCTCAATTTCGAGCAGTAGAACTGGAACGCTTCGGCGAGCGACGAGGAGGGCGTGATCGGGTACCAGGCGCACACCGTGGCGCCGCCGTAGACGCAGCCGAGCGCCGCCGCCGAGTTGCCGTCGATGAAGATCTTGTCGCCGACGTTGTAGGCGCGCTTCACCTTGAGGCCGAGGGCGTCCTTCAGGTGCTGCTTGGCGTGGTTGAGGCCCATCTGCAGCGCGTTCAGGTTGGGCTTGAGGAGCTTCTCCTTGCCCTTGTACTGCTCGCCGATCAGCTCGGCGATCACCTCGGGCTCGATGCCGAGCATGCCGGCGAGCGCGCCGACGTAGATGATGTTCTTGAAGAGCTGGCGCTCGCGCGGGTCGGTGTAGTTGGCGTTCGCGATCTCGGTGAGCGGCATGCCCACCACGTTGATGTCGTCGCGGAACCTCGACTTGGGCAGCGGCTTGGTGTTGTCGTAGAACACGTAGCCGCCGGGCTCGATCTCCTTCATGTCCTGGTCCCAGGTCTGCGGGTTCATCGCCACCATCAGGTCGACGCCGCCGCGCCGGCCGAGGTAGCCCGGCTCGGTGACGCGCACCTCGTACCAGGTCGGCAGGCCCTGGATGTTCGACGGGAAGATGTTGCGCGGCGAGACCGGGATCCCCATGCGCAGGAAGCTCTTGGCGAACAGCTCGTTCGCCGACGCCGATCCCGAGCCGTTGACGTTGGCGAACTTGACGACGAAATCGTTGGTGGATTCGATGCGCTTGATCATGCTAGTTCTTGTAGGAAGCGTCCCTGGCTTCGATGACTCTGACTAAGGATTGAAATTCGAGCTCGCCCATCGGCGCGGCGTCGTTGAGGAACTCGTCGCCCATCGCAGCCGACTGCTCGCAGACTTCCCTGGACGGGATGCGCAGCTTCGCGCCCTGCGCGGCGAGCTGCACCTCGCAGGCGCGGTTCAGGCGCCAGTGCAGCAGGAAGGCCTCGGGAATGGTGCGGCCGACCGTCAACAGGCCGTGATTGCGAAGAATCAATGACTGATTGGAACCCAAGCTTCGTACGAGGCGCTCGCGCTCGTCCAGGCGCATGCTCGGCCCCTCGAAGTCGTGGTAGCTCAGGCGCCCGTAGAAGTTGTGCGAGTACATGTGCACCGGCAGCAGCCCCTGCTCCTGCGCCGACACCGCCATGCCGGGGAGCGTGTGGGTATGGAACACGCAGGCCGCGTCCTCGCGCGCCATGTGGATCGCGCTGTGGATGATGAAGCCGGCTTTATTGCTTCCGTACTCGCTCGCTTCGACCGGATTTCCTTCGAAATCGATCTTGACGAGGTTGGAGGCGGTCACCTCGTCGAAGCGCAGGCCGTAGGGGTTGATGAGGAAGTGGTGCTCGGGCCCGGGGACCCGCAGGCTGATGTGGGTGTAGATCAGCTCGGACCAGCCGAGGTGATCGGCGATGCGGTAGGCGGCGGCGAGCTGGACCCGCAGCGCCCGTTCCGCGCTTTCGCGAGCCGGTCGGGGAGCGAGGGCGGGCTTCATGCCTCAGGCCGCCTTCCTGTGATACGGGGCGCGCGCGCCCGGCCCGGCGTAGGTCACTTCCAGCAGGAACTTCTGCATGTCCCAGGCGCCGGTCGGGCAGCGCTCGGCGCACAGGCTGCAGTGCAGGCACACGTCCTCGTCCTTGACCATGATTCTTTTCGTCTTCAGCTCGCCGGAGACATAAAGGTCCTGCGTCAGGTTGTTGGCCGGCGCGTTGAGGCTGCGGCGCAGATCCTTCTCCTCGGCGTTGTGCAGGAAGCTGATGCAGTCCATCGGGCAGATGTCGACGCAGGCGTCGCACTCGATGCACAGCTTGTCGGTGAACACCGTCTGCACGTCGCAGTTGAGGCAGCGCTGCGCCTCCTTCCACGCGGTGGCGACGTCGAAGCCGAGCTCGACCTCCATCTTCACGTTCTTCAGCGTCGCATTGACGTCGGCCCAGGGCACTTTGTAGCGCGCGTCGCCCGCGATCTCGCTGTCGTAGCTCCACTCGTGGATGCCCATCTTCTGCGACACGAGGGTGACCCCCGGCGCAGGTCGTTCGGAGAGGTCTTCCTTGTTCGACAACTTATCTATCGATACGGCGGCATCGTGCCCGTGGGCGACCGCCCAGATGATGTTCTTCGGGCCGAAGGCGGCGTCGCCGCCGAAGAACACGTTCGGCACGGACGATTGGAAGGTCGCCTTATCCAGAACGGGCAAGCCCCACTTGTCGAACTCGACGCCGCTGTCGCGCTCGATCCAGGGAAACGCGTTCTCCTGCCCGACCGCGACCAGCACGTCGTCGCACGCGAAGAACTGATCCGGCTCCCCGGTGGGCACCAGGCTCCTGCGGCCCTTGTCGTCGTAGACCGCCTTCACCTTCTCGAAAGTCATTCCGCTCAATTTGTTTTTTGCAACCACGAAGCTTTTCGGCACCAGGAAGTTGAGGATCGGGATGCCCTCGTGCATCGCGTCCTCCTTCTCCCAGGGGCTCGCCTTCATCTCGTCGAAGCCCGAGCGCACGATGACCTTCACGTCCTCGCCGCCGATGCGCTTCGAGGTGCGGCAGCAGTCCATCGCGGTGTTGCCGCCGCCCAGGACGATGACTCTTTTCCCGATTCTTGAGGTATGTCCAAAGGACACGCTCGACAGCCAGTCGATGCCGATGTGGATGTTGGCCGCGCCCTCCTTGCGCCCGGGGATGTCGAGGTCGCGCCCGCGCGGCGCGCCCGAGCCGACGAAGATCGCGTCCCAGCCCTCCTGCATCAGGGCCTTCATCGACTCGATTTTGCGCTGCTGGAAGGAAACCCCGAGATCGAGGATGTAGTTCACTTCCTCGTCGATCACCTCCATCGGCAGGCGAAAGCGCGGGATCTGGGTCCAGATCATGCCGCCGGCGCGGTGGTCCTGGTCGAATACCGTGACCTCGTAGCCGAGCGGCGCGAGGTCGCGCGCCACGGTGAGCGAGGCCGGGCCGGCGCCGACGCAGGCGATCCGCTTGCCGTTGGATCTCGTTTTCTTGTGGACGTCGATCTGCTTCTTTATGTCCGCATCGTCCTTGTAGTCCGCCGCGACGCGCTTCAGGCGGCAGATCGCGACCGGCTCGGGGCGCGCCTGCTGCGCCTCCTCGACCCGTCCGCGGCGGCAGGCCGGCTCGCAGGGGCGGTCGCAGGTGCGGCCGAGGATGCCGGGGAAGACGTTGGATTTCCAGTTGACCATGTAGGCGTCGGAGTAACGCCCTGCTGCGATCAACCGGATGTATTCGGGGACGGGGGTGTGGGCCGGGCAGGCCCACTGGCAATCAACGACTTTGTGGAAGTAGTCGGGATTCCGGATGTCGGTCGGTTGCAACGCCTTGCCTCATATCGGGATAAAACCTAAACCTCATGTCGGGATAAACCATTTGTATGCCCAACAGTCTACCCTGCCCGGACAAAGAGAGAAAGGCCTTAACTTTCAAGTTCCTGACCCCGCTTTTGGGCGCGCCGGCGGAGGCTGCGATAATTTCACGCATGACCTCCCGCCTGGACTCACTCAAGGAGCATTCCCTGGTCGTCGCCGATACCGGCGACATCGACGCGGTGGAGCGCTGGAAGCCCCAGGACGCCACCACCAACCCGTCGCTGCTGCTCGCCTCCGCCCAGGACCCACGCTTCCGTCCCCTGGTGGAGCGCGCGATCGCCGAGGCGGGCGGCGAGGTCGCGGCGGCGATGGACGCGCTGGCGGTGCAGTTCGGCGCCGAGATCCTGAAGCACGTGCCGGGGCGCGTTTCCACCGAGGTCGACGCGCGGCTTTCGTTCGACACCCAGGGCTCGAGCGAGCGCGCGCGGCGGCTCATCGGCCGCTATGAAAAGATCGGCGTGGAGCGCGAGCGCGTCCTGGTCAAGCTCGCCTCGACCTGGGAGGGCATCCGCGCCGCGCGGATGCTGGAGCGCGAAGGCATCCACTGCAACATGACGCTGCTGTTCTCGTTCGCGCAGGCCGCGGCCTGCGCGGATGCCGGCGTCACGCTGATCTCGCCCTTCGTCGGGCGCATCTACGACTGGCACAAGCAGCAGCGCAAGGTCGAGGACATCCCGATCGAGGAAGACCCGGGGGTCGAGTCGGTGACGCGCATCTACAACTACTACAAGCAGCACGGCTACGCGACGCAGGTGATGGGCGCGAGCTTCCGGAAGATCGAGCAGATCCTGGCGCTCGCGGGCTGCGACCTGCTCACCATCGCGCCGGACCTGCTCGAGAAGCTCGCCGCCGGGCGGGGCGAGGTGCCGCGGCGGCTCTCCCCGGAGAAGGCGAAGGCGTCGCCGACCGAGAAACAGCGCCTGGACGAGACCTCGTTCCGCTGGATGTTCAACGAGGACGCGATGGCGAGCGACAAGCTCTCCGAGGGCATCCGGCGCTTCGACGCCGACGCGCGCACGCTCGAGAAGCTAGTCGTGTCGCTCGCCCCGGCTGCGCCAGCGGTGCCACAGCCAGGCTAGGACGTAGGCCAGCGCCGGGACCGCGACGCCGAGCACCACCGGCATCAGCGCCTTTTCGGGCTCTTCGGAGAAGACGAGGATGGTCGCCACGTTGAGCGCGGCGACCACCACCCAGATCACCGTGAACAGCAGCCACAGCCGCTTCCAGAGCGGCATGCTCAGCGCGCGGGCAACAGGCGGCGCATGTCCTCGAGCTCCTGCGCCACGCGCTTCTCCTCCCTGAGCGCCGCGCGGCGCGCGTCCTCCGCGGGGCCGACCTCGAGCAGCAGCGCGGCGTCGAGGTGCGACGCGAGGCGCTTGCGCGCGTCGGGAAAGCTCCACAGCAGCTCGGAGAGCGCCGAGAGCGCCAGGCCGTACTCGAAATACTCGCCCTCGAGCTGCTTCTTGCGGCTCGCCGCCTGGCGGATCCAGGCCGCGTCGCGGTGCGCGGCGCGGCGCATGTGCGCGGCAAGCGCCTGCCGGCTCGCCGCGGCGCGCTCGGCGCGCTCAACGCTCGCGACCTGGCGCCGCAGGATCTCGCGCGCGCCCAGCACGTAGTGCTCGGCGCCGTCGCCGAGCTCCAGATCGCCCCTGTGCGCGACCTTGCGCACTTCCCGCAAGCGCGCCTCGAGCGCCGCTTCGTGCCGCTCGAGCTTCGCGAGCGCGCCGCGGCCGCCGAGGCTCGGCGCCACCGGCAGCGCCTCGCGCAGCCGCGCGGTGGTGTCCCGCACCGCCGTGGAGATCGTGCGCCGCTGCTCCCGCTGCTCGAAGGTCGAGTAGGTCCAGTAGCCGGCGAGCAGCGGCACGACCGCCGCGGTTAAGGAGATGGCAAGCTTTCTTTTCGAGAACACCTGTCAAGCATAGCGCGCCGCCCCGGCGCGGCGCAGGCGGTATTGCACAACGCGTGCCCGCAGGATAGGCTGGCGGCCATGAAGCCCGGCGACGCGCTCCTGAAATGAAAAACCTCGCCTACACCGCCGCTGCCGCGGCGCTCGCGCTCGCGGCGTGCTCCACGACGCTGCAGACCTACTCCTCGGCGCAGCACGAGACGCTGCGCCTGGAGGCGGCCGAGCTGCGCGCGGGCGGGCTCGCCTTCCTCACCCCGTCCGCGGTCACCGGCAAGGAAGAGGACACGCAGGCGCTCGCCCAAGTGTTCGCCGCCACGCTGAGAAGCGAGCGCCCGGACCTGCGCGTGGTCGCGCTGCCGCAGACCCTGAGCGAGGTCAACCGCGCCGGGCTCGCCGCGACCTACCGCGGCATGTACCAGGACTCCCGCGACACCGGGGTGTTCGATGCCGCGGCGCTGCGCAAGGTGGCGGAGGCGGCCGGCGCCCGCTACCTCGCGCAGATCAAGCTCGCCGAGGTGCGCCAGGGCGCGCGCGGCCGCCTGAGCCTCCTCGGCCTCAGCCTGCTGCAGACGCACTACGCGAACCTGCGCGTGTTCCTCCAGGTGTGGGACAGCCGCGACGGCAGCATCGCCTGGGAGGGCCTGGACGAGGTCACCCTCGCCATCGATAGCCTGCGCGAGCGGCCGATCGGCTTCCGCGACATCGCCTTCCAAGCCGCGAAAGACCTGATCGCGCGCCTGCCCTGAGCATCGCCGGACTCGGGTACGACAGTTGCTGCCATGAAGCAAAGGAGGCAGCAATGACCGAAAAACGGAAGGGACCGGATGTCGACGCTGCAACAGTGGCCGCGCAGCACGCGAGGCGGCGCCAGCCCGGGGCGAAAGGCGCCCGCGGCTCGGGCAAGGGCAACCTCGAGGAAAACCGCGAGCGGCTACGCGTCGGCGCCGATCACAAGACCCCCGAGATGAAGAGGGGAAAGCGCGGCACTTTTCCCTGAC
>DATKAX010000384.1:0-18550 GCA_035514595.1 Burkholderiales bacterium
ACCTGGATCGTCTCCAGTACGACCTTTTGCAGCGCGTTCTGCTGCGCCGGGTTGAGCCGGTCCCACCAGCGACGGCTCGCGCTCACCATGTAGTAGTCGCCGGTGAACACGCCGGCGCCGCCGGTCGTGTAGAACGGCGCCTGCTCGCGCACCGAAAGCCAGCCGCCGATGCTGGTCATCAGGCCGTCGATCACGCCCGACTCGAGCGCGCTCGGCACCTCGCCGAAGGCCATCACCACCGGGTTCGCGCGCCAGGACTCGAGCACCGGGTTCTCGGCCGGGCCCATGCTGCGCACCTTGCGGCCGTTGAAGTCCTCAGCCTTGAGATAGCGCTTCTTGCCGCCCACCCCCATGCCGAAGCTCATGTGGCCGGCGCCGAACACCTTGATGGCCTGGTTCTTCTCCAGGCGCTGCGCCAGCGTCTTGAAGGTCTCGGTCTGGTCTATCTTGTCCACCGCGCCGACGGTGGTGAGGATGCCGGGTCCGACCACGGTCATCATGTACGGATCGACCGGCGCCGCCTTGCCCATCTGCATCCAGGTCATCTCGAGGTTGCCCTGGCGCATCGCCTCGAACGCTTCGGGGATGGTGTAGAGCGCGCCGGAGAAATACAGGCGCGCCTCGCTGCCCGGGATCGCCTGCGGCAGGCGCTCGGCGAAGTGGCGCATCGCGAGGCCCGCCGGATGCGGCGGCGGCGGGAAGTCGGCCACGAAGCGCATCACGATGGGCTTGATCTTGTCCTGCGCCTGCGCCGGCTGCGGGGTTCCCAGGAGCGCGGCACCGGCTGCGAACAGCGCGGCGACCGCGGTCAACGGGAAGCGTTTCAGTTGCGTCATGAGAGTCCTCCTCGAAGGTCTGCGAGAGTGCCCGGCGACCGTATCCCACCGCTCTGCGCCGGTCAAGCACTCGACGCGTGCGCTGCAGTGCAGCAACCGGCTTCAGGCGGGGTGGCGCTTGACCCACTGCCGGGAAATGATGATGCGCTGCATCTCGTTGGTGCCTTCGCCGATGCAAAGCAGCGGCGCGTCGCGGTACAGGCGCTCGATGTCGTATTCCTTCGAGTAGCCGTAGGCGCCGTGGATGCGCAGCGATTCGGTCGCGTTCTCGAGCGCCGCTTCGGTGGCGAAGTACTTCGCCATGCCGGCTTCCATGTCGCAGCGCTCGCCGCGGTCGAAGGCCTGCGCCGCGTCGAGGGTCAGAAGCCGCGCGGCGCGCGCGCGCGTGGCCATCTCGGCGAGCTTGAGCTGGATCGCCTGGTGCTCGCAGATCGGCTTGCCGAAAGTCTTGCGCTGCTGCGCGTACGCGGTGGCGAGGCGCAGCGCCCCATCGGCGACGCCGACGCCGCGCGCTGCCACGTTGATGCGCCCGAGCAGCAAGCCGCCGCTCGCCTGGTAGAACCCCTGCCCCTCGGCATCGCCGATCAGGTGATCCGCGGGCAGCCGGTAGTCCTGGAACACCAGCTCGGCGGAATCGATCGACTTGTAGCCGAGCTTCTCGAGCTTCCTGCCGACGCTGAAGCCAGGGCCCTTGGGCGCGATGAACAGGCTCATCCCGCGGTGGCGCGGCTCGGCCTGCGGGTCGGTCTTCACCAGCAGCGCGAAGCAGGAGCCCTCGATGCCGTTGGAGATCCAGGTCTTGGTGCCATTGATGACGTACGCATCGCCCTCGCGGCGCGCGCTCATGCGGATCGCCTGCAGGTCGGTGCCGGCATCCGGCTCGGTGAGGGCGAGCCCGCCGCGCACCTCGCCCGAGGCGAGCCGCGGCAGCCAGCGCGCCTTCTGCGCGGCGGTACCGAACTTCTCGATCGCGAGCGCCAGCATCAGGTGCGAGTTGAAGATCCCGGTGACCGCCATCCACACCGACGCGATGCGCATCACGATCTCGGCGTAGATCGCCGCGGAGAGCCCCAGGCCGCCGTACTCCTGCGACACGGTGGCGCCGAACAGCCCCATCGCCTTCATCTGCTCGACGATCGCGGCCGGGTAGCGGTCGGCGTGGTCGAACTCGCGCACCGCCGGGGCGAGGGTACGCTCGACCCAGCGCTCGACGGCCTCGAGCAGCGCGGCATCTTCGTTCACGGGAGCAAAGGTAACATCGGCGGGCGCGGGAATGGCGCTTGCATCGTCGCACAGACGACGAAAGGAGAGCCCGGATGAGAACCATAACGTTCCTCGGCGCCGCCGCGACCGGCGCGGCGCTCGCGTATTTCCTGGATCCCGAGAACGGGCGCGTGCGGCGCGCCGTCGCGCGCGACAGGTGCCGCAAGACCTATGCGCAGCTCCGCCAGCGCCTGCGCGAGCGGCAGGGGCAGGAGGCACCCGAGGACCTGCTCGCCGTCGCGACCGTGGTGGACGTGGTGGCGCCGGGAACCTAGGCCGAAGCGCCCACGCCGGGCTTTGCCACCAGCTGGACGCTGCTCGCCTGCGGCCCTTCGTCGCCTTCCTGCGGGATGAAGCGCACTTCGGCGCCCACGGCGAGGCGCTCGAAGTCGCCGTGCAGCACGCTGTTGCGGTGGAAGTAGAACTGGCGCTGGTCGTCGAGGGCGCGGATGAACCCGTAGCCCTCCGCGAACAGCTTCTCGATCATCCCGTGCGGCTGGCCGTCGTGCGTCTTCTCCTCGTAGCGGCGCAGCGCCGCGGTGCGCTTGAGCTGGCGCTCGATCGCGCCGAAGGCCTGGTTGACGAGCGCCGGCAGCTGCTTCGGCATGTCGAGGATCTCGCGCTGCTTCTTCGCCGCGAGGTCGTGCTGCGGCGGCACCCTGACCTCGACCAGCACGCTGTAGCGATTGGCCTTGCTGCGGCTCGCCTGCTCCTGCGCAAGCGTGACGTGGCAGCTGGTGATGCCCTCGGCGAAGCGCTCGAGGCGGCGCAGCCGCTCGGCGATGTAGGACTCGACCCAGTCGGAACGCTCGACGTCGTGGAAGGTGATCTGCGGCTCGATCTGCATGGCCCGCGCCCCGCAATCGTCGTGCCCGCTATCTCGGCTTGCGCGGCGGGAAGAGATTCTTGTCGATGATCGCGCCCAGGATGAGGATGAATGCGAGCACGCGCAACGCGTACACGAAGCTCGTCGGCTCGCTGCGTATGTCGAGAACGAACGCGAGCGCCTGGTTGAGGGCGAGCAGCGCGAAGGCGACCCCGAAGGCGAGGAACAGGCGGTCGGCGGTCCTGCGCCAGAAGCGCAGGAAAAATCCGGAGGCCACCAGCAAGCCCAGGGTGACCGCGCCGGCGAGAAAGTCGATCATCGCGCCCCCTATTCCGATTCCAGGATGAAGCCGTAGAGCAGGAACATCACGCCGGCGAGCGACGCGAGCGAGCGGTAAGGCCGCAGGTCGACCTCGGTGAACACCAGCAGGTCGACGAACAGCAGCAGGTTGTTGACCGACAGGCCCACGAAGCACAGCGCGCTCCACAGCAGCAGCCGCAGCCCGCTGCGCGCGTAGCCGCGAAACAGCAGCGCCATGCAGGCGAGGCTGGTGAGCACCGCGAGCAGGAAAAGGACGAAGTTGAAGGTCTGCATCGGCTAGCCCTTCCTGATCTTGAAGGCGTCGGCGAAAGACTGGATCTTGGCGTCGCGCAGCGCGTAGATCATGCGGATCAGCGTCACCGGCCTCTCGTTGTAGGCGCGCTCCAGCGCCTTCACCTGCTCCTCGAGGAAATACGAGCCTGGCACGTAGCGGAAGCGCCGGTCGGCCGCGACCGCAACCAGGGCGTTTGCGCGCAGCAGCTCCACGTAGCGCGCCGCCTCGGCGTCGCCGATGCTGACCGCCGGCCGCAACCTACGCAGCGCCTCGTCCAGCTGCCACTCCGTGCCGGCCTCGCGCGCGAGCAGCAGGAGCAGCTCGGCCGCCTCGAACGAGGGAATGGTAGTCTGGATGAAGCGACAGAAGTCGTCGGAGAATTCCGCGTCTTCCATCCCGCGATTTCTACCACAGAAGGAAAGAACAATTCACCGTCCGGCGCCGATTCACCTGCTCGCCTTCGCGGTCTCTTTCGCCATGGTCGGGGTATGCACCGGGCTCGCCCTGGAAGGCGGCGCGGATCCGCTCGCCGCCGTGACGCTGCGCACGCTCGGCACCGTGGCGCTGTTCGCGCTCTATTTCCGCCTGGGCGGCGTCGCCTTCGGCCTGCCGGGGCGCGACCGCGCGCTCGCGCTCGCCATCGGCGTGCCGCTCTCGGTCAACAACTACCTGGTGATCGCGGCGATGGCCGAGATCCCGGTGCCGCTGGTGGTGCTGATCTTCTACCTGTGGCCGGCGATCACCAGCGCCGCGAGCTGGCTGCTGGGCAAGGACCGCTTCGGCTGGCGCAGCCTCGCCGGGCTGACGCTTGCCTTCGCCGGGATCGGGCTCGCGCTCAACGTCGACCTCACCGCCGCGCAGGCGAAAGGCGTCTGGCTCGCGCTCGGCGCCGCGTTCACCTTCTCGGCGGTATTCCTGCTCACCAGCCACTTCTTCCACGGCCGCGACACGCGCTCGGCCACGCTGCACATGACGCTGGTCGGGGCGGCGGTGTTCGTCACGGCCTGGCTGGCGAGCGGGGGAGCGGCGCTGCCGGTCACCGCGTCGGGCTGGACCGGCGCCCTCGGCATGCCGTTTTTCTACGCCTTCAGCATGATCGGGCTGTTCGCGGCGACGGTGCGGCTCGGACCGATGCGCACCGGCTTCTACATGAACTTCGAGCCGATCGCCGCGGTCGTCCTGTCGGCGGTCATCCTCGAGCAGCGCCTGGCGCCGGTGCAGCTCGCCGGCGCGGCGCTGGTCGTCACGGCGCTGTTCCTGTTCCGCCCGCCGCCGCGCGACTAGCGACGAGCCGGCGCGCGCCGTTGTGACCGTTATGCAGGCGCAGCACCTTCCAGAAGAAGTTGATGCGCGACACCTGCGTGAGCTCGTGCCGGCCCACCAGATCGGCAAGATCGAAGTCCGGATGGAAGCCGAGCTTGTCGGAAAAGCGCGCCAGGCTCTTCTCCACCGCGCCCACCAGGGGGTTGTCCGAGCGCACGTGGTTGACGAGGTAGATCTCGCCGTCGGGCCGGCACACGCGGTGCAGCTCCTCGAGCAGCCGCCCGGGATCCGCGACCACCGAGACCACGTACATGGCGACCACCTTGTCGAAGGAAGCGCCGGGAAAGCTCATCGCCTCGGCGTCCATCTCGAGCAGCGCATCCACGTTGGCGAGCCTGCGCCTGGCGACGCGCGCGCGCGCCTTGTCGAGCATTTCGCGCGAGACGTCGATGCCGGTGACCCTGACATCGGCGGGATAAAGCGGCAGCGACAGGCCGGTGCCCACGCCCACCTCGAGCACGCGGTCTCCCGGGCGCAGGCCGAGCGCTTCCAGCACCGCCTTGCGCCCGGGCTGCAGCACCGGCCCGAAGACGGCGTCGTAGACCCCGGCGTAGCGGCGGTACGCCGCTTTGACTGCTTCGATTTGCATGATCGGCGCTCTTCTAATGGGCTAGTTCTTGGAGCGCCCACCGCACGAGGGCTCGGACGAGCGTCATCTTGGAGCCATTATGCCGCAGCGGGGCGGCATCCTGCAGGGCGGCCTCGGCGGCTCTTTCGAAACTGGCCGGGGACCGGCGCCGCGCCCGAGCGGGGGGCGGACCGCCCGCCCCGCGGACAAGGCCTGGCGTCGGGAGGGCATCAGATCCCGGGCAGCAAGCGCTGCGCCCGCCTGGATAGAATGTGGAGGTACCCCATTTTTCTCTTTTTTCATGGTAACGCACACCGGCGGCTGCCATTGCGGGCGGGTCAGATTCGAGGTCCAGGCGCCGGCGCGCCTGCGCGTCACCGACTGCAACTGCTCGATCTGCTCGAAGTCGGGCTACCTGCATCTCATCGTGCCGAAATCGCAGTTCCGGCTGCTGCGCGGCGCAGAGGTGCTGACCACCTACGAGTTCAACACGCGCACCGCGAAGCACCTGTTCTGCTCGGTGTGCGGCATCAAGTCGTTCTACGTGCCGCGCTCGCACCCCGACGGCTACAGCGTGAACGCCCGCTGCCTGGACGAGGGCACGGTCGAGGCGATGACGGTGATCGCCTCCGACGGCAGGAACTGGGAAAAGACCCATGCATCGCGGTAGCTGCCTGGCTGCCTAGAGCCGCGCTCGGGCTCTGACCTCGATTTCAGGGCTGCATCGCGCGAAGCTTTTTCTGCCCGCTTTCCGCGAGCGCGGCGCGGATCGCGGCAACCAGCTTTTCGGCGTCCACCGGCTTGTCGACGCGGTCGGCGAAGCCCGCGGCCCGCAGCCGCTCGCGCTCGATCTGGGTGAAAGCGGTAAGCGCGAGCGCGGGCGTATGGCGCTCCAGGCCGCAGGCCATCTCGACCGCGCGCGCGCGGCGCAGCGCCTGGAAGCCATCCTCGCCCGGCATCGCGAGGTCGATGAGCAGCACGTCGGGGCGTGCATCTGCCGCGCGCTCGAGCGCCGCGGCGAGCTCGCCGCCCGAGGCGAAGTTCGCGACCTCGGCGCCCGCCTGGCGCAGCGTGAGCGACACCACCTCGTGCGCGTCGGCGTCGTCGTCCGCGACCCACAGGCGCAGGCCGGCGAGCGCGCCTTCGGAGGAGCGGCGCCGCTCGCCGGGAGGCGCGGCGGCGGCCGCGGCTGCCGCTTCGGCGGGCGCGGCGGGAAGCTCGACCGTGAAAGTCGAGCCGCGGCCCATGCCGGCGCTGTCGGCGCGCACCTGCCCGCCGTGCAGCAGGGCGATGTGGCGCACCAGCGCGAGCCCGATGCCGAGCCCCCCGGCGCGGCGCGCCGCCGAGGTATCGGCCTGGGAGAAGCGGTCGAACACGTGCGGCAGGAACTCCGGCGCGATGCCGATGCCGCTGTCCTTCACCTGGAGCTGGATGCGCTCGCCGCCCTTCAGCAGGCGCACCGCCACCGAGCCGCGTTCCGGGGTGAACTTGACCGCGTTCGAGAGCAGGTTCGAGGCGAGCTGCTGCAGCCGCCCGGCGTCGCCGACCACCATCAGGGCGGGATCGTCCGGCGTGAAGCGCAGCTCGATGCGCTTCGCCTCCGCGAGGCTGCGCGTCGCCTCGAGCGCGCCCGCCACGATCTCGACCAGGTTCGCCACGCGCCGCTCGATCGTCAGCTTGCCGCTGACGATGCGCGAGGTGTCGAGCAGGTCGTCGATCAGGCGCGTCTGGTGATCGACATTGCGCTTGATCGCCTTCGCGGCGCGCTCCACCAGGTTGGGCTCGAGCGGGTGCGTGCTGACGAGCAGGTGGCTCCAGCCGCGCAGCGCGTTGAGCGGCGAGCGCAGCTCGTGCGACACGATCGCGAGGAACTCGTCCTTCGCGCGGTTGGCGCGCTCCGCCTCGGCGCGCAGCCGCTGCTCGGCGAGCACCAGCTTCTCCAGCTCGCGCTGCGCGGCCTTGCGCTCGGTGATGTCGGTCGCCACGCCGATCACCCCGATGGCGCGGCGCTGCTCGTCGCGCAGCGGCGCCTTGGTGGCGAGGTAGGTGCGGCCCGCCAGCGTCTCCTCCGTGGTGATCGCCTCGCCGGCCTCGAGCACCAGGCGCTCGCGCTCGTCGAGACCGGCGGCCTCGGCGTCGGCGCGCCCCGCCGCCCGCGTCCATGCCGGGTTCGCCATCAGCGTGCGCCCCAGGCGGTCCTTCGCGACGATGAGATCCGGCGTGCTGGCGGTGATCGCGTTGAGCAGCGCGTTCCTCTCCCTCAGCGCGGCGCTGGCGCGCTCCAGCGCGGCGGTGCGGCGCACGACGCGCTGGTCGAGCTCGGTGAACGCTTCGCGCATCGCGCGCTCCGCCTGGCGCTGCGCGCCGGCCTCGCGCAGCACGAGCACCGCGCCGGCAAGCGCGTCGGCCGCATCCAGGATCGGTGCCGCGCTGACCGCCACGGGGTGCACCGAGCCGTCGCGCGCGCGCAGCGCCGGCTCGCCGGCGGCGGCGGTGGCGACTCGCATGGCGAGGGCGGCGTGCAACGGGCATTCGAGCGCCGCGCCGTCGCGCTCGTCATGCAGCTGCAACAGCTCGTCGATCGCCCGGCCGGCGGCTTCGCCCGCCCGCCAGCCGGTGAGCCGCTGCGCCGCCGGGTTGAGGAAGCGCACCCGGCCCGCCGCGTCGGTGGCGATCACCCCGTCGCCGATGCTCGCGAGCGTGACCTGCAGCCATTCGCGCTGCTCGTCGGCCTCGCCCTCGGCCTGCGCGCGCTGCGCCGCGATGCGGTCCAGCGTGTGCGCGACCCACAGCACCAGCGCGCTGAAGCTCGCGATCATCAGCAGCGTGAACAGCGACATCCCGAAAGCCTCGCCGAACACGCCCTCGCGCTCGGCGGCGAGCCGCAGCCAGCCCACGGCGAGCGGCACAACGAGGGCCGCCGGCAGCAGCCAGCGCGTCACAACGGCACCGGTGCGCGCGCTCGTCAGCGTATCGAGCAGCCAGGGCGAGGGCCGGCCGGCGGCGAGCGAGAACGCCGCGAGCATGCTGGCGAGCGCGGCGGGTGCCGAGAAACCGAGCAGCGGCGCCGCGATGTCGAAGCGCAGCACGCGCAGGGTGAGCCCGAGCAGCGCGAAGAAGGCAACCGCGCCGACCACCACCGCGACCAGGCTCGCCGACACGCCGAACAGCCGTTGCCCGGCCGGCAGCGGCATGGCGAGCGCGACGAGCAGGAAAGTGAGCGCGGTCGCGGCAGACATGGTGGGCGGCACCTCGCCGCCGCGCCACGCGAGGAGCCAGTCGAGCTGCATGCCCAGGCGCAGGCCGGCGAGCTCCTCGGCAGCGGCGAGCACCGCGATCAGTGCCGCAGCGGCGGCCGCGGCCCGCGAGAAGCGCTGGCCGCGTGCATCGCCGCGCCGCGCGCAGGCGTAGCTGGCGGCGATGAGCAGCAGCGCGATCGCGGCGGCCGGTCCCATGGGAGCGAAGTCGGCGCCGAGATCGCGCAGCGGCGCGACGCCGAGCATCCAGCCCGCGAGCGCCATGGCGCCGATCAGCGCGACCAGGCCGTTCGCGACCTGCGAGGCGCGCGCGAGCCGCGAAGCGAGGCTTTCGGGGATCATGCCTGCCGTCGAGCCCGGCGCCCGGGCAACGCTAGCGCGGCGCAGCGCGAGGGGGGCCCGCGTGCCGGCGCGACTGGAAGCGCTCGAGGACGTGCTGGGCGAGGCCCGCAGGCGAGCCGAACTGGGAGCGGATCAGCGCCACCGCCCCGGTCATGAGGAGCTGCGCGGTGAGTGCGACCGCGCCGCCCTTGCGCTCTGCCTTCGCCTGCTTCGCGCCGCGCGTGCGCCTGGCGCCCGCGCCGCCGAGGAGAAAGCCGACCGCCGCCGCAGCAGCGAGCCCGGCAGGCGAGGCGAGCGCGTGCAGCGCGCGCCGCCCGGTGCTGCGCGCGAGCCGCGGCAGCTCGCTGCGGCGCCGCGCGATGCGCTCCTCCACGGCGAAGATCTCGTCGTCGAGGCCGCGCTTGAGAGGCGTCCTCACGGCTGCTCCGGTGCCTCGCCGCGCAGCTGGCGCAGCAACGCGGTGAACGGCATCTCGACGACCAGGCGGCGCATCCACCAGGCGAGCGCCGCAGCCCCGCCCAGGTTGATCAGCGCGGCGACCGCGAGCGCGGTGATCCACGAGGCGCCCTGCCCCATCATCGCGACGATGCCGGCGGCGACCAGGGCCATCCATGCCGTCACCACCAGCACCCCCGCGATCAGCACCGCGGCGAGCAGCAGCGCGAGGCGGATCGCGGCGCGGCGCGCGTCGAGCACCGCGAGCAGCGCGTAGTCGGACACCACGCCGCGGCTCTCGCCGAACAAGCGCCCGAGCAGCTCGCCCAGCCCGGGCTCGCGAACCGGTGGCGCGGCGCTCAACGGGAGCGCGTCAGCATGCTGAGGACGTAGCCCGCGGCGAGCGCGATGCCCAGCGCCGCCATCGGGTGCTCGCGCACGTACTCGCGCGCGCCGGCGACCCAGTCCTCCTTCATCGCCATCAGCTCGTCGGTTTTCGAGCCGATGCGCTCGGCGGCCTGCGAAGCCGCCTGCGCCGCGCGATCGACCGCTGCGTGCGCGCTCTGGCTCGCGCGCTCGATGCTCTGCTTCTGTGTCCCGGTGGTGGTGGTTTCCATGGCGTCCTCCGTTAAGTGGCAGTGCGGGAAAAAGCAACTCCCATACCCGTCAGGCGGCGTCGCGCTCGTCCGCCGGCTCGCTCTTGTAGGCCGCGAGCCGGTTGTAGAGCGTCTTCAGGCTGATGCCGAGCATGTCGGCGGCCTTGCGCTTCGAGCCGCATTCGGCGAGCGTCGCCTCGATCAGGCGGCGGCTCACTTCCTCGAGCGTGCTGCCCACGCGCACCGTGAGCAGCGGCGCCGACTCGGGCGCAGCCACGCTCGCCGGCGCGAGGTTGGCGTCGATCACCTCGTCGGCCAGGATGAACGCGCGCTGCACGTAGTTCTTGAGCTCGCGCACGTTGCCCGGCCAGCCGTGCGCGTACAGCGCCGCCACGGTGGCGGGCGCGAACGACTTCGCGGCGCTCTCCTGCCGGTTCAGCTGCTCGAGGAAATGCTGCGCCAGCAGCTCGATGTCGGTGCCGCGCTCGCGCAGCGGCGGCATCTGCATCGGGAACACGTTCAGGCGGTGGTACAGGTCCTCGCGCAGCTTGCCCTCCGAGACCGCCTGCTCCGGGTTGCGGTTGGTGGCGGCGATCAGGCGCACGTCGGCCGCGATCGGCGTGGTGGTGCCCACGCGCATGAAACTGCCGGTCTCGAGCACGCGCAGCAGCTTCACCTGCAGCTCCTGCGGCATCTCGGTGATCTCGTCGAGGAACAGCGTCCCGCCGTGGGCGCGCTCGAAGTAGCCCTTGTGCTGCCGGTCGGCGCCGGTGAAGGAGCCCTTCTCGTGGCCGAACAGCTCGCTCTCGATGAGCTGCGGGGACACCGCGCCGCAGTTGAGCGGCAGAAAAGGCGCCCGCTTCCTGCGGCTCAGGTCGTGAATCGTCTGCGCCGCGAGCTCCTTGCCGGTGCCGCTCTCGCCCATCAGCAGCACGGTGGCCGAGGTCGGGGCGACCCGCCCGATCTGGTCGTAGAGCTTCTGCATCGGGCTTGAGGAGCCCAGGATGTGGCCGTAGCGCCCGAGCTTGCGCAGCTCGTCGCGCAGCTCGCCGATCTCGGCGCGCAGCTCGCCCGTCTTCGGCACGCGGCGCAGGATCGCGCGCAGCCTTTCCACGTCGACCGGCTTCACCAGGTAGTCGCTCGCGCCCAGGCGCAGCGCCTGCACCGCGCTCTCCACGCTCGCGTGCCCGGTGATCAATACCACTTCGGTCGACTCGCGCGCCTCGAGGTCGCCGACCAGCTCGATGCCCTGGCCGTCGGGCAGCTGCAGGTCGGTGAGCAGCACGTCGGGCTGCAGGCGCGTCATGTGGATACGCGCCGCGCGCAGCGAATCGGCCTGGGCGACGCTGAAGCCTTCGCCCTTGGCGAGCTCCGAGAGCCACTCGAGCGCCTCGGGGTCGTCGTCTACCAGAAGCAAATGGGGCATATGCAGTAGGAGTTGCGCTTCGGTTGTAAGTTCTGCACGGATTGCGGGCCTACCGGAGGAGGGAGCGACGAAGGGCACGCAACTTGCGTACCAGCGCCGCCGTGCGAAAGCTGCTTTGCATCGCCGCGCTCGCGTGGCTCGCCGCGGGCCTCCGCGACGTCGCCAGGTACGTGACGCTGAAGAGAAAAAGCCGGCGCTTGCACGCGCGGCTCGAGCTCTGGGCGGCCGAGCGCGGCGTGGTGCTGCTCCAAAGCGCCCGCGCTACGTCGCCGATCGCCGACAGCGCCAGGCGGCGCTGAGCCCCGGGCACGCGACGTGCTGCGTTCGGAGTGTCAGGCCGGGCGCGGCCGCGTACCCTCCCCTCCTCCCCACCGCGGGCGCGCCCGGCTCGACGTTCCCCCTAATTGGAAAGCGTCGTCAGGCGCCGACCGAGCGGCGCAGCGCCGCCGTGATGCGCCGGCGCGACGCGGCGTAGTCGCGCCAGGGATCGGCGCCCAGCCGCGCGAGGCGCCGCGGCACGCTTCTCACGGTGAACTCGCCTCTCAGGTCGGCCTTTCCCAGCTCGTCCCAGGCGAGCGGCGTCGACACCGTCGCCTCGGGGCGCGCGCGCGCGGAGTAGGCGCAGACCGCGCTCGCGGTCTCGGCGTTGCGCAAGTAATCGACGAACACCCTGCCGCCGCGGCGGGCCTTCGACATCTTTGCGGTAAAGAGATCCGGCCGCGCCTTCTCGAGAAGCCCGGCGAGCGCACGCGTGAACGTTTTCACTTCGTCCCAGCCGGGCCCGCGCTCGACCGGCGCGACGACATGCAGGCCCTTGCCGCCGGTGGTTTTCAGGAAGCACTTGAGCCTCAGGCCCTCCAGCAGCGCGCGCACGAGGCGCGCGGCCTCGGCGAGCCTGTCCCACTCGAGCGCGGGATCCGGATCGAGATCCAGGGTGATGCGATCGGGACGCCGGATGTCAGGCATGGTCGCGCCCCAGGTGTGGAGCTCGACGGCGCCGTTCTGCACGAAGCTCGCGACCGCCTGGAGCGAGCCGGCGTACATATAGGCGCCTTTGCGCTTGAGATGGCGCTGGTAGAAACACTTGCCCTGGACACCGTCCGGGCAGCGCACCAGCGAGAGCGGCCGGTCCTTCACGTGCGGCAGCAGCCAGTCGCCGACCTCCTCGTAATAGCGCGCGAGCTCGAGCTTGGTGATCCCGAGCGCCGGCCAGACCGGCCGCTCGGGATGCGAAATCGTCACGCCGAGCACGCGGTTGGCGCCGCTGGCGCTACCGGGCGGCGGGGCCGCCTTTTCCTCGCCTACCTGCTTCGCCGGCATGTCCTCTCGCAGCCCGAGGAACGACGCCTGGCGCAGCAGGCCGTCGTCGGTTCGCTCGGCGAATGCCACCTGGGCCACCAGCACTGGCTGGACCCAGGTCGTCTCTCGCGCAACTTCCCGGGGAGGATCTTCCTCAAAAGGCGAATTTTTCCGCCGGAGAGCGGCGAGGCGGCGCGCGAGCCTCGCCAGCATGGCGTCATCGAATCCGGTTCCCACCTTGCCGGCGTAATGCAGCTTGCCGCGCTCGTCGTGGACGCCGACGACGAGCGCGCCGAAGCCCTGGCGCGAGCCGCGCGGGGCGGTGTAGCCGGCGATGACGAAGTCCTGCTGTCGGCGGCACTTGAGCTTGATCCAGTCGCGCGTGCGGCCCGAGACGTAGACCGAGTCGGCGCGCTTGCCGATCAGGCCCTCCAGCCCGAGCCTGCACGCCTGCTCGAGGACCTCGGCGGCATTGCCGGCCAGGTGCTCGCTGAAGCGGACCGCTCCGGCGGCGGGGAGCTTGCGTTTCAGCCGCTCCTTTCGAGCGCGCAGCTGCAGCCGGGTGAGATCCTCTCCCTCCAGGTAGGGCGCGTCGAACACGAAATACACGATGCTCGAGTCGTCGCCCGCCTCGAAGGCGTTTTGCAGCCGCTGGAAGCTCGAGCGGCCGCCGTCGCCCGGCACCACGATTTCGCCGTCGAGCCAGCTCGCCTCGAGCCCGAGGCCGGCGAGCGCGCGCGCGAGGCGCGGCAGCTTCGCGGTCCAGTCCTTGCCGGAGCGCGTGAACAGGCGCACCTCGCCGCGGGCGATGCGCGCGAGCATCCGGTAGCCGTCGTGCTTCACCTCGTAGAGCCAGTCCCCGCTCTGCGCGTCGTCGCGGCTCTCGCGGTATGCGTTGAGATTCATCAGCCTGGAGCAGCAAAGGCCGAGCCCGTACGGTAATTGCTACACCAGCGGCAACTCTTACAGCGCCCCGCCTGCTCCGACCGGCCCGGCGCGGCGGGCATGCGCCTTGCAGATGTCATGCAAAGGATACTGGAGAAATCGAAATTGGCCCCCGCTATAGCACTGCGTCTCAGGCAGCACCTCACCCTTACGCCCCAGGTGCAGCAGGCGCTGCGCCTGCTGCAGATGTCGGCGCTGGAGTTCGCTCAGGAGATGGAGCAGGCACTGGGAAGCAATCCCTTCCTGGAGGAGAACCCCGACGCGCCGCCGCCCGAGGGCCGCGACGGCGCCGGCGCGGAGGACGGGCTCATCCTGCCGCAGGAGCCCTCGGCCGGCGGCGCCGAGCGCGACAACGAGGACTGGGGAGGCGCCTCGGAGGCCATGCCGACGCTGCAGGAGCACCTGCGCGAGCAGCTCACGCTCTCGCAGGCGGGCAGCCGGGACCGCGCGCTCGCGAACATGATCATCGACAGCCTGGAGGATGACGGCTACTTCAGGCTCGGCTTCGACGAGCTCGCGGCGCTGGTGCCGGCGGACTACGACGTGCGCGCCGAGGATTTCGGCGCCGCGCTGCGCCTGGTGCAGAGCTTCGATCCGACCGGCATGGCCGCCCGCTCGCTCGACGAGTGCCTCGCGCTGCAGCTCGAGGCGCTCGCCGAGGACACGCCGGGCCGCAAGGTCGCGATGGCGATCGCGCGCGGGCACCTGCCGCTGCTCGCGAACCGCGAGTGGGCGCGGCTGCAGCACGCGGTGGGCTGCGACGAAAGGGCGCTGCACACCGCGCGCGCGCTGATCCGCACGCTCGATCCCAAGCCCGGCCACCGCTTCGGCTCGCCCGAGGCGCGCTATGTCGTCCCCGACGTTATCGTGAAGAAAGGCCGCGAGCGCTGGGTCGCGGCGATCAACCCGGCGTCGCTGCCGCGCGTGCGGCTGAATCGCGTCTACGCGGATGCCATGCAGGGCCGCGGCGCCGCCAACCAGTCGCTCGGGCGCCAGCTGCAGGAGGCGCGCTGGCTGCTGCGCAGCATCGAGCAGCGCTTCAACACCATCCAGCGCGTCGCCGACGCCATCGTCGCGCGCCAGCGCGGCTTCTTCGAGTACGGCGAGGTGGCGATGAAGCCGCTCACGCTGAAGCTGATCGCGGGCGAGCTCGGGCTGCACGAGTCCACCGTGTGCCGGGTCACCAACAGCAAGTACATGGCGACGCCGCGCGGCCTGTTCGAGTTCAAGCACTTCTTCTCGCGGCGGCTCGCCACCGACAACGGCGGCGCCGCCTCGGCCACCGCGGTGCGCGCGGTGATGAAGGAGCTGATCGCCGCCGAGGACCCGCGCGCGCCGCTTTCCGACGCCGAGCTCGCGCGCCTGCTGGCGCAGCAGGGGCTGCGCGTGGCGCGGCGCACGATCACCAAGTACCGCGCGCTGATGCGCATGCCGAGCGTCGACGTGCGGCGCGCGGACATGCGCCGCGCGCCCTGAGAACGGAAAGGCAATCCATGGCACGCATCGTTGCAGGACGTTTCGACCGCACGCTGGACGCGGATGCCGCGCTGCGGGAGCTCGGGCGCGAAGGCTTCGCGCTCAAGGAGATCGACTCCTTCTACGTCTCGCCGCCCGGGCAAAACGACCTCACCCCGGTGGGCGGCGACGCCCCGCACAGCAGCGCGGGCTCGCGCCAGGCCGGCGTCGGCGCCGCGATCGGCGCCGTCCTCGGCGGCCTGGTCGGGCTCGCCGCCGGCTGGGTGCTGCAGCTCGAGATGAACGGCATCACGCTGCTGCTCGCCGCCGGACTGGGCGCCTACATCGGCTCGTTCGCCGGCGCCATGTCGCGGGTGCGCGGCGGCCGGCGCAGCGAGGCGAGCGTCGAGCACCCGGTCGAGCCGCGCGGCGGCCGGATGATCGCCATCAACGTGGATCGCCCCGACAGCGCGGCGCGCGCCGTCGCGGTGCTGCGCAAGCACCGCGCGCGCGACATCGGGCGCACCGAAGGCGAATGGCGCGACGGCTCGTGGCGCGACTTCGATCCGCGCCGCCCGCTCGCCGCGGTATAGGCGCTTCGCTTGCCGAACCCGTAGCCTATTTGATGCGGCTCCAGTTCTCCTCGGCGAACTGCCAGTTGAGCCGCTTGTCGATCAGCTCCTTCAGGTAGCGCTCGCGCTGGTTGCGGTAGTCGATGTAGTAGGCGTGCTCCCAGACGTCGATCGTGAGCAGGCACGGTATACCCTTCGCCATCGGCGTCTCCGCGTTCGGCGTGGTCATGACCTGGAGCCTGCCCTCGTGCTGCACCAGCCAGGCCCAGCCGCTGCCGAACTGGCCGGCGGCCCTGGCGGTGAGCTCATCCACGAAGCGCTCGTAGCTGCCGAAGTCCTTGTCGATCTGGCGCGCGAGCGCGTCGGAGGGTCTGCCGCCCCGCGGCGAGAGCGAGTGCCAGTAGAAGTCGTGGTTCCACGCCTGCGCCGCGTTGTTGAACAGCTTCCCCGAGGCCGCGCGCACCACCTCCTCGAGGCTCGAAGCGCGCATCGGGTTCTGCTGCAGCAGCCGGTTCATCGTGTCCACATACTTGCGGTGGTGCTTGCCGTAGTGGAACGAGAGGGTCTCGGCCGAGAGTATCGGCGCAAGCGCGTCTTCGGCGAACGGCAGCGGCGCAAGCTCGAAATGCGGGGGCTTCACTACGGGTTCGGCCATCGTCATGTCCCTCCAAAAGGAAAAGCCGCGCGCCGGGGCGCTCTCTGCGCCACGGCGCGCGGTGGCTGCGCCTGAGCGCCTCTACGAGGCGTTCTTGATGCGGATATCGTTCTTGACCGACTTCACGCCCTCGACCTGGCGCGCCGCCTGGGCGGCGCGATTCGCCTGGTCCTGGGAGTCGAGGAAGCCGGTGAGCTGCACGGTGCCATTATAGGTGGTCACGTTCACGTTGGCTGCGGTGCGCGCGCCGACGCCAGTCGCGATCGCGGTCTTCACTTTCGCCGTGACGGCAGCGTCGCCGGCGGTCTCGCCGACCGTGCGGCGATTCTCCGGATTGGAAGAGCACGCCTGCACGCCCACGACCGCCACCGCCGCGAGCGCGGCGGCGAGCAGCGTCCTTCTGGTCTGTTGCATGGTCACTTCTCCTGTCTGTTTGCTCACTGATTGCGCGATTCCCAGTCGCGCACCTGGCGCTCCGCGTCGTCGCGTGCGATGCCGTAGCGCTCCTGGATCTTGCCGACGAGCTGGTCGCGCTGGCCTGCCATCTGGTCGAGCTCGTCGTCGCTGAGCTTGCCCCACTGCTCCTTCACCTTGCCCTTCATCTGCTTCCAGTTGCCTTTTACCTGATCCCAGTTCATGGACATGCCTCCGTTGGAAAGTGCAGCAGACCCTCTTGCAAACCGCGTGCCTGCGCGGCGCGGGCTACGCGCCGTCCGGGCAGGCAAGCCGCGCCACCGTAGCGAGCAGCGCGAGCGGCTCGACCGGCTTGGCGAGCTGCGCGTCGTAGCCCGCGGCGAGCGCGCCCTGGCCGTCGGCGGGCCGCGCGGCTTCGCCGAGCGCCGCGGCGCGCAGGCAGCCGCCGCGCTCGGCGGGCAGCGAGCGCAGCGCATGGATCAGGCTGCGCCCGTCCGCGTCGCGCATGCCGGGCTCGGCAAGCAGCACGTCGGGACGCCAGGCGGCGAGCGCCTCGAGCGCCTGCGCGCTGCTCGCCGCGGCGCGCGTCTCGGCGCCGGCAATGCCGAGCACTTTCGTCAGCGTCTCGCGCGCGGCAGGGTCCGCGTCGGCGACCAGCACGCGCACGCCGTAGAGCAGCGGCTCGGCCGGCGGCGCGCGCCGCAGGGGCTGCCGGCCGCAGGCCACGCGCGAGAGGTCGAGCAGGTCCGAGAGGATGCGGTTCTGCGCGTGCGCGTTGCTCTCGATCGCCTCCAGCGCCTGCGCCGCCTCGCTCGCCTCGGGCGCCTGCCCGCGCAGGTGCCCCGCCCAGGTCGCCACCGCCTGCACCGGCGAGCGCAGATCCTGCAGCACGCAGGCGAGGAAGCCGTCCTTCAGGCGGCCTGCCTCCTCTGTGGCGACGCGCAGCTTGCGCTCGCGCTCGAGCGCGCGCGCAAGCTCGGCCTGCGCGCGCCTTTGCTCCTCGATGTCGATACAGGCGCCGGCATAGCCCGCGAACTCGCCCTGCGGCGAGTAGCGCGGCACGCCGCGGTCGAGAACCCAGCGGTATTCGCCGTCGCGCCGTCGCAGCCGGTACTCGATCTCGAAAGGATCGCGCGCGTCGAAGGCGCGCACGCAGCAGTCGAGCCAGCGGGCCAGGTCCTCGGGATGCACGCCGCGCGACCACCCCTCCTCGAGCGCCTGCGTCTGCGCGATGCCGGTGTACTCGTGCCACGACGGGCTGAGGTACTCGTAGGACAGATCGGGCCGCGCGGCCCACAGCATCGCGGGGACGTCGTCGAGCTGCGGCGGCTCGCGCGCTGCGCGAGTGGCGACCCGCGCCGGATCGCCCGCCCAGTTGCGCATCGTAGTGGTGTTGCGCCCGTGCATGACTACCCCCGAGCAGGAGCCGTGCCGGGGATTCCCTGTAGCCGGAATCCTACGCGGGTCGCGCTCCCGCTACGCGCAGTAGTTACAAGCCGTGACCGGGATTACACCGTTCGGACTTCGCCGCGGCGCGGGCATGGGCTTTGCTACGCCACCGGTGCGTCAACCCTCATTTCCGAAGGAGTCACTCATGCTGAGCTGGGCGCTTGCGTTTTTCATCATCGCCATCATCGCGGCGGTCTTCGGCTTCACCGGCATCGCCGCCGGCGCGGCCGAAATCGCCAAGATCCTGTTCGTCGTGTTTGTCGTGCTTTTCCTGGTCTCGCTCGTCGCGGGACT
>DATKAX010000385.1:0-12398 GCA_035514595.1 Burkholderiales bacterium
GAGCAGGCCCTTGCGCCGGCTCCAGCCGGCGATCGCGTCGATGCAGGTCTGAAGCTGCGCCGGCTGGTCGACGTAGTAGTGCGTCGCCCCTTCGATCTCGACCCATTCCTTGTCCGGGGCGGCGAGCGCGTCCCGGATCGCCGGGTTGTGCGTCGCCGGCACCGCGTCGTCGGCCTGGTTCACGATCTGCAGCACCGGGACGCCCCGGATCTTCGCCGCGTTCAGCGGCCCCCTGGCGTTCGAGCGCTCGTAGGACCACTGCGAGAGCCAGGAGCGCAGGCTGCTGTAGCGCGCGAGTCCCGCGGGCGCGGAGTTGGCGATGCGCGGATCGCCGAGGAAGCACCAGTTCGGCCGTCTGCCGTTGGGGTCGATGGCTGGGTCGATCCAGCGCACATCGCACATCGTGCGGTGCACGACGAAGGCGCGCTCCATCTCGCCGTCGTTCTTGCGCTTGAGGAGCTCGAGCGTCTCGAGCGCCCAGTCGGTGATCCTGCGGTTGCGCGCGCGCTGCGCGGCACGGAACACCGCCACGAAGTCCGCCGTGAACGGCGGCTTGTTCGGGCAGCCCGGCGCGTAGATGTCGAGCTCGAGGTTGCGTACGTCGGGCCGCTGCTCGTCGGAGAGCGAAGGATCCAGCCATTCGGTGAGCGTCTCGGCGCGGCTCAGGTGCGCGGCGATGAAGACGATGCCGTCGGCCGAAGGCAGCCGCGCGGCGGCGAGATCGTAGGGGTCGCCGGCCGGCGTATGGGTGAGCGTCGGCTGCTCGGCCTGCGCCTGGTAGAAGAGCGACAGCGATCCGCCGCCCGACCAGCCCACCAGCACCACGCGGTGGTAACCGAGCGCCTCGCGGGCGTAGCGCAGGTACTGGCCGAGGTCGAACGCCACCTTCTCCATGATGAGCGCGCTGTCGTTCTTCGCATAGCGGCTGCCGGCGCACAGCACGTGAAAGCCTGCGGCGGCGAGCGCGGTCGGCATCGGCAGCAGGTGCAGCGTCGAGGACGGATGCATGAAGAGGTACAGCGTGTCCGAGGGCCGCCCTCGCGGCACCAGGCGCTGGCCCTCGAGGATGGTCTTCCCCTGGCTGCCGGCGAAGCCGTAAGTCTCCACCATGCGCAGCGGCTCCGCGAACGAGAGCACCACCGGGATACGGTCGAACTGCGCCGGCGCGCTCACATCACCTCGCGCGCGAAGAGCGTCATCGAGCGCTCGACCAGGCGCGGATCGAGCGCGCCGAAGTTGTGCAGGGTGGCGAGATGGCGTACGCCCATTTCCTGGAGCCGGCGCACCTTCGCGGCGACGGCCCGCACCGAGCCGAACAGGCAGATGCCGTTGGCGAGGATGTCCTCGTAGACGTGCTTCTTCGCGTACAAGCGCGTGTCGACGTAGAGATCGTAGGCGGCCTTGCACTGCGCGTGCGCCGCCTCGTCGGTTTCGGCGACGTGCGTGTGCAGGGTGAACACATGGTCGTCGCTGTCGGCCTGGAGCCCGGCCTCGGCGCGCCCCTTGCGGTACTCGGCGAGCATGGTGCCGATGTCGTCGAAGTCCTTGCACGAGACGTAGGGCATGGTGAAGATGCGGTTTCCCTGCCTGCCGACGTGGTACGCGGCCTCGCGCGCCAGCACCGCGACGTGGATCGGCGGCACGCGGTCCTGGTGCGGGCGCACGTTGAGCGCGACCTTCCCGCTCTTCGAGAACTTTCCCTCGTAGGAAAGCGTCTCGCCCGCCATCAGCCGCTTCACGATGTCGAGGTTCTCGTCGAAGCGGCTGCGCTTTTCCGCGGGATCCTGGCCGTAGCCGACGAACTCGTGGGGCAGGTAGCCGGAGCCGACGCCGAATACCAGCCTGCCGCCGCACAGCAAATCGAGCATCGAATAGGTCTCGGCGATGCGCCGCGGATCGTGGAAGGTCAGGATCGAGATCGCCGTGCCGAGCCGGATGCGGCGCGTGCGCTGCGCGAGCGCCGCGAGCATCACGGCCGGGTCGGGCACCACGCCGTACTCGTGGAAGTGGTGTTCGGCGCAGAAGAAGGTGTCGTAGCCGAGCGTCTCCGCCAGCTCGCACTGGCGCATTACCTGCGCGTAGAGCTGCGGCACAGTGCGCGCGAGGCTCGGGTGATGGTCGTTGACCGAGAACAGCGAGTAGCGCAGCTTCACAGAATCCATTCGTGGTCGCACTTGCGGCAGTGCACGGCGATTCTAGGCGATTCGCCGATCACCCGGAATGCGGCATAGGCGCCGCAGGACGGGCACGTCGAGCGCTGCGCGAGGCGCCACGCCCGGAGCATCAGCGCGGCATAGCGCTGCAAGGAAACCCAGCACACGAAGCCCGCCGCCAGCATCAGCACTGCGCGCAGCACGGCTTCGGCTGCGCGGGCGAAGTCGAGGCCCTCCAGCAGCGCGAACACCACGAAGCCGCAGAGCAGGCAGCTGACGAGCCACGCGTGAGCCTCCAGCAGCTGCCGCTCGTACCATTTCTTGAAGCCCAGCTTCCCGATCGAGCGCGCGGGTTCCACGGGCGGGCTATTGCAGCTCGGCGATCACCGGTGCGTGGTCCGAAGGCCGCTCGAGCCGGCGCGGCGCCTTGTCGATGGTGCAGGCGCGGCAGCGCGCCGCGAGGCTGCGCGAGAGCAGCACGAGATCGATCCGCAGGCCCCAGTCGCGCCGGAACGCGGCCAGCCGGTAATCCCACCACGAGAAGCTCCTGTCGGGCTGGGGAAACAGGCGGAACGCGTCGACCAAGCCGGCTTCCATCACGCGGCGCAGCGCGGCGCGCTCGGGCTCCGAGACGTGGATCCGGCCTTCCCAGCGCTTCGGGTCGTGCACGTCGCGATCCTCGGGCGCCACGTTCATGTCGCCGGCGAGCGCGAGCCGCGCGTCGCCCGCCAGCTCGTCCTTCGTCCAGGCCGCGAGCGCCTCGTACCAGCGCAGCTTGTACGCGTACTTGTCCGAGCCGACGGCCTGGCCGTTCGGTGCATAGAGCGACACGACGCGGATGCCCCCGACCGTCGCCGCGATCACGCGCTTAGGATCGTCGGCAAAGCCCGGGATGCCGTGCGTCACGCCGGTCAGCGCCGAGCGCGCGAGGATCGCGACGCCGTTGTAGGCCTTCTGGCCGCAGAACACCGCCTGGTAGCCGGCGGCCCGGATCGCGTCGAGCGGAAAGCTCGCGTCCTCGACCTTGGTCTCCTGCAGGCAGACGGCATCGGGGCGCTCCGCGCCGAGCCAGTCGAGCAGGTGGGGAAGGCGGACCTTGAGCGAGTTGACGTTCCAGGTCGCCAGCCGGAACGTCACCTCCGCCGCGAGCGCTGCGGCGGCGCGCCGGGGGCGTAGGGTCCGCGCGGAGTTTCCTCTTCGGCGGCGGACGGCGATTCCGACTCCGACTCCGACTGCGGCTGCCCGGGATCCGGCTGGCTGCGCGGCGGCAGGATGCCGGCCTTCGGGTAGCCGGCGCCGTCGAGCATGGCGTGATACGCCCCTTCCTCGAAGCCCCGTTGCAGCGAGCTTCCCACGAGCATCACGGGAACCGATGCGTTCCCGGCCACTTTCTTCAGCTCCTCGAGCTGCTGCTGGTTGCTGACGCTCACTTCCCGGAACGGCACGCCGCGCGCGTTGAGCAGCTTGCGTGCCTCGACGCAAGGGTCGCAGCCGAGGCTGGTATAGAGCGTGACGGGATAGTTCTTGCGCGCGACCTGAAGCGCGTAGGGCTCATTGGCCCGCGCGGCGGCGCCGGCGCCGGGCAGGTTGCGCTTCTGCACGTTCGTCGCGCCCGCGGGTGGCGGCGTGTCGCTCATGTGGACACGCCCGTCGCGATCGGTCCAGCGGTAGATCTGCGCGAGCGCGGCGCCGCTCGCGACGCCGAGCGCGATCGCGAGGACGACGCGTGCAAGCCTCATGCGGAAATCATACCACTGTGCCTGAGCAGCGCTTCGACGTCCGGCTCGCGGCCGCGGAAGGCGCGGAACGACTCCGCCGCGGGGCGGCTGCCGCCCACGGCGAGGATCTCCTCGCAAAAGCGCCTGCCCGCGCCTGCATCGAGGACGCCATGCTCTTCAAAATAACTGTAGGCGTCGGCGGAAAGCACCTCCGCCCACTTGTAGCTGTAATAGCCCGCCGCATAGCCGCCGGCGAACACGTGCGAGAAGCTGTTCGGAAAGCGGTTGTAGGCGGGCGGGCGCAGCACCGCCACTTGCGCGCGGACTTCCTCGAGCAGCTCGAGCGCGCTCCTGCCGGCGGCGGGGTCGAACTCGGAATGCAGGCGCATGTCGAACAGCGCGAACTCGATCTGGCGCAGCATCTGCAGCCCGCTCTGGAAGTTCTTCGCCGCGAGCATGCGCTCGAACAGCTGCCGCGGCAGAGGCTCCCCGCGCTCGACGTGCCGCGTCATCGTGCGCAGCACGTCCCACTCCCAGCAGAAGTTCTCCATGAACTGGCTCGGCAGCTCGACCGCGTCCCACTCGACCCCGTTGATGCCCGAGACACCGAGCTCGTCGACGCGCGTCAGCAGGTGGTGCAGGCCGTGCCCGAACTCGTGGAACAGCGTCTGCACCTCGTCGTGGGTGAACAGCGCCGGCTTGCCGAGCCCATCCGACCCGAGGGGCCTGGAGAAATTGCAGTTGAGATACGCCACCGGCGTCTGCAGGCGCTCGCCCTTGCGCCGCCGTCCGATGGCGTCGTCCATCCATGCGCCGCTGCGCTTGGTCTCGCGCGCGTAGAGATCGGCGTAGAACTGCCCCACGCGCTCGCCCGAGGCGTCGCGGATCTCGAAAAATCGCACGTCCTCATGCCATAGCGGGGCGCTCGAGGCGGCGATGCTCACGCCGTAGAGCGTCTCGGCGACGCGGAACAGGCCGCGCAGCACCGTATCCTCCGGGAAGTACTGCTTGACCTCCTGCTCCGAGAACGCGTAGCGCTTGAGGCGCAGCTTCTCCGAAGCGTAGGCGAGGTCCCAGGCTTCCAGCTCGCGCAGCCCGAGCTCGGCGGCGGCGAACGCGCGCAGCTCGGCGACGTCGCGCTCGGCGTGCGGCCGGGCGCGGTGCGCGAGCTCGTCCAGGAAGGCGAGCACCTGCCCGGGGGTCTCGGCCATCTTCGGCACCAGCGACACCTCGGCATAGGTGGCATAGCCCAGCAGCCGGGCGAGATCGCGGCGCAGCTCGACGATGCGCGCGATGAGCGCCGTGTTGTCCCACTCCGGCTTGCCGTACTCGGAGGCCCGGGTCACGCTCTCGCGGTACAGCGTCTCGCGCAGCCGCCGGTCGTCGGCATACTGCAGCACCGGGACGTACGAAGGCGCGCGCAGGGTGAACTTGAATCCCTCCTGCCGGTCCTTGTTCGCCGCTTCGCGCGCCGCGGCCAGCACGTCCGCGGGGATTCCGGAGGTGCGCGCTTCCTCCACCACGATCGAGAACGCATTGGTGGCGTCGAGCAGGTTCTCCGAGAACTTCGCGCCCAGGGCGGCGAGCTCCTGCTGGATGGCCGCGAAGTGCGGCTTGTGCTCGGGCGCGAGCTCGGCGCCGCCGAGGCGAAAGTCGCGCAGGGCGTTGTCGACGATCCTCCTCCTGGCGCGAGAAAGCGAGGAGAACGCGGGCGAGCCGGCGAGCGCCTTGTACTTCTCGTAGAGCTGCTGGTTCTGGCCGAGCTCGGTCCAGAACTGTGTGACCTTGGGGAGGCTGGCGTTGTAGGCGTCGCGCAGCGCCGGGCTGTCGAGCACGGCGTGCAGGTGCGAGACCTGCCCCCAGGCCCGGCCGATGCGCTCGTTCGCGTCCTCGAGCGGCGCCACGAACGCTTCCCACGTCGCCGGCGCCGCGGCCAGCGCCGCGATCACCTCGCGCCCTTCCGCGAGCAGCCGGTCGATTGCCGGCGCGACGTGCTCGGGCCTGATCTCCGCGAAGCGCGGCAGGCCGGAAAAATCAAGCAGCGGATTGAACGGTTGCAGCATGAAGGCAGTTCTCGAGAAGCATGGCGATGGTCATGGGTCCGACGCCGCCGGGCACCGGCGTAATCGATCCCGCGACGGCCTTGACCGGCTCGAAATCGACGTCGCCGGCGAGCTTGCCGTCGGCACCGCGGTTGACGCCGACGTCGATCACGCAGGCGCCGGGTTGGACCATGCCGGCGGTCACGAGTTTCGCGCGGCCCACCGCGGCAATCAGGATGTCGGCATCGCGGGTCGCTTTTTCAAGGTCTCTGGTTTTCGAATGGCAGATCGTGACGGTGGCATCCTGCCGCAACAGCAGGAGCGCCAGGGGCTTGCCGACGATATTGGAGCGCCCGATGACTACCGCTCTGCGCCCGGCGATCGGCACGCGCGCATGCTCGAGCAGCCGCATCACGCCGGCCGGCGTGCACGGCACGAACCCGGGCGCGCCCGAGACGAGCGCGCCGAGGTTGGCGGCGTGGAAGCCGTCGACATCCTTGCGCGGCGACACCGACGCGAGCACGCGCGCCGCGTCGATGTGCCGGGGCAGCGGCAGCTGCACCAGGATGCCGTGGATGGCCCGATCGGCATTCAGCGCCGCCACCTGATCGAGCAGCTCCTCCCCCGAGACGCCCGAGCCGTATTCGTGCAGCTCGGAGCGGATGCCGGTTTCCTCGCAGGCGAGCCGCTTGTGGCGCACGTAGACGCGAGACGCAGGATCGTCGCCGGCGAGGATCACGCTGAGGCCGGGCGTGATGCCGCGCTGCGAAAGCCGCGCCACGCTCGCCTTGACGCCGGCGCGCAGCTGCGCGGCGAGCGACTTTCCATCGAGGATCTGCGCCGCCATGGGGGCCGCAGTCTAGCATTGCAGCGATTTTCTGGTTAAGCTTGCCGCGCCCCCCGCAGCACACGTCATCGGATGCCAAGCTCATGTCCGCCGTTCCACAGTTTCCCGCCGCCAACGATCCCGATGCGCTAGAGACCCAGGAGTGGCTCGACGCCCTCGAGGCGGTGCTCGAGCGCGAGGGCCCGGAGCGCGCGCATTTCCTGCTCGAGCGGCTGGTCGACAAGGCGCGCCGCTCGGGCGCGTACTTCCCGTTCTCGGCGAGCACCGCCTACATCAACACGATTCCCCCGCACCTGGAGGAGCGCTCGCCGGGCGATGCGGCGCTCGAGGAGCGCATCCGCTCCTACTGCCGCTGGAACGCGATGGTGATGGTGGTGCGCGCCAATCGCAGCGACGACGAGCTCGGCGGGCACATCGCGAGCTTCGCCTCGGTCGGCACGATGTTCGGCATCGGGCAGAACCACTTCTGGCACGCCCCGCACGAGGGCCACGGCGGCGACCTCATTTATTTCCAGGGGCACTCGTCGCCGGGCGTCTACGCGCGCGGGCTGCTCGAGGGCAGGCTCACGCAGGAGCAGCTGCTCAACTTCCGGCGCGACGTCGACGGCAAGGGCGTGTCCTCCTATCCGCACCCGTGGCTGATGCCCGACTACTGGCAGTTCCCCACGGTGTCGATGGGCCTCGGCCCGATCCAGGGCATCTACATGGCGCGCTTCCTGAAGTACCTGCAGGCGCGCGGGCTCGCCGAGACCGCCAACCGCAAGGTCTGGGTGTTCTGCGGCGATGGCGAGATGGACGAGCCCGAGTCGATGGGCGCGATCGGCATGGCGGTGCGCGAAAAGCTCGACAACCTGATCTTCGTCATCAACTGCAACCTGCAGCGCCTGGACGGCCCGGTGCGCGGCAACGGCAAGATCATCCAGGAGCTGGAGAGCGACTTCCGCGGCGCCGGCTGGAACGTGATCAAGCTGATCTGGGGCTCGTACTGGGATCCGCTGCTCGCTCGCGACAAGGAAGGCATCCTGCTGCGGGTGATGGAGGAAGCGGTCGACGGCGAGTACCAGAACTACAAGGCGAACGACGGCGCGTTCGTGCGCAAGCACTTCTTCGGCAAGCATCCCAAGCTGCTCGAGATGGTCTCGCGCATGACCGACGAGGACATCTGGCGGCTGAACCGCGGCGGCCACGACCCGCACAAGATCTACGCCGCGTACGCCGCGGCGGCGAAGCACAAGGGGCAGCCCAGCCTGATCCTCGCCAAGACCATCAAGGGCTACGGCCTGGGCAAGCAGGGGCAGGCGAAGAACCCCACCCACCAGCTCAAGAAGGTCGACACGGCCACCATCCGGGAGATGCGCGATCGCCTGCGCATCCCGATCCCGGACGACAAGCTCGAGGAGCTGCCGTTCTACATCCCGCCTGCCGAGTCGCCGGAGATGAGGTACCTGCACGAGCGCCGCAAGGCGCTCGGCGGCTATCTGCCGAGCCGCCGGCGAAAGGCCGACCACGTGCCCGCCGTGCCGCCGCTCGCCGCGTTCGAGCAGGTCCTCAAGGGCTCGGGCGAGGGCCGCGAGATCTCCACCACCATGGCGTTCGTGCGCGTGCTTACTGCGCTAGTGCGGGATAGGGAACTCGGCAAGAGGATCGTGCCGATCGTGCCCGACGAAGCGCGCACCTTCGGCATGGAGGGCATGTTCCGCCAACTCGGCATCTTCGCCGCCGAGGGCCAGAAGTACGAGCCGGTCGACAAGGACCAGGTGATGTTCTACCGCGAGGACAAGCAGGGCCAGATCCTCGAGGAAGGCATCACCGAGGCAGGCGCGATGTCCTCCTGGATCGCCGCCGCGACCTCCTACAGCCACTCCGATTTCGTCACCGTTCCGTTCTTCATCTACTACTCGATGTTCGGCTTCCAGCGCTTCGGCGATCTCGCCTGGGCGGCCGGCGACCAGCGCGCGCGCGGCTTCCTGCTCGGCGGCACGGCGGGGCGCACCACGCTGAACGGCGAGGGCCTGCAGCACCAGGACGGGCATTCGCACGTGCTGTTCTCGGTGATCCCGAACTGCGTGTGCTACGACCCGACCTACGGCTACGAGGTCGCGGTGATCATCCACGACGGGCTGCGGCGCATGGTCGGCGAGCAGGAGGACGTCTTCTACTACGTCACCCTGATGAACGAGAACTACGAGCATCCGCCGATGCCGCAGGGGGTGGAAGAGGGCATTCTCAAGGGGATGTACCTGCTGAAAGAATCAACAAGCAAGAGCAAATCGAGGGTGCAGTTGCTCGGCTGCGGTACGATCCTGCGCGAAGTGCTCGCCGCCGCCGAGCTGCTGGAAGCCGACTGGGGCGTGGCGGCCGATGTCTGGAGCGCGACGAGCTTCACCGAGCTGCGCCGCGACGGGCTCGCCGCCGAGCGCTGGAACATGCTGCATCCTGAAGCAAAGCCTCGCACGCCCTACGTGACTCATGTTTTGAAGGAACGAGCGGGCCCGGTGGTGGCGGCGAGCGACTACCTCAAGGCCTTCGCCGACCAGATCCGGCCATTCGTCCCGCAGGGGCGCGCCTACCGCGTGCTCGGCACAGACGGCTTCGGCCGCTCCGACTCGCGCGCCAAGCTGCGGCACTTTTTCGAGGTGAACCGCCAGTTCGTCACCGTGGCGGCGCTCAAGGCGCTCGCCGAGCAGGGCGAGGCAAAGGCGAAGACGGTCGCCGAAGCCATCAAGAAGTACGGCATCGATCCCGAGAAGCCCGACCCGACGACCGTATGAGCCAGGTCCTGGTACCTGACATCGGGGATTTCGACGAAGTGGAGGTGATCGAGGTATTGGTCAAGCCGGGCGATTCGGTCACCAAGGAGCAGTCGCTCATCACGCTGGAATCGGACAAGGCGACCATGGAGATTCCTTCGCCCGCGGACGGCGTGGTGAAGGCGCTGAAGGTCAAGACCGGGGACAAGGTGTCGAAAGGCACGCTGATCCTCGAGCTCGACGGCGGGGAGAAGAAGAACGCCGAGGAGAAAAAGACGAAAAGCGAGCCGAAGCCCAAGCCCGCGCCGCAGCCGAAGAACGCGTCGCTCACCGAGCTCACGGTGCCGGTTCCGGACATCGGCGAGTTCGAGGATGTCGAGGTGATCGAGGTGCTGGTCAAGCCCGGCGACGCGGTGGCGAAGGAGCAGTCGCTCATCACGCTGGAGTCCGACAAGGCGACCATGGAGATCCCTTCGCCCGCGGCCGGCGTGGTGAAGGCGCTGAAGGTCAAGGTCGGCGACCGGGTCTCGAAGGACGCTCCGATCCTGGTGCTGGAATCGGACGACGCCGGAAGAGCGCAGGCGCAGCCGCAGGCCGCCAAGCCGGCGCAGGCCGCCAAGCCGCCGCCGCCCGCGCCGGCGCCGTCGCAGCGCCCCGTGCCGCGCGAGCCGCGCGAGGCGGTCGCAGCGAAGCCGCACGCCAGCCCGTCGGTGCGCAAGTTCGCGCGCGAGCTCGGCGTCGACCTCGCCCGGGTCCAGGGTAGCGCCCCGAAAGGCCGCGTGCTGCACGCCGATGTGCAGGCCTTCGTGAAAGGCGCTCTTGCCGGCGCCGCACCGAGTCGCCCGCCTGACAAGGGGGGGCAGGCGGGGTTGCCGTTCGACCTGCCGGCCTGGCCGGAGGTCGATTACGCCAAGTTCGGGCCGGTCGAGGAAAGGGCGCTGAGCCGCATCCAGAAGCTTTCCGGACCCTACCTGCACCGCAACTGGATCTCGATCCCGCACATCACGCAGTTCGACGAGGCCGACATCACCGAGCTCGAGGCGTTTCGCAAGGCGCAGACGCTCGACGCCGAAAAGCGCGGCTTCAAGCTGACCCTGCTCGCGTTCCTGGTCAAGGCCTGCGTCACCGCGCTGCGCGAGTACCCGCAATTCAACGCCTCGCTCGACGCGTCGGGCGACAAGCTGATTGTCAAGAAGTACTGGCATATCGGCGTCGCGGTCGATACCGCCGAAGGCCTGGTGGTGCCGGTGGTGCGCGACGCGGACCGCAAGGGCGTGTTCGACGTTGCGCACGAGCTCGCCCAGGTGTCCAAGCTCGCGCGCGAGAAGAAGCTCAAGCCCGGCGACATGCAGGGCGGGACGTTCTCGATCTCGAGCCTCGGCGGCATCGGCGGCACGGCGTTCACCCCGATCATCAACGCGCCCGAAGTGGCCATCCTGGGCGTCTCGCGCTCGTCGACGCGGCCGGTGTGGAACGGCAAGGAATTCACGCCTCGTTTGATGCTTCCGCTGTCGCTGTCCTACGACCACCGCGTGATCGACGGCGCCACCGCGGCGCGCTTCACCAGCTACCTCGTCTCGGTGCTGTCGGACATCCGGAAGTCGCTTCTCTGAGATGGCCGGCATCGAGGTGAAAGTCCCCGACATCGGGGACTTCAAGGACGTCGAGGTGATCGAGGTCCTGGTCAAGCCCGGGGAAGCCGTCGCCAAGGAGCAGTCGCTCATCACGCTGGAGTCCGACAAGGCGACCATGGAGATCCCCTCGCCGGAGGCGGGCGTGGTGAAGGCGTTGAAGCTCAAGCCGGGCGACAAGGTCTCGCAGGGCTCGCCGATCCTGGTCCTGGAGTCGAGCGAAGCGAAAGCCGAGCCGGCGCCTGCCGCAAGACCGGAAGCGAAACGCGAATCCGACTTCGAATGCGATGTGCTCGTTCTCGGCGCAGGGCCGGGCGGGTATTCGGCGGCATTTCGCGCCGCGGATCTCGGCCTGAAGACGGTGCTCGTCGAGCGCTACCCGAGTCTCGGCGGCGTGTGCCTCAACGTCGGCTGCATTCCGTCCAAGGCGCTGCTGCACACCGCGGCGGTGATGGACGCCGCGCGCGCGCTCTCGGCCCACGGCGTCGCTTTTTCCGAGCCCAAGCTCGATCTCGGCAAGCTGCGCGCGTTCAAGGACAAGGTGGTGGCCAAGCTCACCGGCGGCCTCGCTTCGATGGCCAAGATGCGCAAAGTGGCGGTGCTGCAGGGCGTTGGGGCTTTTCTCGATTCGCATCGTCTCTCGGTCGAGAGCGCTGAAGGGCGGAAAACCGTACGATTCGCCAACGCGATCATCGCCGCCGGCTCGCAGGCGGCGAAGCTGCCGTTCCTGCCCGAGGACCCGCGCATCGTCGATTCCACCGGCGCCCTCGAGTTGCCCGCGCTGCCCAAGCGCCTGCTGGTGATCGGCGGGGGCATCATCGGCCTGGAGATGGGCACGGTGTACTCCTGCCTCGGCGCGCGGCTCGACGTGGTCGAGATGATGGACGGCTTGATGCTCGGCGCCGACCGCGACCTGGTCGCGGTCTGGCAGAAGTTCAACGCGCCTCGCTTCGACGACGTGATGCTCAAGACCCGCACTACCAAGGTCGAGCCCTCCAAGGATGGGCTTCGGGTCGATTTCGAAGGCAGGGAGGCGAAAACCTACGACATGATCCTGGTATCGGTGGGCCGCACGCCGAACGGCGGGCGCATCGGCGCCGAGAACGCCGGCGTTGCCGTCACCGACAAGGGGTTCATCGAAACCGACTCTCAGATGCGCACCAACGTGGCGCACATCTACGCCATCGGCGACGTCGCGCGCAACCCTATGCTCGCGCACAAGGCGGTGCACGAGGGCCACGTCGCAGCCGAGGCCGC
>DATKAX010000386.1:0-9092 GCA_035514595.1 Burkholderiales bacterium
TCGTGGACGCGCCGGGCGCTGGTCCCCGCCTGACAGGTGGACAGCCGGATAAACGCCACCGCATCTCCCACCCGCCGGCGCCACGGCGTACTATCTGGCGGATTGGGTATCAAGTGCCTGAAGTCACGAGACGCCTCGCCGCAGTCGCCTTCGCCGACATCGCCGGCTGGTCCCGTCTTATCGAAAAGAACGACGTCGACACGCTGCGGGCCTGGAAGGCGCTCCGCGCCGGGCTGATCGAACCCAAGATCGCCGAGCACGGCGGCCGCCTGCTCGAGCTCGCCGGGGATTCTGTGCTCGTCGAGTTTCCCAGCGCCGTCGCGGCGGTGAGCTGGGCACTGGAAGTGCAGCTCGGGGCCATCGATCCCGCGAAGACCGACGATTTCCACGGCCTGAGCATGCGCATCGGCGTCAACGTCGAGGACGTCATCGTCGACGACGACAAGCTCATCGGCAGCGGCGTCAACGTGGCGTCCCGGATCCACCAGCTCGCCGCGCCGGGCGAGATCGTGGTGACCGCGGCAGTACGAGAATACATCTCGAACAAGCTGCCGCTCTCCTTCTCGGACCTGGGCACGCCGAAGCTCAAGCACATCAGCAAGCCGGTACGCATCTATCGGGTGGATATGCCCTCCGCAGGCGCGCCGGTCCAGGCGCCGCCCGAGGAGCTCGAAGGCGCCACGGCACGGGCGCTGCTCGTCATAGACACAGCCTCCGGGGGCGAGAAGGAGCTGCAGCCGATCGTGGACGGCGTGCTGAGCGCCGCAGGAGCGGGAAAGGTGAATCGGCTTCCCCACGGCTGGGTCGCGGATTTCTCCCGCGCACAGGATGCGGCCAACGCTGGATTCGAGATCCAGCACGCCTGCGCGGAAGCGCTCGCCGGGCCAATGCCGCGGATGGCTCTGCAGATGACCGACGTCGGCAGCCAGGAGTCTTATGGCCGCGGCATCGACCTGGCCACGCGGCTCGCCGCGCTCGCCGGCCCCGGTGAAATCGTCGCCTCGGCGGCGGTGCGCGACGAGCTCGTCCCGGTGCTGGACGCGGACATCGAAGACCTCGGCGAGTGCTACATAAAGCCGCTGCAGCGGCCCGTGCGGGCCTATCGCCTCGGCCCTCCGGGGCCGCAGCCCGTCATCGAGTCCGCCGCCGCCAGCGAGCTGCGCCCGACCATAGCGGTGATCCCCTTCAGCGCGCGCACCGGCGGACACGAGGTTCTCGGCGAGGTGCTGGCCGATGAAGTCATCTGCGCGCTTTCCCGCTCTTCGGAGCTGAACGTCATTTCGCGCCTGTCCACCACGGCATTTCGCGGCCGCGAGGCGACGATTCAGCAGATCGGCGATCGCCTGGGCACCACCTATGTAATCTCGGGTGCGTACCGGGTGGCGCACGGCCAGTTCACGCTGGCGGTGGAGCTGGCCGAGGCGAAGTCCGGGCGCGCGCTCTGGGCGCGCGAGGTGAAGGAGCGTGTCGCCGGGCTGATGGACGGCAAGCAGGATCTGGTCGACCGGATCGTCGCCGAGGCAAGCGCCGCCGTGATTGCGCGCGAGCTCGAGCTGGCGAGGTCGCAGTCGCTGCCGACCCTGGAGAGCTATACGCTGCTCATCGGCGCCATCGCCCTGATGCACAGGCTGTCGCTGCGCGACTTCGACCGCGCCCGCGAGATGCTCCAGGCGCTCATCGAGCGCACGCAGCGCCTGGCGGTCCCGCAGGCCTGGCTCGCGAAGTGGCATGTCCTGCGGGTGCAGCAGGGCTGGTCGGGCGATCCGAACGCCGACGCGCGCTCGGCGCTCGAGTGGAGCAAGCGTGCGCTCGATGCGGACTCGTACTGCTCGCTCGCGCTGGCGGTGGACGGCTTCGTCCATACCAACCTGCTCAAGCGGCTCGACATCGCGAAGGAGCGCTACGACCTCGCGCTCAGCGTCAATCCCAACGATGCCCTGGCCTGGCTGCTCCACGGCATGCTGCATGCCTTCAAGGGCGAGGGAAAACCGGCTGTCGAAGGCACCCAGCGCGCCCTGCGGCTATCGCCGCTCGATCCCCATCGATACTTCTTCGATTCGCTCGCGGCCTCGGCCGCGCTCTCCGCAGGCGACTACGGCGGCGCCATCGAGCTCGCGCGTCGCTCCCTGCGCGCGAACCGCACGCACACCTCGACCTACCGCGTCATGGCGATCTCGCAATGGCAGCTCGGCCAGCACGCGGAGGCGAAGGAAACGGTGAGCCAGCTCATGCGGCTGGAGCCGGCTCTCACGGTGAGCAAGTGGCTCGAGCGCTCGCCGAGCAGCGCCTATGAAATCGGAAGGATGTGCGCCCACGCGCTTCAGGAGGCGGGCGTGCCTCGCTAACCATCATTGCGGGTCAACGGGAAGGAGCTGTCATGAGCACGCAAGGGGGCTTCGGCGGTTTTGGGGGATTCGGCGGGTTCGGAGGATTCGGCGGCTTCGGGGGATTCGGCGGGTTCGGGGGCTTTGGCGGATTCGGCGGCTTCGGGGGCTTCGGGCCCTACGCCGGGTACTCCCCCGACGGGCTGATTCGCAATCGCGACGGCATCGTCGGCACCTGGAGGCCGGCGACCTCATCGGCGAGCGCCCCCACGCCGGAGGTCCCCGCCAATCTCGCGCGCTGGGAAGGCTGGGTGCGCGCCACCCTCATCGATTTCGACCTTGTCTCGCACCTGCATTTCAGTGCCGATGACAACGGGTACACCCTTTGGCATAACGAGCAGGACGGGACGGCTCTCCGCCGCATCGTCAGGCTGATCGCACCGCCAGCGCCGGCGAACGCGCCGGCCGACCCCTACTGGGGACCGCAGCTCCAGACGGTGATCAGCTATGCGGACCTCCGCGAGGACCGCGCGTCGGAGATCCTTACGCAGCTCACGCCGCCCATTGCGTACTGGTGCGCGATCGCGAACCTCCACCCCGAGCGCCATCGGTGCACCGTCGAGCTGCTGGGCGCCGCGCTGCGCCTGGCAAACTTCGCCGAAATGCGCTTCAAGCATGCGCTCGACGTGCGCCGGCCTGCGACGCTGTCGCCGCAGGTCCAGCCGATGATACTGACGCCGGGACACGGCAGCCTCCCGAGCGGGCATGCGACCGAAGCCTTCATCGTCGCCTATGTCCTGTGGAAGCTCATGCGCTCCAAGGAGGCGGGGAAGGATCGGCAATGGCTAGATCAGCTGATGCGCCAGGCGTCCCGCGTGGCGATCAACCGTACGGTCGCAGGCGTGCATTTTCCCGTCGACAGCGCAGCCGGCCAGCTGTTGGGCACGACCCTGGGCGAGTACTTCGTGCACAGGGCGAGCACGCCGGCCGCGAACTACAGCTCCAGGCAGTTCAACTGCGCAACCTTCCCCGCAGTGAACGATTTCGTGTGGCACCTGGTCTATGACGCCCCGGGCGATCGATGGCAGCCTGCACCGCCTGCCTGGGTCGGGCCACCGATCAGCACTACGGAGACCGCGGCGGGCTCGCCGCTTCTCAACTGGCTCTGGACACAGGCAGCGGGGGAATGGCCATGAGAGGCCGCTGGGCCGCGTCCCGGACGGGCGAGGACGCCAAGCGCATCTTCGACCCGTACTACGACTGGGCGAGGGCCACGAACTTCGCTTACTACGGCAGCGCCCACTGGCTGCCGGTGCTGCTCGAGCTCAGCGAGCCGAAAGCCAGGGAATTCGCCGAGCAGGTTTTCATGATGCGTGAGCAGGATTGGGCGGCCTTGATCCGCATCCCGCCGGTATATCGCAATCCTCCGAAGCGCTTCGTCAGGCCCACGCCATTCCTTACCGCCATGGTGAGGCGGCAGTTCCTCGACCGCCTCTATGGCGGCGATGACCCGGCCAGGCAGATCAGGCGCTTCGAAGTCGGCCGCGCCGTGAACCTTCCCGAGAAAATGGCCGGCCATGCCGGCTGGGGCGAAGGCAAACCCGGCAGCAAGGACGTCCCGCCGGGCAAAGTCGTCGTGGGCGTCATCGACGACGGCATCGCCTTCGCGCACGACCGGTTCAGGGACGGCCCCGCCTCGACCCGCATTCACTACTACTGGGACCAGCTCGTCCCCTCTCCCACCCCCGGAAACTGGGATTACGGCCGCGAGATCTGCAAGCACGACACCACGGCCGGCCCGGGAATCGATACGCGGCTCGCCAGTTCCGCGGATGAAGACACGCTCTATCGCGGCGCCGGCTATCTCGACTACTCGCAGCCGGGCGTGAAGCCCCTGGCGCGGCGCGCATGCCATGGCACGCATGTCATGGACCTCGCCTGCAATCCGGCATCCACCCCCGGGATGGGACCGATCATCGCGGTGCAGCTGCCGATTTCCGTTGTTGAAGATATGTCGCTCGCCGGGCTTGCGCCGCAGGTTTACGACGCGCTCATGTACATGATCGACCGCGCCGACAGGATCGCGGCGGCGAACGGCGTCGGCCATCTGCCTCTGGTGGTCAACCTCAGCTTCGGCATGCTGGCCGGCCCGCACGACGGCAGCGGCGCCGTGGAGCAGGCCATCAGGGACGCCGTCGCCGCCTGCAACACCAACCCGAAGAAACCCACGCTGCAGGTCGTCCTTCCTGCCGGCAACAGCCATCTCGCACGCGGGCACGCCGAGTTCTCTCTCAAGCCGTCCGAGCCACCCAAGGAGCTGCACTGGCGCGTGCAGCCCGACGACCGAACGGAGAGCTTCCTGGAGATCTGGTATCCCGACAGGGACAGCGGCAACGGCAGCTCCGCCCTCGAGATCCGTATCACCACGCCGACAGGAGATGTGACGCCGTTCTTCGACGCGGCTAGCGCCTATGCCTGGACGCTCGCGGGCGTGGTCGTCGCCTGGGCGGAGTTCTATCCTGCCACTGCGCCCGGCGGCTGCAGGCTCATCAAGCTTTCGCTTGCCCCGACCGCGGACCCGGACCGCGCCGTGCCGCTTGCGCCGGCGGGCGTGTGGAAGGTGGAGGTTCGAAATGCCGGCGAAGGACACGTGTGGGACATTCACGCGTGGATCCAGCGCGACGACACGCCCTTCGGCTATCCTCGCAGGGGCCGGCAGTCGTATTTCGACGACCTGCTGTACTTCGTGTTCGACGATGGCGGCAGGTACATCGAGGGCGATGGCCACGCGCTCACCAGCCGCAGCGACGTGCACCGCCGGGGCACCTTGAATGCCATCGCAACCGGCAGCGAGCCGTTCGTCGTCGCGGGGCTGCGCCGCAGCGATTGGCAGCCTGCCCGGTACTCGGCCAGCGGCCCCGCCGTGAAGCCTGCGCGCGGCGGGCCCCATCCCGACGGACCGGACATCGCGACGATCAGCGAGGACAGCCCCTCGCACCATGGCTTGCTGGCGGCCGGCTCGCGCAGCGGTTCTTGCGTGGCCATGTACGGCACGAGCGTCGCCGCGCCGCAGCTCGCGCGCTGCCTGGTGGAGGACCTCGCAACCAGCGGCTCGGGCGGCCGGCAAGCGGCCGCAAGATTCGTCAGCCGGCTGAACGCGCCGCCGAAATACAACGAGCAGCACCGCCCCCCAGGGATACCGGCGGCGAGTCAACCAACGGCAGAGCGCGGCGGGGCGGGTCGCATGGAGCTGCCTCCGCTGCGGTTTCCGCGGACCGAGCGGACCTAGGGTCGCCTGCGCACCAGGCTCTTCCACAGCTCCCACGGCCGCTCGAGCGTGCCGCGGTTGGAGGCGGTGGAGCGGCGCCCCTCCTCGTCGCTCAGGAACTCGATCGGGCCCTCGAGCCGCGTCGCCTGCAGCTGCAGCCGCGCGTTCATCTCGGTGTAGATGGCGCGGAACACCGCCTCCGGGACGCTCTCGCCGACGACCGTCATGCCGTGGCCGCGCATCAGCACGCAGGTACACGCGCCGAGCGACTTGGCGAGGGCCTGCCCCAGGGGACGGTCGCGCACCAGCAGATCGTTGTTTTCCCTGATGTTCCTTATTTCGAAGACGGGCGCGCCGGACCAGAGGAACGAGCCCATGTGGTACACCGGGCGCAGCCTGGTGCGCGAGACGCCGAAGGGGATCACCGAGGCGGAATGGCTGTGCACCAGCGCCATGACTTCCGGGCGCGCGCGGTAGATCTCGCCGTGGATATAGCGCTCGATGAAGCCCTTGCATGGTTCCCTCACGGCCTGCACGGTGCTCACTCGATAACCGCATCGGCGCGCACCAGGAGCGCCGGCGGGACACTTAGGCCGAGGGCCCTGGCGGCGCGCAGGTTGACGACCAGCGCGAGCCGCGACGGGCGCTCCACCGGCAGCTCGCCGGCCGGCGTGCCCTTCAGGATCTTGTCCAGGAGCCGCGCCGCCTGGCGCGCGAGGTCGACGTCGCTCGCGCCGTAGGTCAGCACCGCATCGCCGGTGCCGTGGGTGCGGGTATGGAAGACGCTCGGGATGCGCTTCGCGTTGGCGGCCTGCACCATTTGCTCGTAATGGCCCGAGGTGACGCCGCCGGGGATGCCGAGCAGCGCTTCGACCCCGTCCAGCTCTTTCAGTGCGAGAGTGATCTCGTCCGCGTTGCGCACCGCGCGCTCCACCAGGGTGATGCTGAGCGCGCCGGCGGCGGCGCGCGCGGCGGCCGCTCCCTGACGGGGCGAGGCGTCGCGCGGGTCGTACAGGATGAGCACCCGGCGCAGGCGCGGTTGCAACTCGCGCAGCAGCTCCAGCCGCTTGGCGGAAAGCTCCGGGTATTCGAAGGTCATCGCGGTGAGGTTGCCGCCGGGGCGGGCGAGGCTCTCGGCGAGCCCGGCCGCCACCGGATCGCCCGGCGTGATGAGCACGATGGGCACTCGCGGCGCGCTCTCGCGCGCAGGCCGCACGAGAGCGGAGCCGAGGACGAGAAGGGCGTCAAGACCTTGATCGGCGAGGGCGCGCGCCACAGCTCGCGCCGCCGCCTCGTTTCCGCGCTGCGCGCGGCCCTCGAGGACTCGGACCCGCTCCGCGCCGTAGCCCTGCTCCTCCAGCCCCCGCCTGAGCCCGGAGACTGTCTCGGAAAAACGCGGCTCCTCGTCGGGGCCCAAGACGCCGACGCGCGCCGCGGCGTCCTGCGACCGAACCGCGTTCGGCGCCGCCAAGGCTGCGAGCAGAATCGCGACGATCGCTGCCGGCCGGCTCAAGCCCTCGACCTCCCCGAAGCGGATTATGCCTGCGAGTCGGGGTCGCGCGACGGATAGGAAAATCAATCCGGGACCGCCCGCGCAACGTTTCATGAAGCCTCCGCTTTCGCGCTCGCGGCGTCGCACAATGGCGCTTATGTCGCGTCGCGGGCCATTATTGGAAAAAGGGTCGGTCGGCTAATACCTTGCTCGGCGATAACTGGGGCGCGAATCCCCGTGGGGACGCCAGAATTTTCGCGGGTCCGCGAGAGCTGTCCTCGCGTGCGGCTGAATTTTTGCCGCCGCAAGCCCATACTTGAGGCCATGGATCGACCTGGGGTCGAACGAAAGCTGGCGGCGATTCTTGCCGCTGATGTGGTCGGCTACAGCCGCCTCATGCAGCAGGACGATGAGGCAACCCTGCAGGCGCTGAATGAGCGGCGAGCCCTGTTTTCCGAGCAGGTGACAAGCCACGGCGGAAGAATCGTCAATGCCCCGGGCGACTCCATCCTCTCCGAGTTTCTTTCGGTCGTGAATGCGGTCGAGTGCGCCTTGGCTATCCAACGTGCCCTTACCGAGCGCAACGCTGATCTTCCTGAGCAGCGGCGCATGCAGTTCCGGATCGGAATTAACCTCGGCGACGTGCTCGTGGATACCGCAGGCATCTATGGCGACGGCGTGAACATCGCCGCCCGCCTCGAGTCCCTCTCGGTGCCGGGCGGCATCTGCGTGTCGAAGCCGGTACGCGATCAGGTGAAACAACGGCTGGCGCTCGAGTTCGAGGACCTCGGCGAGCAGATGGTGAAGAACATCGCCGAGCCGGTACGAGCGTTTCGCATCGTGCTCGAGGCGCGCGCGGCGTTGGCGGGGTTCGGCCTCGGCGAGGCGGCATTGACCCTCCCGGACAAGCCTTCAATCGCGGTCCTGTCTTTCAACAACATGAGCGGTGACCCGGAACAGGAATATTTCAGCGACGGGGTTACCGAAGACATCATCACCGAGCTTTCACATTTTCGTGAGCTCTTCGTCATCGCGCGCAACTCTTCCTTCGTCTTCAAGGGTCAATCGGTGGACATCGCCGACGTGGCGAATAAGCTCGGTGTTCAGTATGTCCTCGAGGGCAGCGTGCGAAAGGCCGGCAAACGAGTGCGCATTACGGCGCAGTTCGTGGACGCAATCGCCGCCAACCATCTATGGGCGGACCGCTACGACCGCGACTTGGAGGACATTTTCGCGGTCCAGGACGAAGTTGTGCGGACCATCGTCGCGACTTTGGCGGGTAGGCTCGAGCACGCGGTGCGAGAGCGTGCCAAGCGCAAATCCACCACCAACCTGAAAGCGTATGAATATATGTTGCGGGCCAGAGAGCACTATTACATCTGGACCTCAAAGGACAATCGCACGTCTCGGGAGATGTTCGAAAAGGCCATTGCGCTCGACCCCCGATATGCTGCCGCCTACGCCGGGCTGGCAAAGACGCACTACATGGACTGGGTGAGCGGCTGGTGCCGGGATTCCGACGCTAGCCTGGAGTGCTTCTTCGAGAATGCGCAAAGATCGGTAGCGATGGACGACGGCGACAGCCGTACGCATACTGCGCTCGGTAGCGCGCATTTGTTCCGTCGCGAGCACGACCGCGCCCGTAATCACTTCGACCGGGCTCTCGCCCTGAACGCCAGCGATACGCGCGCGCTGGTCAATATGGCTCGATATGAAGTGAATGTCGGCAATCCTGAGCAGGCAGTGGAGCGAGTGACGCAAGCCTGTCGCCTCAATCCGTTCGGCAACTTCAACTGGTACCTGGGTCAGGCGTACTTTGCCGGACGCCGCTACGAAGAGGCAATTCATGCCTTGAAGAAGATCCGTAACCCCGTCGCCTTCGTGCGCTCTTGGCTGGTGGCAAGTCTCGGCCACGCAGGCAGAGAGAAGGAAGGGAGGGAAGCGGCCAAGGAGCTCCTGGCAGCCGCACGCACAGAAGCCGCGGATATCGGTGTTCCGTATCCGCGGA
>DATKAX010000387.1:0-5669 GCA_035514595.1 Burkholderiales bacterium
GCGGCGATCGCGGCCTGCAGGCAGTAGGGCCCGAACATCCGGGTCTGGAGGGCCCGGGTGGTGAGCGCGACGCCCTCGGCGATGAGCTCGCGGTTCCACAGGCCGCGGTCCTGGTCTTCGAGCAGCACCAGCTCGCCCTGCGCCGTCGCGCGCGCGGCGCGCCGCGACTCCTGGATCAGCATCAGCGCGAGCAGCCCCATCGCCTCGGGCTCGGGCAGCAGCTCGACCAGCAGCCGCCCGACGCGGATCGCCTCCTGCGAGAGCTCGGCGCGCGTCACGGTGCCGCCCGAGGAGGCGGAGTAGCCTTCGTTGAAGACCAGGTAGACCACGCGCAGCACCGCCTCGAGGCGCTCGGGCAGTGCCTTCTGGCCGGGCACCTCGTAGGGGATGCGCGCGTCGCGGATCTTCGACTTCGCGCGCACGATGCGCTGCGCGAGCGTGGGGGCGGGCGTGAGAAAGGCGTGCGCGATCTCCTCGGTCGTCAGTCCGCACACCTCGCGCAAGGTGAGCGCCACCTGCGCGTCGGGCGCGAGCGCCGGGTGGCAGCAGGTGAAGATGAGCCGCAGCCGGTCGTCCTCTATGCTCTCCTTCTCGGGGGCGGCGTTTGCCGCGAGGCTCTCCAGTCGTTCCTGATCGAGAACTTCGAAACGTGAATTACGGCGAACTGCGTCAACGGCCTTGAAGCGCCCGGCGGAGACCAGCCAGGCGCGCGGGTTGGCGGGCACGCCCTCGCGCGGCCACTGCTCGAGCGCGGCGCGGAACGCCTCCGAGAGCGCCTCCTCGGCGAGGTCGAAGTCGCCGAGCAGGCGCACCAGCGTGGCGAACACGCGCCGCGACTCGGCGCGGTAGAGGGCATCGAAGTCCAACCGGCTCGTCGGACAGCTAGAACGTATACCGCTTGCCGACCGCGGAGGGCGCGAGCACCTTGTCGCCGAACGCGTTTGCCAGCGTCGTCATGGCGCGCCAGCCGGTGCAATGCCCGGCGGCGATGGTGTTCAGCCCGAACTGCCTGAGGCCGTCGACGGTCTGGGGGATCACCGCCTCGTTGGCGCCGGACAGGTGCAGGCCCCCCATGACTGCGTAAAGCGGTACGTCGGGGAACGTCTGCCGCGCATGCAATAGCACGTTGACGACGCCGGCATGGGAGCACGACGTGAGGACGACCAGGCCCTTGCCTTTGACGTTCACCGCGATCCAGCGCTCGTCGACGAGGAGCTCGTCCGGCTCCCAGCCCTTTCCATCGAGCGTGCGCCGCACCTGTCCCGGGTATCCCCGCTCGAACGCCGTCACGCGGGGAACTTCGCCGCTCACATGGAACATGCCGTCGAGCAGGGCCTGCGGCTCCCGCGTGACGATCACCTTCGCGCCGAAAGAGGCCAGGGCTTCCGGGCTCGGGATGTCCTCCATCTGCCGGTAGGTTCCGTCGGAGAGCTTGACCGCGCGCGTACGGAACATCTCGGGATGCGCGTAGTACGGAATCTCCTTTCCGCCGTTGCGCACGCGGATCATGTTGAGCGCGAGCAGCATGGCGCCGGCGTGGTCCCAGTGCCCGTGCGAGAGCACGAGGCTCTCCACCGCCCCGATGTCGGCGGCGAGCCGGGTGACGTTGCGCTCGAAGGCGTATTCCTCGGGGCCCGTATCGAAGAGCAGCGTATGCCGGACGCCGCCGCGCTCCGCGGTGAGGAGGCACGACAGGCCGTGCGCGGCGCAGCACAGGCATTTGCTCGCCATCATGCGGATGCCGCGGCGCAGGAGCCCGGCGGCTTCGCTCTCCACGTGAGCGGGCGTGGACGACAGCGTGTCGGTCGCGTTGTCGACCAGGATCTGCACTTGGAGCTTGTCGACGCCGTCGATCTTCATGTGCCGATGCGCAAGGTCGAAGTCAGCTTGCGAAGCGCCGCGACGACCGAAAGCGCCACGATGCGCCCGGTCTTCGGATTCTCCGACGGGAGGACTTCCGTCTCCACCGTAAAGCGGGCCGAATCGGATTCGACCTCGATCTTGTGGCAGTTGCGGGTTACCGTGGGGTCCGCCCAGATCTCGATGGTGGTGCGCTCGGGGCCGATTCCCGCGAGCGACACCGTGGCGACCACGTTGACGTTGGCCGGAAACCCGGCCACGGCCTCGCGCGCCGTGCCGCTGAATACGCGCAAGGGCTCTTTCAGGCCCTCGAGCGAGATGCCGTTCTTCTCGAGGTGCGGAGCGCCGACGAGCCCGCCCGGCGGCTTGCGGGTGGTCATCCGCACGCTATGGATCGTGCCTTCCGCCGCCGCCAGCACGGCATCGAGGCCGAGAAGCCCCCCGGAGGGCACGACCAGCCGGGCGCCTTTTGCGTTGGCAAGCTCCACCAGTTCCGGCTTTCGCAGGAGGGCGCCGGAGCTCAGCACGACCGCCGTCTTGCCCGCATCGAGGGCAGGACGGATGACTCGCTCGAAAACGGAAGCAGGGGCTGCCTCGATGATGATGTCCGCCCGCTCGGGGAGCTCTTCGAGGCCGACGAGCGGGGTCGAGATGCCTTCCTTCTCCAGCCAGGCGCGCGCCTTTTCCCGGTCCCCGACGGCCGCCGCCGCGAGCTCCAGTCCTTGCATACCGCGGTTCAGGCTCCTGGCGACGGTGCGGCCGATGGTGCCCAGGCCGGCTATCGCGACTTTCAATGGCTTCATGGGCGGCTACTCGTGCCTCGCGAGGTTGTTCACGTAGTTGCTGAAGAGGTTCACCGCGACGACCGCCGCAACGTCCACCATGTGAGCGTCGCCCAGGCCGGCGGCTCGCGCGGCGGCCATTTCCGCATCCGGTACCTGGCCGCGCGTTTCCTGGACCACCCGGGCGAAGCGCAGGGCGGCCGCCGCCAGCGGATCCGCCGAGGCGTAGTCGCGCGCGGCGGCGAGCTCCTCCTCGGAGAGGCCGGCCTCGCGGCCGTACTTCGTATGGGCCTCCAGGCAATGATGGCAGTTGCTGGTCGCGGCAACGGCGATCGAGATGCGCTCGCGCAGCTGGGCCGACAGCGAGCCGCTCGCCAGGGCGCCGCCGAAGGCGAGATAGCCGCCGAGCGAGGAGGGGGAGTTGGCGAGCGTCAGGAATAGCGGCGGCAGGTAGCCGCGCTTTTTCCTGATGCCCTCCAGAAGCTCCTTCGCGCGGCCGGTTAGCGCGGCGACGTCGACCGGATTCAGCCTGGGCATTAATCGGCCGTCAGTTCGGGAGCTGGATCTTGGCGTCCTTGACGAGCTTCGCCCACTTGGCGATATCGGACTTGATCTTGGCATCGAACTCGGCCGGGGTGTTGGTCACCGGGTCGTACCCCAGCGAGATGAGCTTCGCTTTCACGTCCGGCTGGGCCAGCGAGGCGCGGATCTCGCGGCTGAGGAACTCGATGATCGGCCGGGGCGTTCCGGCCCGGATCACCATTCCCTGGATGGTCACGGCCTCCTGGTTCGGGAACCCGGCCTCCGCGAGCGTGGGAACGTCCGGGAGCGCGGAGGTCCTTTTCCCGGAGGTGACGGCGAGCGCGCGCAGCCGGCCGCTCTTGACGTGCGGCACGGCCGGGGTGACGACCGCGAAGCCGATCGGCGTGTGCCCGCCGAGCGCGGAGGTGATCACCGGCGCCGAGCCCTTGAACGGAATCGTCGCGACGTCGAGGTTCTGCGTCAGCCGCAGCATCTCGGCGGACAGGTGCGGCGCGGTGCCGTGGCCGGCATGGCCGAAAGCGTACTTGTTCGGATTTTTCTTGATCAGGGCGACGAGCTCCTTGAGGCTCTTCGCGGGAACGTCCGGATGCACCACCAATGCCGATGGCGCAGTGCCGGTCAGCGTCACGCCCGAGAAGTCCTTGACCGGGTCGAACGGCAGGTTGGAGAACAGGCTCGGATTGACGAAGAAGCCCGTGGAGACGAGCACCATCGTATAGCCGTCGGCCGGAGCCTTGGCGGCGTTCGCGGTGCCGATGTTCCCTGAGGCGCCGGCCTGGTTCTCCACGATAAAGCTCTTCCCGAGGCGCTCGGTGAGCGATTGCGCGATCAGGCGCGCCGTCACGTCGGTCGGGCCGGCGGGGGGAAACGGAACGATGATGCGCACCGGCCGCTCGGGGTAGTCGCCGAGCCCGGCGCTCGCGCCCTGGGCAAAGACTGCAGACGAACTCGCCAGCGCCAGGGAAAGCGCGACGATAAGGCTCAACACTTGCTTCATTCGATCCCCCTCGAAAATTCATCGAGCTTATGCACCCTCCCCCTTACCGTCAACATGGCGGATCTTGATGTTCGCCATGTAGACGGCCATTCGACAGGGATGCGAAAATGGCAGCAGAGAGCGATCCTATGGCAGAGCCAACGAAGCCGCCGGCACGACCGCAGCTCGCGCACGGCGTGCGCGACTACCTGGAACGCGAGCGGCAGCGCATCCTGGCCTCGTGCACGGCTTGCGGCAAATGCTCCGAGGTCTGCCCCATGACGCCTTACAATGAGAAAAAGGGCGGGGCCAGCGCCAAGGACTTGGCCGCGGGCGTGCTTGAGCTGCTGCGCACCGGCACCACGGACGAAGCCTCGCTCGGCTGGGTCGGGGTCTGCATCCGAAGCGGCAGCTGCGTACCGGCTTGCCCGGAGAACGTGAATCCGAAGCTGATGCTGCGCCTGGCGAAAATGATCGCGACCGGCGGCCTGGGCGGCGAGAAGCACATCAAGCTGAAGGAAGACCGCGACTACTACGCGAGGGTCCGGGCCTTCGCCCAGCTGCAGCTTACGGACGAGGAAATCAAGGAGTGGATGGAATGAGCGCAACCGAGGCGGCACGGCCGGGGAAGCGGGTCACGTTCTGGTATGGCTGCAACGTCCTGCGCCACGGCGACATCATCCATGCCTGCATCGACGTCCTGCGCGCGCTGGGCTTCGATCCCTCGCCGGCAGGCGGCCCGGACTTCTGCTGCGGCTCGACCAAGGACGGCAACGCCGTGGCGGCCGACGGCATGGCGCAGCGCACCGTCGAGCGCTTCAACAAGAAGGGCGCCGATCGGGTGGTGGCCTGGTGCCCGTCATGCCACCTGCAATCGTACGAGTTCATGGAGAAGGCCTACCAGCCGAAGTACGACATGCAGTACTTCATGGAGCTCGTCTACGAGCACCGCGAGGCGCTGAGGCCCTTGCTCAAGCACCCGGTGCCGATGCGCGTCTTCGTGCACCGGCACGTCGGCTTCAACGACAAGGTGCCGGTGAACGAGATGGCGCCCGAGCTGCTCTCGATGATCCCGGGCCTGGAGGTGGTCGAGGACAACTACCGCGGCCCCGGCTACATGTGTGCGCACCTCGCCACCGTGCCCGCGGCGATGACGCGCCTCATAAGAGAAACGGAGGCGCGGATGCGTCGCGCGCGCGCGGACGCGCTCGTGACCTTGTATCACCAGTGCCAGCGCGAGCTCGTCGGCCTCGAGACGCAAGGCGTGACCCAGGTCTACAACTACATGCAGCTCGTCGCGCGCTCGATGGGCCTTGCCTACGAGGACGAGTACAAGGCCTGGAAAAAGGCCGGCCAGGACGCGGCGGCCGGGATCGACCCGGAGAAGCTGCAGAAGGTCGGCATCCAGTTCTTCGATCGCGCGGTCCTGCCGGAGCTGCTGAAGAAGACGCCTCGCTGATACGACGGCCGGCTCAGTATGGTCGGTGAGGATCGACGGTCACCGCGTC
>DATKAX010000388.1:0-4816 GCA_035514595.1 Burkholderiales bacterium
GGCGACATGAGCTGCTCGAGATCGTCTGGCGCGTCGATGATCATCAGCACGCGCGTGCCGCCGTCCAGCACCTGCTTCAGCCACTTGGTGAACAGCGGCACGTGGAAGATCACCACCAGGTCGGCGGCGGCGAGCGCCTCGAGCGTGCCCTTGCAGCGGCCGATGGTCGGTACGCCGACCTTGGTCCACGACGGCAGCGAGTTGACGCACAGCTCGTAGATGTCTGCGCCCAGGTCGTCCGCGGCCGCGAATGCGGCCTGCAGATACTCGCGCCGCGTGGCGAGGTCGCTGACCACGGCGATGGTTTCCCCCTGCCTCACCTCGCACAGCCCGAACTGCCTGCGGTAGAGCTGCGCCAGCTTGGCCGGGTTGATCTCCTGGGCGCGAAAGGCTGCCTGCATCATGCGCGCATTATGGCCTGCCACACGCGCCCCGGCGTAGCCGGCATCTCGATGTCCCTCACGCCGAGTGGCGCCAGCGCGTCCAGCAACGCGCTCACCACCGCGGCCGGCGCCGCGATGGCGCCCGACTCGCCGCAGCCCTTGGCGCCGAGCGGGTTGTGCGTGCACGGCTGCGACTCGTCGGTTTCGCAGGCGAACCACGGCAGGTCGGCTGCCCGCGGCACGGCGTAATCCATGAACGAGGCCGACAGGAGCTGCCCGTCTTCGTACACCGCCCGCTCGGTAAGCGCCTGGCCGATGCCCTGCGCGAGGCCGCCGTGCAGCTGGCCCTCGACCAGCATCGGGTTCACCACCGTGCCGACATCGTCCACCGCGTAGTAGGCGACGAGCTCGACCGCCCCGGTCTCCGGGTCCACCTCCACCTCGCAGACGTGGGCGCCGTTCGAGAACGCGAAGTTGGCGGGGTCGTAGAACGCGTTCTCGTCGAGGCCGGGCTCGAGCGTCTCCAGCGGATAATCGTGCGGCACGTACGCGGCACGGGCCACCTCGGTAAAGGCGAGCCTGCGGTCGGTACCCGCCACGCGAAACTCGCCGGCCGAGAACTCGATGTCGGCCGCGGCGGCTTCCAGCCGGTGGGCGGCGATCTTCCTTCCCTTCTCGATCACCTTGGCGCAGGCGCGCTGCAGCGCCGAGCCGCCGACCGCGATCGAGCGCGAGCCGAAGGTGCCGGTGCCCGTCGGAACGGCCGCGGTGTCGCCTTCGATGATCGTGATCTTCTCGACAGGGAGCTGTAATTGGCAAGAAACGATCTGGGCGAAAGCGGTCGCATGGCCCTGGCCGTGGCTGTGGGTGCCGAGGAGCGCCGTGACGCTGCCGTCGGCCGCGACCCGCACCTGCGCCGCCTCGTAGAACGCGCCGCGCGCGCCCATCATGCCCGCAAGGCGCGAAGGCGCGACCCCCGAGGACTCGATATAGCACGCGAGACCGATGCCGCGCAGGCGATTGCGCCCGCTCGCTTCGCGCCTTCTCTCCTCGAAGCCCCGATAGGCGGAGCGCTGCAGCGCCTTTTCGAAGATCCCCGGGAAGTCCCCGCAGTCGTAGGTCGGCCCGACCGGCGTCCTGTACGGCATCGCCTGCCTGGGAATGAGGTTGCGCCGCCGGATCTCGGCGCGGTCGATGCCGAGCTCGCGCGCCGCCTTGTCCGCGAGCCGCTCGAGCACGTAGCAGGCTTCCGGGCGGCCGGCGCCGCGGTAGGCGTCGGTCGGAAGCGTGTTGCTGAGCACGCCCGTGACCTCGACGAAGATGCGCGGCGTACGGTAGACCCCGGCGAGCAGCGCGCTGTAGATCGGCCCCGGGATCGCCGCCCCGAAAGTGGACACGTAGGCGCCCAGGTCGGCGCGGGTCTTCACCCGCAGGGCGAGAAACCTGCCTTCCTCGTCCAGGGCGAGCGCGGCATGGGTGCGGTGATCCCTGCCCTGCGTGTCGGAGATGAACGATTCATGGCGTCCCGCGATCCACCTCACCGGGCGGCCGAGCCGGCGTGCCGCCCAGACCACCAGCGTTTCCTCGGGGTAGTGCTTGCCCTTGTAGCCGAAGCCGCCGCCGAGGTCGCGCGATACCACGCGCAGCCGCCCTTCGTCGATGCCGAGCTCCCGGCAGACGAAGGCGCGGATGTGGTGCGGCGTCTGGGTGCCGCAGTAGAGCGTGTCGCCGGTCGAGACCGCGCCCCGCGTCTCGATCGCCGCCCCGCACAGCCGGTTGTTGACGACGTCGATCGCCACCTTGTGGCGCGCTGAAGAGAAGGCTTCCTCCACCGCGGCGCGCTCGCCGCGGGTCCAGCGAAAGCAGGGCTCCTCGACCGCAGGCAGCGCCTCGTAGTCGACCGTGACCCGCCCGGCGGCGTCCTCGGCAAGCGCGCGGCTCTCGGCGAATACCGCCGCGACCGGCTCTCCGACATGGCGCACGGTCTCGCGCGCGAGCGCGAAGCGCGGCGGCTCGACCATGTCCGGGAGCCGCCAGGCGCATTCCATGGCTCGCACGCCGTCGGCCTGCATGTCCCTGCCGGTCAGCGCCAGGATGCCCGCGGGAACGCCGATGTCCCTGATCCGGGCATGCGCGTGCGGCGAGCGCACGATCGCGCAATGCAGCTCGCCGGGAATTGCGAAGTCGTCGATGAAACGCCCGCCCCCGGCGAGCAGGCGTGCATCCTCGACGCGCCGCAGCGCTGCACCTATCACGAGCGCCTACCCGAGCTCTTCGCGCAGCAGATCGAGCCGCTCGTAGATCGCGCGGTCGGTCACCACGAAGAGGTCCGCCGATTGCCCTCCTGCGGCCTCGTGGCTCGCCCAGGTCCAGTGCGGCACCGTGAACACGTCGTGCTGCGACCACTCGAACGTCCGCTCGCCGATGCTGGAGCGGCCCGCTCCCGATACCACCAGGCACACGCTGTTGCAGGTGGAGCGCGCCGGCCGCGTCCGGGACGTGATGCGCTTGAGGAACAGATCGAGCGTCGGCATGACCGAGCCGCCGTTTTTCTCGTAGCGATGGGTCCTCGCCCGGTCCGCGCCTGGCGCTGTCGCCTCCAGTCGCCGGCGCGCCTCGTCGCCGGGAAAGCGGTATTCCCCGGCGCCTTCGGCGCCCACTTCCCAGAAGCGCTCGTCCTGGCGCGTGCCCGGCTCGAAGAAGCTCGCATCGAGCGCGCAGACCGCCGGCATGTTGGCGGCGTCGAACCAGACCGTGCGGCGCTCGCCTGCGTTGATGTGGCCGTGCCAGCACATCGGCGGCGTGAGCACCAGGTCGCCCGCCTTCATCTCGCAGCGCCGCCCGTTCACGATCGTGAGCGCCCCCTCGGCGCGCGTCGCGAAGCGGATCGCGGCCGCGGTATGGCGATGCGGCACCGCCCGGTCGCCCGGCTCGAGCACCGTGAAGGCGCCGATCAGGTTCTGCGTCGTCACCGTCTCGCCGCCGAACGCCGGGTTGGCGAGGATCAGCGCGCGGCGCTCGACGTCCTCGATGCCGACCTCCTTCGCCGCGCGCTCGGTGAACGGCTCGATGTCGCGCCAGCGCCAGAGCATCGGCGCATCCCGGGCGCTCGGCGCGACCGGCGTGATGCGCTTATACCGGTCCCACAGCGGATGGATGTGGGACTGCTCGAGCGCCCGGACGAGCGCCGCGTCCCTGCGTGCCGCCTGGCTCAACCCTTGTCGACCGACATCCTTCCCGGTCCGCACGCCCCCACCAGCATCAGGCCTCCGAGGATCGCCAGGTTCTTCATGAAGTTGGTGAGCTGCGGGACGTATTGCGCACCCTCGAACTCCCAGTAGCGGTGCGCGGCGAGCGTCGCAATGACGACGAAGCCGGCGAGGATCCAGGCGACAAGCCGCGTGCGCCAGCCGGCGATGAGAAGAACGGCGCCGCCGATCTCGATCAGGATCACCACCCAGACGAGGATGTCGGCCGCAGGAAAACCGAGCTTCGTCAAGTAGCCGGCGGTCCCCGAAGCCGCCATCAGCTTCCGGATGCCGAAAACCACGAAAACCCCCGCGAGCAGCAGCCGGCTGACCAGCAGAACCGTCGAGTTGTAGGTGGCGCCTGTCGGGCCGTAGGCCGTCGTTGCGTTCAGGTTTGCGCTCATGGTCCCCTCCTTGTGGCGGCGATTATGCCGGAATTCGCTCGGCGTCGAGCAGGCATCCTTGCTGCACCAGCACATCGCCGCTTGTGGGAGACTTCCTCGAACCGCCCATGACGCATTCACGGCTTTGAAACGTAAGCATGACCGCATCGTCGTCGTGGGCGCCGGGCCGGTGGGCGCGCTGGCGGCGCTGCTGCTCGCGCGCGAAGGCATCCCGGTGACGCTGCTCGAGCGCGAAGGCGGGCTGCAGCTCGACTACCGCGCTTCCACCTTCCATCCGCCGACGCTCGATCTTCTCGAGGAATGCGGCGCCAGCGCCGCACTTCTGCGCATGGGGCTCGCCGCCCGCGTGAGCCAGTTCCGCGACCGGCGCCAGGGCCGCATTGCCGAGTTCGACCATGCGGCACTGCGCAACGACACCCGCCACCCTTATCGCCTGCAATGCGAGCAATTCAAGCTAGTCGAGTGGCTCTACGGCGAGCTGAAGAGGATTCCGGGAGTCGAATTGCTCTTCAAGCATAAGTTCCAGAGCCTCGATGCGGACACCGTCCGGGTCGAGACGCCGGAGGGCCTGAAGCACTTCAAGTACGACGTGCTGATCGGCGCCGATGGCGGGCGCAGCCGGGTGCGCAAGGCGGCGGGAATCGCGTTCGAGGGCTTCACCTATCCCGAGCACTTCCTGGTCGCCGGGACGCGCTACGACTTCAAGGCGCGCATGCACGATCTGTGCTCGGTGAACTACACCGCTGACCCGGTGCAGTGGTACCTGCTGCTCGAGATCCCG
>DATKAX010000389.1:0-9292 GCA_035514595.1 Burkholderiales bacterium
TCTCTCGGAAAATTTTCCGTAGAGGATATCCACCCGGACGTGCTCTCCGTGCAGCAGCGCGTAGGAGCTGCCGAACAGGATGAGCGGCACCAGCAGGTGCCACTCCAGCTCCTGCGCCCACACCGAGCCGATGCTGAAGAGGTAGCGCAGCACCACGTTGACCGACATGAGCGCGACGATCGCCAGGGCGAGCCACGAGGTGCAGCGGCCCACCCAGTCGATCGCGCGCTCGATGCGGGCGGCGAGCCCGCGCTCAGCCACGGATCTTGTCGTGATAGACCGCTTCGCTGTACCCCGCCCAGCTGTCGTACTTGGTCTTGAAGCTCATGTACGAGCTGTGCACCTTGCGAGTCAAGGCGTCCTTGGCGACCGCCTCGGCGAGCACCTGGCCGGTCACCTCGCGCAGGCGGCGGATCACCGAGTCGGGCAGCGATTTCGCGATCACGCCCTGGTTCTTGACGAGGTCCTCCATCGCCTCGGCGTTCGCGCGCTGGCACCACGCTTCGCTCACCACGTTGCAGGCGGCGCAGGCGTTCTCGACCACCGCCTGAAGGTCCTTCGGCAGCTTCTGCCACGCCGCCTTGTTGACCAGCAGCTCCGACACCGTCGCGGTCTCGTGCCAGCCCGTGGTGTAGTAGTACTTCGCCGCCTTCTGCAGCCCGAGGCGCCGGTCCTGGTAGGGCCCGACGAACTCGGCGGCATCGATCACGCCGCGCTCGAGGGCGGGGAAGATCTCGCCGCCGGGCAGCAGCTTCACGTCGACGCCGAGCGCCGCGTACACCTTGCCGGCGAGCCCCGGGATGCGCATCTTGAGGCCCTTGAAATCGTCGACCGAGTTGATCTCCTTGCGGAACCAGCCGGTCATCTGCACGCCGGTGTTGCCGCAGGGAAAGGCGACCATGCCGAAGGGCGCGTACACCTCGTGCCAAAGCGGGATGCCGCCGCCGTCGTACAGCCAGCCGTTCATGCCCTGGAAGTTGAGCCCGAAGGGCACCGCGGTGAAGTACTGCGCGGCGAAGGTCTTGCCGGTCCAGAAGTAGCTGTTGGCGTGGTTCATCTCGACGGTGCCGGAACGCACCGCGTCGAAGCCCTCGAACGCCGGCACCAGCTCGCCCGCGCCGTAGACCTGGATCCGCAGGCGCCCGCCGGACATCGCCTCGATGCGCCGCGCGAGGTCGGTGGCGCTCCCGGGGCCGTCCATGTAGAACGGCGCGCCCTTGGGGTAGGCGCTGGTCATCTTCCAGCTGAACTTCTGCTGCGCGCGCGCGATGTGCGGAAAGCCGAGCGTGCCGGCGGCGGCGCCGGCGGTGATGCCGGCCTTGAGAAACTTCCTGCGGCTCATTGAATCCTCCCGTTGGTGTTGGTCGCCTTGCCGCGCAGGGTAGATCGCCGCCGAAGCGCACGTCAACGGTGCACTGCGGCAGACGCTGTTCCATACTGGGGCGCGTGAGCACCGCCTGGTTCCGCTTCGACGGGGGCTCGCGCCCTTCCTGAGAAGGGATCGGCGCGGCGCCGGCTTCGCCTACCGCTGCGCGCGCGCCGCCACCCTGAAGAACGCGAGCGAGGCCCTCGGCGTGCCGCACACCGAGGTCGGCGCGCTGCGGGTCAACGGCGAGCCGGCGACGCTTCAGCGGACCGTACGCGAGGGCGACACGGTGGAGGTTTCTTCGAGGGAACGGGAAATGGGGTCTGACCCCATTTTCCTTGCGGACGCGCACCTCGGCGGCCTGGGGCGCTTCCTGCGCATGCTCGGCTTCGACACGCTGCACCAGAATGCCTATTCCGACGAGCAGATCCGCCGCATCGCCGAGGAGGAGCGCCGCATCGTGCTGAGCCGCGACCGCGAGCTGCTGAAGTGCCGCGAGATCGCGCGCGGCTGCTATGTGCGCGCGCTCAAGGCGGAGGCGCAGCTGCGCGAAGTCGCGGCGCGCTTCGACTTGGCGCGGCGCGCGCGCCCGTTCAGCCTGTGCCTGCGCTGCAACCTGCCGCTGGAGCCGCTCGACAAGGCGGCCGCCGCCCCGCGGGTGCCGGAAAAGGTGCTTCTGCTTCAGGACCGGTTCTGGCGCTGCCGGGGCTGCGACCGGGTTTACTGGCCGGGCTCGCACTACGCACGAATGCGCTCCGTGCTGGAGCGCGCGGGGTTCTGAAACCCCCTACGCCGATCGGCGCAGGCCGGCCCTGCAAAGAACAAACCTGAAGGGCGTAGCTTGGCACGCATGGGAGACGTCGTCCAACTACCCCAGCGCCGTCCGGGCGCACCGGTGCACCGCCACGGCTCGACGCCCAGCGCCGGGCTCGAGTACTACTGCGAGCGTTGCGAGTCGGAGCAGTTCCGGCTGCTGACCGCCGGAAACGTGCATTGCGCGCGCTGCGGCGCGCGCATGGCGAATCTCCAGGTGCTGAAAGAGGCCTAGGCGCTCTTTCTTTCCTGCCGCTGCGGGGCGGCCTCGCGCGCCATGTCGCGCACCTGCCCCTGCATCTGACCCATCTGCGACTGCACCTGGCCGATCACGGCCATCTGGCTGTCGCTCGCCTGGCGCCACAGCGTGGTCCAGTACTCCACCGCGCGCTCCCACTGCGAGCCCGCGAAGCGCGTCTGGAACGCCATCAGCTCGTCCAGGCTGCGCACCTGCGCGAGCTGCTCGGCGGAGCGGCTCGTCTCCTCCATGGCGCCGCGCAGCGCCTGGAGCTGCTGGTTCTGCGCGCGCTCGGCGCTCTGCAGGGTGGCTTTCATCACGTCGGTCGCCGTCCTGAGGTTGGCGCGGTAGAGCTCGAGAAACTGGGTGTTGGCTTGCACGGCGTGCCCCTCCTTGATCGATGAGGGCGAGTTATAGCAAGCGCGCCGCGGCGCCGGCAGCCGCAGTTCCGACGAAATGCGGATCGCAGGATCGACTACGCCGCGGGCCTGGCGCGCTTGGCGGAATCGAGCAGCGAGCCGAAGATGTCCATCGGCACCGGGAACACCACGGTCGAGGTGCGCTCGTTGGCGATCTGGGTCAGCGTCTGCAGGTAGCGCAGCTGCATCGCCTCGGCCTTTTTGGACAGCATCTCCGCGGCCTGCAGCAGCTTCTCGGAAGCCTGCAGCTCGCCCTCGGCGTGGATCACCTTGGCGCGCCGCTCGCGCTCGGCCTCGGCCTGGCGCGCGATCGCGCGCACCATGTTCTCGTTCAGGTCGACGTGCTTGATCTCGACGTTGGACACCTTCACGCCCCAGGCGTCGGTCTGCTGGTCGAGCTGGGTCTGGATGTCGATATTGAGCTTGTCGCGCTCGGCGAGCATCTCGTCGAGCTCGTGCTTGCCGAGCACCGAGCGCAGCGTGGTCTGCGAGAGCTGGCTGGTGGCCTCGAGGAAGTTCGCCACCTGGATGATGGCGAGCTGCGGGTCGACCACGCGGAAGTACACCACCGCGTTCACCTTGACCGAGACGTTGTCGCGCGAGATCACGTCCTGCGAGGGCACGTCGAACACGCGCACGCGCAGGTCGACGCGCACCATCTGCTGGACGCCGGGGATGATGATGATCAGCCCCGGCCCGGCGACGCGCTGGAAGCGGCCGAGGAAGAACACCACGGCGCGCTCGTACTCGCGCAGGATCTTGATCGAAAGGGCGACCAGGACGATGAGCAGGACCAGCGCGCCCAGTGCGAAGTTGATCATGGGGTTTCTCCTTGTTCGGGGTTGACCGTCAGCACCAGGCCCTCCATCGCCGTGACGCGCAGGCGCTGGCCCTTGCGCACCGGCGCCGGAGAGCGCACGCGCCAGGTCTCGCCGTGCACGCGCGCCCAGCCGTCGCGCTCGAAGTCCTCGAGCGCCTCGCCGGTCGAGCCGAGCAGCTGCTCGCGCCCGGTGACCACCGGCGCTTTTCGCCCCCGCACCAGCATGCCGACCACGAACAGCAGGAACAGGCCGCTCGCCACCGCGACGCCGCCGATCAGCGTGTACGGGATCTGGAACTCGGGCACCTCGACGTCGTCCATCAGGATCACCGAGCCGATCACGAACGCGACCAGCCCCCCGGCGCCGAGCGCGCCGAACGAGGGCAGGAACGCCTCCGCGATCATGAAAATGATGCCCAGGGCGATCAGCGCCAGCCCGGCGTAGTTCACCGGCAGCAGGTGGAAGGCGTACAGCGCGAGCAGCAGGCAGATCGCGCCCACCACGCCGGGCAGGATCAGGCCCGGGTTCATGAACTCGAAGATCAGCGCGTAGATCCCGACCAGGATCAGGATGTAGGCGATGCTCGGGTTGGTGATGACGCCCAGCACCCGCGTGCGCCAGTCGATCTCGATCTCGGTCACCTGCGCCCCGGCGGTCTTGAGCTTCCCCTTGCCGTCGAGCTTCTTGAGCAGATCCGGCAGGTCCTGCGCGACCAGGTCGATCACCTTGAGCTTCAGCGCCTCCTCCGCCGGCAGGCTTACGCCCTCGCGCACCGCGCGCTCGGCCCAGTCGGCATTGCGGCCGCGCATCTTGGCGAGCCCGCGGATGTAGGCGACCGCATCGTTGGTCACCTTGCGCGTCATGGTGTCGCCGCCGCCGTCCTTGCCTTTTCCCTTCTTGCTGTCGTCGGGCTGCTGAGGAGCGCCCCCGATGGCGACCGGCGAGGCGGCGCCCAGGTTGGTCCCCGGCGCCATCGCCGCGTAATGGCTGGCGTACATGATGAAGGTGCCGGCGCTCGCCGCGCGCGAGCCGCCCGGGGCGACGAAGGAGGCCACCGGCACCGGCGAGGCGAGGATGTCCTTGATGATCTGGCGCATCGAGGTATCGAGGCCCCCGGGCGTGTCGATGCGCAGCACGACGAGCTGCGCGCCCGCGTCCGCCGCGCGCGCCAGCGAGCGGCGCACGAAATCCGCGCTCGAAGGGCCGATCGCGCCCTCCAGCGGGACGAGCACCACCGGCGGGGGCGCAGCCTGCGCCCCCGCGAGCCATAGCAGCGCGGCAAGCAGATAGAATCTTGTGCAGTGAAGCAAGAGCAATTCTCCGGCGACGCCATTGTCATCCGCGGCGCCCGGCAAAACAACCTGAAAAACCTGTCCCTGGCGATCCCCACCGGCGAGCTGGTCGTCGTCACGGGGGTGTCGGGCTCGGGAAAGTCCTCGCTCGCCTTCGACACGCTGTACGCCGAGGGGCAGCGGCGCTACGTCGAGACCTTCAGCCCCTATGCGCGCCAGTTCCTGGACCGCATGGACCGGCCCCGGGTGGATGCGGTGGAAGGCATCCCGCCGGCGATCGCCATCGACCAGACCAACCCGGTGCGCACCTCGCGCTCCACGGTCGGCACGATGACCGAGCTGAACGACCACCTGAAGCTGCTCTACGCGCGCGCCGCGGCGCTGCACTGCCGGGGCTGCGGCAAGCCGGTGACGCGCGACACGCCCCAGTCGATCTACGCGCAGCTCAAGGACCGGACCGACGACCGGCTGCTCGTCACCTTTCCGGTCAGGGTGCCGAAGAACTTCACCGAGAAGGAGATCGAGGAGCTGCTGCAGCGCCAGGGCTACACGCGCCTGCACTCGCGCTCCAGGACGCTCATCGAGGTGGTCCAGGACCGCATCCGCATCGCCTCGGCCGAGCGCGCGCGCGTCATCGAGGCGCTCGAGGCCGCGCTGCGCTTCGGCCAGGGCCGCGTCAACATCTACCCCGAGAATTCGGGGTCAGAGCCCGATTTCCCGGTGCTTCGCTACTCCTCGGATCTGCATTGCCCCGACTGCGACATCCACTACGCCGAGCCCATCCCGGCGCTGTTCTCGTTCAACTCGCCGGTCGGGGCGTGCGACACCTGCCGCGGCTTCGGGCGGGTGATCGGGGTGGATTTCGGGCTGGTGGTGCCCGACGAGTCGCTTAGCCTCGGCGAGGGCTGCATCCGGCCCTGGCAGACCGCGAGCTACAAGGATTGCCAGGGCGACCTCGTGAAGTACGCGAAGAAGCGCGGCATCCCGCTCCATGTGCCCTTCAAGGATCTCACCGCCTCACACAAATACTGGGTTTTGGAGGGAGAGGACGAGTGGCAAAGCTGGAGAAAATCCTGGCCGGGGACCTGGTACGGCGTGCGCCGCTTCTTCAAGTGGCTCGAGACCAAGTCCTACAAGATGCACATCCGGGTGCTGCTCTCGAAGTACCGCGCCTATACCGACTGCGGCGACTGCAACGGCACGCGCCTCAAGCCGGACGCGCTGCTGTGGTCGCTTGGCGGCAAGTCGATCCACGACCTGGTGGTAATGCCGGTCGAGCGGACGAATGCCTTTTTCCGAAATTTTGATTCCAGGGACGAGGCAATTCATCTCGTCTTGGACGAAATCCGCACGCGGCTCGCGTACCTGTGCGACGTCGGCCTGGGCTACCTGACGCTCGACCGCCAGTCGCGCACGCTCTCCGGCGGCGAGGTGCAGCGCATCAACCTCACCACCGCGCTCGGCACCTCGCTCGTCAACACGCTGTTCGTGCTCGACGAGCCCTCGATCGGGCTGCACCCGCGCGACATGGGACGCGTCATCGGCGTGATGAAGCGCCTGCGCGACGCCGGCAACTCGCTGGTGGTGGTCGAGCACGACCCGCAGATCATGTTCGCCGCCGACCGCATCCTCGACATGGGCCCCGGGCCGGGCGAGCGCGGCGGCGAGATGGTGTTCTTCGGCTCGCCGCAGGCCCTCGCGGCCGAGGCGACGCTCACGGGGGAGTACCTGTCGGGCCGGCGGCGCGCCGCGGCGCCGCGCGAGCCCCTCGCGCCCCGGAAATTCCTCGAGCTCGAAGGCGCGGCCGAGCACAACCTCAGGGACCTCGACCTGCGCATCCCGCTCGAGCGCCTGGTGTGCGTCACCGGGGTCTCGGGCTCGGGCAAGTCGACGCTGGTGCAGGACGTGCTCTACCGCGCGCTGCTCAAGACGAAGGGCAAACCGACCGAGGCGCCGGGCGCCCACCGCGCGCTGCGCGGCGCGGCGCAGGTGAGCCAGGCGGTGATGGTCGACCAGTCGCCGATCGGCCGCACCACGCGCTCCAACCCGGCGAGCTACGTGGGTGCTTTCGACGAGATAAGGAAGTTATTCAGCAAGACTGCAACGGCAAGGGAGCGCAGCTACACCGCCGGCACGTTCAGCTTCAATTCCGGCAACGGGCGCTGCCCGAGCTGCGGCGGCAACGGCTTCGAGCACGTGGAGATGCAGTTCCTTTCCGACGTGTACCTGCGCTGCCCGGACTGCGACGGCAAGCGCTTCCGGCAGGAAATACTCGAAGTCACGATAAAAGACCGCTCGATCGCCGGCGTGCTGGACATGACGGTGGCGGAAGCGGCGGCGTTCTTCTCGGCGAGCGAGGAGGTGCAAAGGCGCCTCAAGCCGCTGGTCGAGGTCGGGCTCGAGTACCTCAAGCTCGGGCAGCCGGTCCCCACCCTCTCGGGCGGCGAAGCGCAGCGCCTCAAGCTCGCGGGCTATCTCGCGGAGGCGAAAATCGGGTCAGACCCGATTTTGTTCCTGTTCGACGAGCCGACCACGGGGCTTCACTTCGACGACGTGCGCAAGCTGCTGGGAGCCTTCCGGCAGCTGCTCGGCGCGGGGCATTCGCTGGTGGTGATCGAGCACAACCTCGACGTCGTGCGTGCGAGCGACTGGGTGATCGACCTCGGGCCGGAGGGCGGCGAGGCGGGCGGCGCGCTGGTCTGCGAAGGCGCGCCGGGCGCGGTGATGGCGCATCCCTCCTCCCACACCGGAAGAGCGCTGCGGGAATACGAAGAGTCATTCAAGGCGAAGCCTCCCGAAAAAGCCGCCGAGCCTGCCGGCATTTACTTGAAAAATGCCATCCGCATCCACAACGCGCGCGAGCACAACCTGAAGAACATCGACGTCGAGATCCCGCGCGGGCGCTTCACCGTGGTGACCGGCGTGTCGGGCTCGGGCAAGTCGACGCTCGCCTTCGACATCCTGTTCGCCGAAGGGCAGCGCCGCTACCTGGAATCGCTCAACGCGTACGCGCGACAGTTCGTGCAGGCGGCTTCGCGCCCGGACGTCGACGCCATCTTCGGCATTCCGCCCACCGTGGCGATCGAGCAGCGCACCAGCCGCGGCGGGCGCAAGTCCACCGTGGGCACGCTCACCGAGGTGCATCATTTCCTGCGGCTGCTGTTCGTGAAGCTCGGCACGCAGCACTGCCCCGACTGCGAGCTGCCGATCGAGCCGCAGAGCGAGGAGCGCATCGCGGCGCGGCTGTTGCGCGAGTACCGCGGCGAGACCGTGGTCATGCTGGCGCCGCTGGTGCTGAACCGCAAAGGCGTCTACACCGAGCTCGCCCGCTGGGCGGCGGCGAAGGGCTACACGCAGCTGCGCGTCGACGGCAAGCTCCTCCCGGTGCGGCCTTTCCCGCGCATCGACCGGTTCAAGGAGCACACGATCGAGCTGCCGGTGGGCTACGTCGAGGTCTCGTCGCGCAACGAGAAGGCGCTGCGCGAGCGGCTCGCCAAGGCCCTCGAGCACGGCAAGGGCGTGGTCCACGTGCAGACCGGAAAGGACATCCGCGTGTTCTCCACCCGGCGGGCGTGCCCTTCCTGCGGCCGCAGCTTTCCCGAGCTCGACCCGCGCCTTTTCTCCTACAACTCGAGGCACGGCTGGTGCGCGGCCTGCTACGGCACCGGCCTCGCGATCGACGAGGTGGACTGGAGCGAGGAGCGCGCGCGCACCGGCGCCGAGGACCACGTGCTCGACTCCTGGATCGAGTGGCTGGAGGTGGAGGAGGCCTGCCCGGCGTGCGCCGGCCGGCGCCTCAACCCGGAGGCGCTCGCCGTGCGCTGGCGGCGCAAGAGCATCGCGGATTACGCCGCGCTGCCGATCTCAACGTTGAAAGGGTTCTTCGAAAAGAATCAACTCAAAGGGCGTGAAGCCGAGATCGCGCGCGACCTGGTGCCGGAGCTGCGCTCGCGCCTCGGCTTCCTCGAGGAGGTGGGCCTGGGCTACCTGACGCTCGACCGCTCGGCGCCGACGCTCTCCGGCGGCGAGGCGCAGCGCATCCGGCTCGCGGCGCAGCTCGGCTCGAACCTGCGCGGCGTGTGCTACATCCTCGACGAGCCGACGATCGGCCTGCACCACCGCGACAACCGCGTCCTGCTCGACGTGCTGGAGAAGCTCGAGCGCAAGGGCAATACGCTGGTGGTGGTCGAGCACGACGAGGACACGATCCGCCGCGCGCACCACGTGATCGACCTCGGGCCCGGCGCCGGCCGACTCGGCGGGCGCGTCATCGCGCAAGGCGACGCCGAAGAGCTCTCGCGCCACCCCGACTCCATCACCGGGCGCTTCCTCAAGTCGCCGCT
>DATKAX010000390.1:0-3552 GCA_035514595.1 Burkholderiales bacterium
AGGTTCGACTGCACCCACTGCCCCTCGCCGGAGACCTCGCGCTCGAGCAGGGCGGTCAGGATGCCGGCGGCGGCGTACAGCCCGGCCGTGAGGTCGGCGACCGCGGTGCCGGCGCGCATCGGGCCGCGCCCTGGCTCGCCGGTGACCATCATCAGTCCGCCCATGCCCTGGGCGATCTGGTCGAAGCCGGGGCGGGCGGAATAGGGGCCGTCCTGGCCGAAGCCCGAGATCGACGCGAGGATGATGCGCGGATTGGCCGCGCGCAGCGCGTCGTAGCCGATGCCCAGGCGATGCTTCACGTCCGGCCGGAAATTCTCGACCACCACGTCGGCGCCGCCGACGAGCTTCAGGAAGATCGCCCGGCCCTCGTCGGACTTGAGGTTGAGCGTCATCGAGCGCTTGTTGCGGTGCAGGTTCTGCATGTCGAAGCCGTGGCGCGGGCCGCTCATGGTGTCGGGCTCGAGCGCTTCGGGCATCTCGACCTTGATCACGTCGGCGCCGAAGTCGGCGAGCTGCTTTACGCAGGTCGGGCCAGCCCGGACGCGCGTAAGGTCGAGCACGCGGAAGCGCGACAAGGCAGGCGAGGCGGTAATTCGGGGCATGAGTGATCCTAAACCATGCGCGCGGCGACGCCGAGCAGCAGGGCGTCGTCGGCCCCGACGAGCTGCACGCCGATCGGCAGGCCGCCGCTCTCGCCGGCCGGCAGGCTGATTGCGGCAAGGCCCGCGACGCTCGCCGGCGCAGTGAGATCCGCCTGCGTGTCGGGGACCGGCGCATCGAACGCGAACGCGGTTTGCGGTGTGGTGGGGAGGAGAAGGAGGTCGCACCGGGAAAGCATCTCGTGGAGCCCACGTATAGCCGTCTGGACCCGCTCCCTGGCGAGCGCCACGCGCTCGGGCAGGGCGCGGCGCCCGTATTCAAGCGCTGCTCTCAGCGCCGGGGAAATCGCTGAACTGGCGTCGTCGAGCAGCCCGGCGTGGACGCGAGCGCCTTCGCGCTCGGTCAGGAGGAGGGCTGCGCGCCGCAAAGCGCCCCATTCAAGCGCCGTCCCGGAGACTTCCACGATCCGGTGCCCCGAGCGCGCAAGGCGCCTGGCGGCTTCCTCGGAAGCGGCCGTGACTTCCGGGGCAACGAAAGCGTCGATACCGCAAAGGAGCCCGATCGTGACCCGCGAGACCTCCCCGATCACAATCTCGTGCTCCGACATGGCGTTCGCAACCTGTACGGCATCGGCGACGCCGGGCGCGAGAACGCCGACGCGGTCGAGCTCGGGCATCAGCGGCACGACACCGCGAGCGTCGATCATGCCGCGGCCGGGCAGGTAGCCGACCACGCCGCAATAGGATGCGGGAATGCGGACAGAGCCCAGCGTGTCGGTGCCCAGCGCCGCCGCGCAAAGGCCGGCGGCGACCGCGGCGGCGGAGCCGCTGCTCGAGCCCCCTGCCGTGAAGCCGCGGCGGGCGGGGTTATGGCAGCGCCCGAACCACGGGTTGTCGCCGAGCGCGCCGAGCGCGGCCTCGTCCATCAGCGTCTTGCCGAGAAAGATTGCGCCCTGCGCCCGCAGCCGCTCAATGCAGGCGGCATCCCGGGTCGCGACCCGGCGCTTCAGGGCCTGCATGCCCGCGCTCGCATGCAGGCCGGCGACGTCGATGTTGTCCTTGATCGCGAGAGCCACGCCGTCCGAGGCGCGCGCGGCGGCAAGCGCGCCGTCGGTGTCGATCTCGACGAACGCGCCCAGGCGCGGATTGAGGGTATCGATCTTTTCCAGGTACCCGCGCACCCGGGCCAGCGCGCTCACTTCCTCGCCATGCCCAGGATGCCGCCGCTCGTCGAGCGCGGATCGCGCGCGCGCCATCCGCCGATGTCGACTACGGCGAGGAAGTTGAACACGAGGCGATTGAATTCCTCCGGGTCCTCGAGGTTGATGGTATGCCCGGCGCAGGGCATCACCGCGAGCCCCGCGGTGCGGATATTGCGCTTCATGAGGAGCGACGCCTCGAGGCACGGGTCGTCCTCGTCTCCGGTGAGGATCAGCGTCGGAACCTCGATGCGCCGCATGTCCTCGACCAGCTCCCAGAGCGAGGGGCGGCGGCCCTGCACGCCGCGCATGGTGAGGGCAGCGCCGCGGGTCGAATGCCCGGCCAGCTGTTCGGCGAACTCGCTCCAGCCGCGCGGGTTCTTGTTCTGGAACTGCACGCGCGTCGGGCCCAGGGCGTAGCGCTTCGAGACCTGCGGCATACCCTCTTTCTCGAGCTGCGCGGCGGTTGCGGTGGTCTCCTGGCGGAACTGATCGCGTTTGTCCGGCTCGGCGCCGTAGCCGCAACCGCCCACGACCAGCGAGTGCGCGCGCGCCGGGAACGCTATGCCGAAATGCAGCGCCGCGAAGCCGCCCATGGAAAGCCCGCAGACGTGCGCCTTGTCGATCCCGAGGTGATCGAGCACCGAGCGGATGTCGTCGCGGGCGAGCGCCTGCGAGTACTTTTCCGGATCCTCTGGCACCTCCGAAGGCGGGTAGCCCCGCGCGCTGAACGTGATGCAGCGGTAGTAGCGCGAGAAGAAGCGCATCTGCGGCTCAAAGCTGCGGTGGTCGCCCGCGTACTCGTGCACGAAAATGAGCGGCCTGCCGCTGCCGCTCTCCTCGAAATAGAGCTTCACGCCGTCGTCGGTGGCCGCATGCGGCATCTTGTCCTCCTGTCGGTTTCAGGCGCCGAGGTTGAGCACCACGCCGGAGAGCTGGCCGGCGCGCGGCGAGGCGAGGAAGGCGACGGTGTCGGCGACCTGCTCGGGCTCGATTAGGTGCCCGAACGGGTCGCTTCCCATCAGCTCCGCGTAGCGGCTTTCGTCGCCGAAGCGCGTCTTCGCCGCGGCCTTCATCACCGCGATGATGCGGTCGGTGCGGGTGGCCGGCGGATGCACGCCGAGCACCCGCACGCCGTGCTCGCGCGAGCCCTTGCCCATCGCCTTGGTGAAGGCGGCAAGGCCGGCGTTGGCGGCGCTGCCGCAGACATACTCGAACGAGGGATTCTCGCCCGCCATGCCGATCGCGTTGACGATGACCCCGCCGCCGCGCGCCTTCATGCGCCCGAAGACCTCGCGCGTGAGGTTGATGTAGCCGAACACCTTGAGCTCCCAGGCATGGCGCCACTTCGTCTCGTCGATCGACTCGATGCTCCCGCCGGGAATGTCGCCGGCGTTGTTGACCAGAATGTCCACGTCGGCGCAGGCCGCCGCCAGCTTTCGCAGCGCCTCGCCGTCGCGAAGATCGGTGGGGTGAATTTCCGCTTTTCCGTCAAGGGCGCGGCGCGCCTGCTGCAGCCGACCTTCATCCCGGGCAGCCAGATGGACGCCGCAGCCTTCCTCGGCGAAAGCCTTCGCGCAGGCGAGGCCGATGCCCTTCGAGCTGCCGGTGATCAGCACCGACTTGCCGTTCAATCGCAGATCCATTAGACCTTTCGCTTTTGCATGGAGGAGCCTTGGATGGCTGCCTATATCATCGCGCAGATCAATGTCACCGATCCGGCGAAATATCAGGAATACGCGAAACTGGCCGGG
>DATKAX010000391.1:0-3939 GCA_035514595.1 Burkholderiales bacterium
GGCGGCAGGCGCCTGCATTACGTCCGCGCAGATGCAGCGGCGCTTCGCACCGTCGCGCTGGACGGCGGCTCGCGCAGCATGGCGCCACTGCCGCCGATCGGCATCGATTTCGTGGAGTTGATTGCTCAAAGCCCGGTGGACGAGGATGCATTTGCGATCGCCACGCTTCTGAACAAGGTGTTCCTGACTGCCGATGGCGGCTCCAACTGGAAGCAGATCGCCGGCCGCACTCAATGAGGAAATCACATGGATGGCACATTCAGCCTGATCATTGCCAATTTCAGAAGCGACAAGTTGAATGACGTGGACGAGGACGGCGGCATGATGCGCAACTGCAGGTTCTGGTCCTCCAGCTGATGCAAGAAGCCGCGCCGGTTGATCTGAATCAAATCACCGCTCGCTCTCTCTCGGCATGCTGGCGCTTGCTTCCAGTGCATAATGCCGATCCAGGGGAATCGTTGATACGCTCGCGCCGCGCCTCGCACGCTGCAGGAATGGTCGCCTTGGCGGCGATGCTCTTCGGCCAGGCGGTTCTCGCGCTCGCTTGCGAGCTGCCGCGGCATGCGCCCTCGCAAGCGCTGATGCCGGTGCAGCAGGGGCTGCAGTCGGAGCCTTGCCCTGAGCCGACCGAGAGCAAGGCCTGGTGCCTGGCTCATTGCAAGCGTGCCGACCAGACGTTCGACAAGCCGCAGGTCAAGGTCCCTGAATTCCAGGCTGCCATGGTGCGGCCGGCGGGCGAGCCGCCGCGCTCGCCCGGGCTCGCCAGCCTGCGCGTGCCCGTCGCGGTCGGGCCGCCGCGCCGCATCCTCTTCCAGTCGTTCCTGATCTGATCCTGCTCGCTGCTTTCAGGGCGGCCGGCTCGAGTCGGGCTGACGCGGGCGGGCGTTACCGCGGATCTCGACTGCAGCTATTCACGAATGGAGCAAGGGATGGGCGGGTTTTTGGTAAGGCAGCAAGGGCAGGGGCACTTCACGGCGCGCCGCGGGTTCGTCGCGGCAGCGGGATTCGGCATGGTGAGCCTTTACTTTCTGTGGGCGGTCTACGGCGCCGCGCCGCTCGAGTTCGGCGAACATGCGGAGGCTGCCGAAGCCCGCGCGCACGGGCAGGCCGACGCGCACGGCGGCGGGCACGGCGCAGCCGCCGGCGGCATGGAGCGTGAGGAGTTCAGGCGGCTCGCGGAAGGCTTCGTCGAGACGAACAAGCTCGCCGACGGCAGTGTGCGGCCGCAGCGCCGGCGCCCGGAGGCGGTCAGGCAGCCGGAGGCGGCGCACGGCGCGCACGGGGCACACGCCGGTCATGACATGCCCGCCGAAAGCGAGCCGGACGAGGACGAGGCTTCGCCCATCGAGGTGTACCTGATGGCCTACCAGTTCGGCTTCGCGCCCGGGGTGCTGCGGCTCGAGGCGCGGGTGCCGTATCGCTTTCGCATGATGGCGGTCGACGTGGCGCACGGCGCCACGCTGCAGCTCGCGCCGGGGGCGCGCGTGGTGCGGCTGCGGCCGGGGGCGCTCGTCGAGCAGGAGTACACCTTCAAGCGCGCAGGCGAGTACCTGCTCTACTGCACGGTCTACTGCGGGCTCGCGCACGATCGCATGCAGGGAAGGATCATCGTCACCGAAGGGGAGGCGAAATCATGAGCCGGAACACGCTGGTCGAAGGACTCGCGGCGCTCGGGCCGGCGGAAAGGCGCCTCCTGAAGAGCGCGTTCGGCGCCGCGCTCGCCGCGCTCGCGCTCGGCGTGCTGTGGGGCGCGGCCACGGCGCTTGCGCGCGCCGGCTTCCTCGATCTCGGCCCGCTTGCCGGCTATCGGGCGCTCACCGGCCATGCCGTGAGCATCTTCTTCTACTGGCTTTATTTCGCGCAAGCCGGCTTGCTCCTCGCGCTCGCAGCGGCCTACGGCGCGCCGGGCCGCGGCGTCGCATGGCGGCCGCTCGCTTGGGCAGGCGTTTCGCTGATGACCGCGGGCTTCGCCGCCAACCTCTACGCCGTGACGAGCGGCATGCCGCTGCTCTACGACGCGCCGCCGGAGCTCGCCGGCGCGCCCTCCGCGGAGGCGGCGGCCTTCTACGCGGGCTACCTCTTGCTTGCCGCCGGTCTTTTTTGCGTTGCGGCGGCGGGCGTCGCCACCGCGCTGCGGCCGCTTGCGGCGGGCGCCGAGTGGCCGGTGGTGAGCTTCGCCTGCTGCGCCTGGGCCGGGCTGCTGATGGTGAGCGCGATCGCTGCGGCCTACGCCTTTCTCCCGGCTGCGCTATGGGCGCTCGGCCTGGGAGCGCTGCCCGCGGATCATGCGACGCGCTGGCACATCCTGTTCCACAACATGCACTACCTGCCGCTCATGGCGACCGTGCTCCTCTGGTACGCGCTGGTCGAGGCGATGACCGGCGTGAAATCGATCTTCGGCGCACGCTTCTCGAAGATCGTGTTCGCGCTTTACCTGGTGTTCGTGCCGCCGACCTCGCTCTACCACATGTTCCTCGAGCCCGACCTCGCCCAGAGCGTGCGCGTGCTGGGATCGCTGCTCTCGCTGTTCATCAGCGTGCCGACGGTCATGGTGTTCCTGGTGATCGTCTCCTCCCTGGAAGTGCACGCGCGCAGCGCCGGCGCCCGCGGCCTGTTCGGCTGGATCCGGATGCTGCCATGGGCGAATCCTGCGATGTCGGCGATCGGCTTCGCGGTGCTGAACCTCGCGCTCGGCGGCGCGCTCTCTTTCGTGCTGATCCAGGAGAAGCTCGCGTCACTGCTGTCCGACACCTTCTTCGTTCCGGGCTATTTCCATTTCCTCACGGTAGGCACCGTCACGCTGACCTTTCTCGCCGCCCTGGTCTACGCGCTGCCGCCGCTCACCGGCTGTGCGCTCTGGCGTCCGGGCGTGCTGCGCGGGTTGCCGCACCTTGCGACCGCGGGGCTCGCACTGTTCGGCACCGCGGGTGTCGCCGCCGGCTACCTCGGGGTGCCGCGCCGGGTGCTCGACGTGGCCTACGACGGCGCGGCGCCGGCCGCTTGGCCCATCCTCATGGGCATCGTAGGCATCGGCGGCCTCCTGATGTCGGCTGCGATCCTCGCCTATGCGCTCGCGCTTGCCGCCAACCTGCTGCCGGGCGCGGCGCGACTGAGAGTCGCGCTGCCGGAAGTGCAGTGGGGCGGGCCGGTCGCTGCCGCGGCGCGCGCCTGGACCGGGCCGCTCGCCGTCCTGGTGCTCGTCGGCATTACCGTCGGCTTTACCATGCTCGCGTTCGAGCTGATGCGCGCGCTGCCGCTCGCGGCGAGCGGCGCGATCGGTCACTGAGGAGACGGGAAATGAAGCAGGACAGCTGGCTGTTCCTCGCAGTGTTCGCAGTCTGGGCCGCGCTCGCGATCGTGTATGCCACCGTGCCGATGTTCGCCATGCCGGGCTACGCGGTCGTCTGGGGCTGGGGCGCATTGGTGTTTCTCGGCCTCGCCCTGGCCGTGCATCGAGCAGCAAAGCGTAAGGCAGGAGACACGCAGTCGATGAGCAGAGGAGACGCCGATGTGGTGGGGTGACATGGGAAGCGTGATGGGAAGCGGCTGGGGGATGCTCGGCATCCTCCACATGGTGCTGTGGTGGGTGCTGATCGTCCTCGGCATCGTGGTGCTGGTGAAATGGCTCGCCGGCAGCGGCTCGGGGCAGCAGGGCGGCGCCGGCCGCGCGCTCGATATCCTCAAGGAGCGCTACGCGCGGGGCGAGATCGACCGCGAGGAGTTCGAGCAGCGCAAGCGCGACATCCTGACCTGAGCGGAGGCGTGATGGCGAAGGACCCGGTGTGCGGCATGGCGGTCGAGCCCGCAAAGGCGGCGGGCAGCTTCGAGTACGAAGGAAAGACCTATCTCTTCTGCTCGAAGCATTGCCTGGCGAAGTTCCAGGCCGAGCCGCAGAAGTACCTGGAGTCGGGAAAAGCGGCCGCCCCGGCGGCCGCGCCC
>DATKAX010000392.1:0-8369 GCA_035514595.1 Burkholderiales bacterium
TTGGCGTCCGAGGAGGTCGCCTCGAGCTCCTTCCTCAGGTTGTCGATCTCCTTGTTGAGATCGAGCGCGCGCAGCAGCGCCCGGATGCCCTCGGCGCCCATCGCGGCGGAGAAGTCGTCGCCGAACTCCTCGACCTTGGCGAGGTAGTCGTCCTCGGTGAGCAGCTGGCAGCGCTTGAGCGGCGTCAGGCCCGGGTCGGTCACCACGTAGGCCTCGAAGTACAGCACGCGCTCGATGTCGCGCAGCGTCATGTCCAGCACCAGGCCGAGGCGGGAAGGCAGCGACTTGAGGAACCAGATGTGCGCCGTGGGGCTCGCCAGCTCGATGTGCCCCATCCGCTCCCGTCGAACCTTGGCCAGCGTCACTTCGACGCCGCATTTTTCACAGATCACGCCGCGGTGCTTGAGGCGCTTGTACTTGCCGCACAGGCACTCGTAGTCCTTGATCGGGCCGAAGATCTTGGCGCAGAACAGGCCATCGCGCTCCGGCTTGAAGGTGCGGTAGTTGATGGTCTCGGGCTTCTTCACCTCGCCGTAGGACCACGAGCGGATCTTCTCGGGCGAGGCGAGCCCGATCTTGATCGCGTCGAACTCCTCGTCCTGCTGGACCTGCTTGAAGAGCTCAAGAAGCGCTTTCATTAGTACCTCTCCAGATCGATATCGATGCCAAGGGAGCGGATCTCCTTAACGAGCACGTTGAACGACTCGGGCATGCCCGCGTCGATCTTGTGGTCGCCCTTGACGATGTTCTCGTACACCTTGGTGCGCCCGGTGATGTCGTCGGACTTGACCGTGAGCATCTCCTGCAGCGTGTACGCGGCGCCGTAGGCCTCCAGCGCCCAGACTTCCATCTCGCCGAAGCGCTGCCCGCCGAACTGCGCCTTGCCGCCCAGGGGCTGCTGCGTCACCAGGCTGTACGGCCCGGTGGAGCGCGCGTGCATCTTGTCGTCGACCAGGTGGTGCAGCTTCAGCATGTGCATGTAGCCCACCGTGACCGGGCGGTCGAAGGACTCGCCGGTGCGCCCGTCGTAGAGCGCGACCTGGCCGGAGGTCGGCAGCCCGGCCATCTCGAGCATGGCGTTGATCTCGGCTTCCGCCGCGCCGTCGAACACCGGCGTGGCGAAGGGCACGCCCTGCGTCAGGTTCTGCGCGAGCTGCAGGACCTCGTCGTCGGACAGCGCGGCGATGCCGTTCTCCCTCTCGCCGGGGTTGTAGATGCGCTCGAACATCCTGCGCAGCTCGGCGATGCGCACCTGCTGCTGGCCCGCGATCAGCTCGCCGAGCTTGTGGCCGAGCCCCTTGGCGGCCCAGCCGAGATGCGTCTCCAGGATCTGGCCGACGTTCATGCGCGAGGGCACGCCGAGCGGGTTGAGCACGATGTCCACCGGGGTGCCGTCGGCCATGTGCGGCATGTCCTCCACCGGCACGATCTTGGAGATCACGCCCTTGTTGCCGTGGCGCCCGGCCATCTTGTCGCCGGGCTGCAGCCGCCGCTTCACCGCGACGTACACCTTGACCATCTTCAGCACGCCCGGCGGCAGCTCGTCGCCCTGGGTGAGCTTCTTCCTCTTCGCCTCGAACATGGCGTCGAACTCGCGCCGCTTCTGCGCGAGCGACTCCTTCAGCCCCTCGACCTGCGCCGCGGCGTCCTCGTTGGCGAGGCGGATGTCGAACCAGTCGTAGCGCTCGAGCGAGGCGAGGTAGTCCTTGGCGATCTTGATGCCCTTCACCAGGCGCTTGGGACCGCCGTTGGCGGTCTTGCCGGTGAGCAGGCGCTCGAGGCGCTCGAAGGTGTCGGACTCGACGATGCGCATCTGGTCGGCGAGGTCGGTCTTGTAGCGCTTGAGCTCGTCCTCGATGATCGACTGGCTGCGCCGGTCGCGCTCGATGCCCTCGCGCGTGAACACCTGCACGTCGATCACCGTCCCGCTGATACCAGACGGAACCCTGAGGCTCGTATCTTTAACATCCGAAGCTTTTTCACCGAAAATGGCACGCAACAGCTTTTCTTCGGGGGTGAGCTGGGTCTCGCCCTTGGGCGTCACCTTGCCCACCAGCACGTCGCCCGCCTCGACCTCCGCGCCGATGTACACGATGCCGGACTCGTCGAGCCTGGCCAATTGGGCTTCCGACAGATTGGAAATGTCCCGGGTGATTTCCTCCGGGCCCAGTTTCGTATCCCGCGCGACCACCGTCAGCTCCTCGATGTGGATCGAGGTGAAGCGGTCATCGCCCACCACCCGCTCCGAGATCAAAATCGAATCCTCGAAGTTGAAGCCGTTCCAGGGCATGAACGCGACCAGCATGTTCTGGCCGAGCGCCAGCTCGCCCAGGTCGGTGGAGGCGCCGTCGGCCACCACGTCGCCCTTGGCGATCCTCTCGCCCTGCTTCACGATCGGGCGCTGGTTGATGTTGGTGTTCTGGTTGGAGCGCGTGTACTTGGTGAGCTTGTAGATGTCGACGCCGACGTCGCCCGGCAGCGTCTCGTCGTCGTTCACCCGCACCACGATGCGGTTGGCGTCGACGTAGTCGATCAGCCCGCCGCGCAGCGCGATCACGCAGGTTCCCGAGTCGATCGCCGCGGTGCGCTCGACGCCGGTTCCCACCAGCGGCTTCTCCGGCCGCAGGCAGGGCACCGCCTGGCGCTGCATGTTGGAGCCCATCAGCGCGCGGTTGGCGTCGTCGTGCTCGAGGAACGGAATCAGCGAGGCGGCGACCGAGACGATCTGCGAGGGCGCCACGTCCATGTACTGCACTTCCTCGGAGGACTTGAGCTCGAACTCGTTCTTGTAGCGGCACGACACCAGCGTGTCGACCAGCCTGCCGTTCTTGTCGATCGACGCGTTCGCCTGCGCGATCACGTAGTTGCCCTCCTCGATGGCCGACAGGAAGACGATCTCGTTGGTCACGCGGCCGTCCTTCACCTTGCGATAGGGCGTCTCGAGGAAGCCGTAGCGGTTGGTGCGGGCGTACAGCGCCAGCGAGTTGATGAGGCCGATGTTCGGGCCCTCCGGCGTCTCGATCGGGCACACCCGGCCGTAGTGGGTCGGGTGCACGTCGCGCACCTCGAAGCCCGCCCGCTCGCGGGTAAGGCCGCCCGGCCCCAGCGCCGACACGCGCCGCTTGTGGGTGATCTCGGACAGGGGATTGGTCTGGTCCATGAACTGCGAGAGCTGGCTCGAGCCGAAGAACTCCTTGATCGCGGCCGAGATCGGCTTGGCGTTGATCAGGTCGTGCGGCATCAGGTTCTCGGACTCCGCCTGCGAGAGCCTTTCCTTTACGGCCCTTTCAACTCTCACGAGTCCCGCGCGGAACTGATTTTCCGCGAGCTCGCCCACCGAGCGCACGCGCCGGTTGCCGAGGTGATCGATGTCGTCGATCTCGCCGCGGCCGTTGCGCAGCTCGACGAGTATCCGGATCACCTCGACGATGTCCTTCGGCGAGAGCGTCAGGCGCGGCTCGATCTTCACCTCGAGCTTGTTGCGCTCGATGCCCTTGCCTTTCAGGTCGTGGAACAGCTTGTCGACCAGGGCCTGCGCGTCGGCCTCGGAGGCCATGCCCTCGAGCCCCACCTTGTTGAGCGACAGCTCGGGGGCGCGGCCGAAGTACGCGCGCAGCTCCTCTTCCGCCTCCTTGGGAAGCGCGATGCCCTTGAAGCGCAGCTGCCAGCTCGACTCGGCCGGCGCGCCGATGCGCCGGTTGAACTTCATGCGCCCCACCGCCGAGAGGTCGTAGCGCTCCTCGGCGAAGAACAGGCCATTGAACAGCGCCTCGACCGCGTCCTCGGTCGGCGGCTCGCCCGGGCGCATCATGCGGTAGATGGCGACGCGCGCCGCCTGCCGGTCGGCGGTCTCGTCCGCGCGCAGCGTCTGCGAGACGTAGGGCCCCTGGTCGAGGTCGTTGGTGAACAGCGTCTGGACCTTGCCGATCTTCGTCTCGCGCAGCCTGGCGAGCAGCGTCTCGGCGATCTCGTCGTTGGCGTTGGCGATGATCTCGCCGGTGTCGGCGCTCACCACGTTGTGCGCCAGGGTGCGGCCGAGGATGAACTCGTCGGGCGCCGCGAAGCGCTTGATGCCGGCGGCCTCCATGTCGCGGATGTGCTTGACGGTGATGCGCTTGTCCTTCGCGACGATCGTCTTGCCGGACTTGTCGTTGATGTCGAAGCGCGCCACCTCGCCGCGCAGGCGCTCCGGCACCACCTCGAACAGCACCGCGTTCGGCTCGATGTGGAAGGTGTCGAAGGCGAAGAATTCCCTGAGGATGCGCTCCGGCGTGTAGCCGAGCGCCTTGAGCAGGATCGTGGCCGGCATCTTGCGGCGCCGGTCGACGCGGAAGAACACGATGTCCTTGGGATCGAACTCGAAGTCGAGCCACGAGCCGCGGTAGGGAATCACGCGCGCCGAGAACAGCAGCTTGCCGCTGGAATGCGTCTTGCCGCGGTCGTGCTCGAAGAACACGCCGGGCGAGCGGTGCAGCTGGGACACGATCACGCGCTCGGTGCCGTTGATGATGAACGAGCCGGTGGTGGTCATGAGCGGGATCTCGCCCATGTACACCTCCTGCTCCTTCACCTCCTTGGTGGTCGGCTTGGGCGCCTCCTTGTCCAGGATCACGAGGCGCACCTTCGCGCGCAGCGGGCTGGCGTAGGTGAGGCCGCGCTGCTGGCACTCCTTGACGTCGAACGGCGGCTCGCCGAGCGAGTAGCTCACGAACTCGAGGCGCGCGTTGCCCGAGTGGCTGCTGATCGGGAAGATCGAGCTGAACGCCGCCTGCAGGCCCTCGTTCCTGCGGGCTTCCGGCGCCACGTGCGCCTGCAGGAAGGCCGTGTAGGACTCGAGCTGCGTCGCGATGAGGAACGGCACGTTCTGCACGATCGCCCGCTTCGCGAAGCTCCTGCGGATGCGTTTGCGCTCGGTCAAGGAATAGCTCATGAAGGCTCCTAAAATGCCGCGGGACAGAGAAAAAACCCTGCGCGAACAAGGTTTTTTCTCTGTCTCGGACTCCCCGGGGGGTCTCTAGGACCCGCCGGGAGTTCCGAAGTTCCTGCTTACTTGATCTCGACCTTCGCGCCGGCGTCGGTCAGCTTCTTCGCCACGGCGTCGGCCTCGGCCTTCGCCACGCCCTCCTTCACCGCCTTGGGCGCGCCGTCGACGAGATCCTTGGCCTCCTTCAGGCCGAGGCTCGTGACCTCGCGCACCGCCTTGATGACGTTGACCTTGTTGTCGCCCACCGCCGTGAGCATCACGGTGAACTCGGTCTTCTCCTCGGCCGGCGCCGCCGCGGCGGCGGCGGCCGGCGCCGCGACCGCGACCGCGGCCGCCGCCGAGACGTTGAACTTCTCTTCCATGTCCTTGATGAGCTGCGAGAGCTCCAGGACGGTCATTCCCGAAATGGCTTCCAGAATCTGTGCACGTTCCATCTGCTTTCTCCTGAGATTAGGTTCCCGATTGTTCCCTGGCATCGCGTACCGCGGCGAGCGTTCGCACGAACCTGCCCGGAACTTCGTTCATCGTGCGCGCGAGCTTGGCGAGCGGCGCCTGCAGGGTGCCGACCAGCATCGTCAGCAGCTCCTGGCGGCCGGGCAGCATCGCCAGCGCCTTGACCTCGCGCTCGGACATGAGGGCGTTGGGCATCGCGCCGGCGCGGATCACGAAGGACGCGTTGTCCTTGGCGAACGCCGAGAACAGCTTCGCGCCCGAGACCGGATCCGGGGAGATGCCGTACATCAGCGGGCCGACCATCTGCTCGGCGAGCTTCTCGAACGGCGTGCCCTTGACCGCCCTGCGCGCGAGGCTGTTCTTCAGCACGCGCAGGTACAGCCCGGATTGCCTCGCCCTGGCGCGCAGCTGCGTCACGCGCTCGACGTCGAGGCCGCGGTACTCCGCGACGATCACCGCCTGTGCGTCCGCGAGCTTGGCCGCGATCTCCGCGACCACCGCCTGCTTCTGCTCCAGACTAAGACTCAAGGTCTACCTCCTTTCCAGCATTACGGACTGGCGACCCCGAATCCTCAGGAACGCCATCTGCGCAGGGCATTGCCGGTTTAAGTTCTTTCGAACCCCTGCGGTCTTTGACAGCAACGGCCAAAGTCATTGCGGCGCCGAGAGCGAGGCGGGGTCGACCTTCACGCCGACTCCCATCGTGCTCGACACCGAGAGCTTTCTCAGGAAAATCCCCTTGCTGGCGGAAGGCTTCGCCTTGTTCAGGGCCTCGACCAGCGCGGCCAGGTTCTCGTGCAGCTGCTCCGGCGTGAACGAGGCGCGCCCGATGGTGCACTGGACGATGCCGGTCTTGTCGGCGCGGAACTGCACCTGGCCCGCCTTGGCGTTCTTCACCGCCCCCGCCACGTCCGGCGTCACCGTGCCCACTTTCGGGTTGGGCATCAGCCCGCGCGGGCCGAGGATCTGGCCGAGGCTGCCGACCACGCGCATCGCCTCGGGCGCCGCGATCACGACGTCGAAGTCGAGCTTGCCGGTCTTCACCTGCTCGGCGAGGTCCTCCATGCCCACCACGTCGGCGCCCGCGGCCTTGGCCGCCTGCGCCTTGTCGCCGGCCGCGAACACCGCGACGCGCACCGTCTTGCCGGTGCCGGCGGGAAGCACCACCGAGCCGCGCACCGTCTGGTCGCCCTTCTTCGCGTCGATTCCCAGGTTCACCGCGACGTCCACCGCCTCGTCGAACTTGGCGGTCGCGGTTTCCTTCACCAGCTTGAGCGCCTCGATGGCGGCATAGGCCTTGTTGCGGTCGACCTTGCCGGCGAAGCCCTTCCTGCGCTTGGAAACGTGCGTCACGTTACATGCCCTCCACGATCACGCCCATCGAGCGCGCGCTGCCCGCGACCACGCGCATCGCGGCCTCGAGGTCCGTCGCGTTGAGATCGGGCATCTTGGCCTTGGCGATCTCCTCGACCTGCTTGCGGGTGATCTTGCCCACCTTGTCGAGGTGCGGCCGGGGGCTGCCCGACTCGATGCCCGCGGCCTTCTTGATGAGCACCGTGGTCGGCGGCGTCTTGATGATGAAGCTGAAGCTCTTGTCCGCATAGGCGGTGATCACCACCGGCAGCGGCAGGCCCGGCTCGACCTTCTGCGTCTGCGCGTTGAACGCCTTGCAGAACTCCATGATGTTGAGGCCGCGCTGGCCGAGCGCGGGGCCGATGGGGGGCGAGGGGTTCGCCTTTCCCGCCGGCACCTGCAGCTTGATCAGGCCGACGATCTTCTTTGCCACGTTGCTCTCCTAAGGGCGGGTCAAGCTTTTTCGACTTGCCCGAATTCCAGCTCGACCGGCGTCGAGCGGCCGAAAATGGTGACCGCCACGCGCAGCCGGCTCTTCTCGTAGTTCACGTCCTCGACGGTGCCCTGGAAGTCGGTGAACGGGCCGTCCCTGACGCGCACCATCTCGCCCACCTCGAACAGCACCTTGGGCTTGGGCTTCTCCACGCCCTCGCGCATCTGCTGCATGATCGCGTCGACTTCCTTCTCGCCGATCGGGGCGGGCTTGGTCGCCGTGCCCCCGACGAAGCCGGTCACCTTGTTGGTGTTCTTCACCAGGTGCCAGGTGTCGTCGTTCATCTCCATCTCGACCAGCACGTAGCCGGGAAAGAACTTGCGCTCCGACATGTGCTTCTGGCCGCCCTTCATCTCGACCACTTCCTCGACCGGCACCAGGATCTTGCCGAACTTGTCCTGCATCCCGGCGCGCGCGATGCGATCCTCCAGCGCGCGCTGCACGGATTTCTCGAATCCCGAATAGGCGTGCACCACGTACCAGCGTTTGCTCATGTCTAGCGCCATCCGAGAACCAGGTCGTAAAGCATCCATTCCAGCGTCTTGTCCGTAAGCCACAGAAACACCGCCATCGCCACCACGAAAGCGAACACCGCCGAGGTGGTCTGCAGCGTCTCCTTGCGCGTCGGCCATACCACCTTCTTGACCTCGCCCACGGCCTCGCCGGCGAAGCCGATGAACTCCCGGCCCGGCGTGCTCGCCCAGGCCATCGCGGCGCCGGCCGCGATGCCCGCGACGACCGCCAGGATGCGCAGCACCAGCGGGCTTGCGCCCAGCCAGTAGTAGCCCGCGATTCCCGCCACCACCAGCGCCGCGGCGACGCCGAGCTTGATCTTGTCCATCATGGTTCGCGGCTGGCAGGGGCAGAGGGCCTCGAACCCCCAACCTTCGGTTTTGGAGACCGACGCTCTGCCAATTGAGCTATGCCCCTGTCCCTTCCTACTCCAGTATCTTCGCCACGACGCCGGCGCCGACGGTCCTGCCGCCCTCGCGGATGGCAAAGCGCAGGCCCTGCTCCATCGCGATCGGCGTGATCAGCGTCACCACCATCTTCACGTTGTCCCCCGGCATCACCATCTCGGTGCCC
>DATKAX010000393.1:0-11764 GCA_035514595.1 Burkholderiales bacterium
AAGGCCTTCGAGCGCGCCTCGGGCAAGACGATCCCGCTGGAATTCGCGCCGCGCCGCCCGGGCGACGTCGCCGCGTGCTACGCCGACCCCGCCGCGGCCGCCGCCGAGCTCGGCTGGCGCGCGCGCCTCGACCTCGACGCCTTGTGCCGCGACGCCTGGCGCTGGCAGTCCGCCAACCCCGAGGGCTATCCCGACTAATTCGGGGTCAGAGCCCGAATTCGGCCGACCCCCTGACAAGGGGGTCGCGAGCTGCTTTTGCGAGCGGGGGGTTGCCTTTCAGGAATTCGGGCTCTGACCCCGAATTAGAATTCGGCATGCTTCTGGTCACCGGCGGCGCGGGGTTCATCGGCTCGAATTTCGTGCTCGACACGATCGCGCGCACCGGCGAGCCGGTGGTGAATCTCGACAAGCTCACCTACGCCGGGAACGCGCGCAACCTCGCGCCGCTCGAGGGCGACGCGCGCCACGTGCTGGTGCGCGGCGACATCTGCGAGCGGCGCCTGGTGCGCGAGCTGCTCGCGCGCCACCGGCCGCGCGCCATCGTGCACTTCGCCGCCGAGAGCCACGTCGACCGCTCGATCGAGGGCCCGGCGGACTTCGTGCAGGCGAACGTGGTGGGGACGTTCTCGCTGCTCGAGGAGGCGCGCGCCTACTGGCGCGAGCACCAGGCGTTGCGCTTCCTGCACGTCTCGACCGACGAGGTGTTCGGCTCGCTCGAGCCGCAGGCGCCCGGCTTCACCGAGCGCTCGCCCTACGCGCCCAACAGCCCCTACAGCGCCTCCAAGGCGGCCTCCGACCACTTCGCGCGTGCTTATCACCACACCTACGGCCTGCCGGTGCTCGTCACCAACTGCTCCAACAACTACGGGCCGCGCCAGCTTCCCGAGAAGCTGATCCCGCTCATGATCCATCACGCGCTCGCCGGCAAGCCGCTGCCGGTGTACGGCGACGGCGGCAACGTGCGCGACTGGCTCTACGTCATGGACCACTGCGAGGCCGTGCGCCGCGTGCTCGAAGGCGGCCGCATCGGCGAGACCTACAACATCGGCGGCGAGGCCGAGATGAAGAACATCGAGCTGGTCGAGCGGCTGTGCGCGCTGCTCGACGAGGCGCGCCCGGTCCCCGGGGCGAGCTACCGGCGCCTGGTGAGCTTCGTCAAGGACCGCCCGGGGCACGACCGGCGCTACGCCATCGACTGCTCGAAGATCAAGCGCGAGCTCGGCTGGCGGCCGGCGGAATCGTTCGCCTCGGGCCTGCGCAAGACGGTACGCTGGTACCTCGACAACCCGGATCACTGGCCATGAAAGGCATCATCCTCGCCGGCGGCGCCGGCACCCGGCTGCACCCGGCGACCCACGTCGTCTCGAAGCAGCTGCTCCCGGTCTACGACAAGCCGATGATCTACTACCCGCTCTCGGCGCTGATGCTCGCCGGGATCCGCGACATCCTCATTATCTCGACGCCCGAGGACACGCCGCGCTTCGAAAGGCTGCTCGGCGACGGCTCGCAGTGGGGACTCGAGCTCGCCTACGCGGTGCAGCCCGACCCCGGCGGGATCGCGCAGGCGTTCCTCATCGGCCGCGAGTTCATCGGCGCCGAGCGCGTAGCCCTGGTGCTCGGCGACAATCTGTTCTACGGCCACGAGCTCACCGAGCTGCTCAAGCGCGCCGCGGGCCGCGAGGCGGGCGCCACCATCTTCGCCTACCCGGTGCAGGATCCCGAGCGCTACGGCGTGGTCGAGTTCGACAGCCGCGGGCGCGCGATCAGCATCGAGGAGAAGCCGAGCCAGCCGAAGTCGCGCTACGCGGTGGTCGGGCTTTACTTCTACGACGCCCGCGTGGTCGAGATCGCCTCGCGCCTCGCGCCCTCGGCGCGCGGCGAGCTCGAGATCACCGACGTCAACCGCCAGTACCTCGACTGGGGCGAGCTCGAGGTGGTGCCGATGGGCCGCGGCCTCGCCTGGCTCGACACCGGCACGCACGAGTCGCTGCTCGAGGCGGCGCACTTCATCCAGACCATCGAGCGCCGGCAGGGGCTGAAGATCGCCTGCCCGGAGGAGATCGCCTTTCGCCTGGGCTACGTGAGCGCCGCCGAGCTCGAGGTGCTGGCGCGGCCGCTCGCGAAAAGCGCCTACGGCGAATACCTGCTGCGGGTGGCTTCCGAGCGCGTGTTCTGATGAAGGCGACCGCGGCCGCGATCGAAGGCGTGTGGCTGCTCGAGCCGGAGGTGTTCGGCGACGCGCGCGGCTTCTTCTTCGAGAGCTACAACCGGCGCGCGTTGCGCGCGGCGACCGGCCTGGATCTCGAGTTCGTGCAGGACAACCATTCGCGCTCGGGCCGCGGCGTGCTGCGCGGGCTGCACTACCAGGTGCGCCAGCCGCAGGGCAAGCTGGTGCGCGCGCTGCAGGGAGCGATCTTCGACGTCGCGGTCGATCTGCGCAAGCGCTCGCCGACGTTCGGCAAATGGGTCGGCGTCGAGCTCTCGGCGGCCTCCAAGCGCCAGGCGTGGATCCCGCCGGGGTTCGCGCACGGCTTCCTCGTCGTCTCGGAGTACGCGGAAGTGCTCTACAAGACCACCGACTACTACGCCCCCGAGCACGAGCGCACGCTCCGCTGGGACGATCCGGCGATCGGCATCGCCTGGCCGCTGGAGGGCCTGCAGGGCGAGCCGGCGCTCTCCGACAAGGACCGGCGCGGCGTCGCGCTTTCCGAAGCGGAAGTGTTCGCATAGAGACCGTGCTCCTTTGCGGCGCGAACGGCCAGCTCGGCGCGGAGCTGCGCCGCGCCGCGCCCGCCTGGGCGCGCCTGGAGGCGACCGATCGCGAGAGCCTCGACATCTCGCACGCCGAGGCGGTGCTGCGATTCGTCGAGCGGACGCGCCCGCGCCTGATCCTCAACGCCGCCGCGTACACCGCGGTCGAGCGCGCCGAGGACGAGCGCGAGGCTGCCTTCGCGGTGAACGCGAAGGGGCCGCAGAACCTGGCGCGCGCCGCCGCGGCGGCCGGCGCCAAGCTGGTGCACGTCTCCACCGACTACGTGTTCGACGGCACTTCGCGCCGCCCCTACCGCCCGCAGGACCCGGTCGCTCCGCTGGGCGCCTACGGCGCGAGCAAGGCCGAGGGCGAGAAGGCGCTCGGCCCGCACGCGCTCGTGATCCGCAGCTCCTGGCTCTACGGCGCGCACGGCGCGAGCTTCGTGAGCACCATGCTGCGGCTGATGCGCGAACGCGAGGAGCTGCGCGTGGTGGCAGACCAGGTGGGTTCCCCCACCTGGTCACGGGGCCTCGCGGCAGCGATCTGGCTCGGCGCCGAGCACAGCCTGACCGGCATCCACCACTACAGCGACGCCGGCGAGACCACCTGGCACGGCTTCGCGGTGGCGATCCTCGAGGAGGCGCGCGCGCTCGGCATGGACCTTCGCGCCCGGCGCGTGATCCCGATCGCCTCGTCGGACTACCCCTCCAAGGTGCGCCGCCCCGCGTACTCGGTGCTCGACTGCTCGGGCCTCGTGCAGGCCCTCGGCATCGCGCTCGCCCCCTGGCGCGACAACCTGCGCCGCATGCTCAGCGAAATTCGGGGTCAGAGCCCGATTTCCTGGAATTCGGGGTCAGAGCCCGAATAAAAGTCCTGCAGGACGAACACCATTGGCGAAGGCGTACGCTCGAAGCCCCGGAGCGCCGATGCTGGAAATCGGGCTCTGACCCCGAATTCCGGGTAGTTATAATCGGGCGGGAAATCCAATCGAGGAGGGGAAGATGCGAGTCATTCGTCTGGCGGCGGCCGCCGCCGTCGCGGCCGCGTTCAGCGCCGGCGCCGCCGCGCAGGAGAAGTTCGAGGTCAAGGTCGCCGCGTTCGTTACGCCGCAGCATTTCATGTCGAAGTGGCTGGTGGGCTGGGGCGAGAAGCTCGAGAAGGCCTCCAACGGGCGCCTCGCGTTCAAGCACTTCCCCGGCGCGCAGATGGCGCCGCCGCCGGCGCACTACGACCTCGCGCGCACCGGCCAGGCCGAGGTGTCCTGGTTCCTGCACGGCGGCACGCCCGGGCGCTTCCCGCTCACCGAGCTGATCTCGCTGCCCTACATGGTGGGCAGCGCCGAGATCGGCACCAAGACCCTGAACGACCGCGAGCTGCGCTCGAAGTACCTCGACGCCGAGCACCGCGGCGTGAAGGTGCTGCTGCTGCTCACGCACCAGCCGGGCAACGTGCACACCACCAAGAAGCCGATCCGCACCGCCGACGACATGCGCGGGCTGCGCATCCGCTTCGCCGCGCCCACCATCCGCGACTTCGTCGCGGCGCTCGGCGGCACCGCGGTCGGCGTGCAGCCCGGCGAGCAGCTCGAGATGCTGCAGAAGGGAACGCTCGACGGCACCTTCATCGACTACGGCGGCGCCGGCATCGCCTTCAAGATGGGCGGCACGATCAAGTACTCGACCGAGATGTACTCCTACGTGTCGTCCTTCGGCGTGGCGATGAACCCCGAGTTCTACAAGAAGCTGCCCGCCGACCTGCGCAAGCTCGTCGACCAGTCCACCGTGGGCGTGGAGAAGGAGGTCGGCGAAGGCTGGGACGCGCTCGACTCGATCGGCAAGAAGCTGCTGGTCGACGGCGGCTCGGAGCCGATCAAGCTCTCCAAGGCCGAGGACGCGCGCTTTCGCAAGACCGGCGCCCAGGTCACCGAGGCGCGGCTGAAGGAGCTCGAGAAGAAGAAGCTCCCGGCGCGCGCGGTGTACCAGCGCATGAAGGACCTCTCCGCGAAGCACGAGAAGACCTCCAAGAGCTTCTGGAACTAGAAAAAGCGGTCCGCATCGCCGCGAGGGCCTTCGGCTACCTCGCGGCGTTGTTCCTTTCGGCCATGATGCTGCTCACCGTGGCCGACGTGCTGCTGCGCACCTTTTTCAGCTACCCGATCCGCGGCATGCTCGAGCTGATCGAGCTCGGGCTCGCCTGCACCATCTTTTTCGCGCTGCCCGCGGTGTTCCTGCGCGACGAGCACCTGGTGGTGGACGTCATCGACCACTTCGTGCGTCCCGCGATCGTGCGCTGGCTCGACCTCGCCGGCGCGGCCATCTCGCTCGGCGTGCTCACGCTGATGGCCTGGCGCATGTGGCCGCTCGCGCAGACCATGATCGAGTTCGGCGACGTCACCTCCGACCTCTCGATCCCGCGCCTGTACTACTGGATCCCGGTGCTCGGCGGCGTGGTGGCTTCTGCGCTGGCCACAGTCGTTTTCATCGTGCGCTGGCTGCGGCGCTCGTGATTCGCCCCCCTGACAAGGGGGGAGCGAGCTTCGCGAGCGGGGGGTTGCTTTCTGCCGCCCTGAAGAGGAACCCCCCGCTCGCCTGCGGCTCGCGACCCCCTTGTCAGGGGGTCGGGCCAGACCGATGAGCAACCTCGGCATCGGCGTGGTGGGCGTCGCGGTGCTGCTCGCGGTGCTGTTCATCCGCGTGCCGATCGGGGTCGCGCTCGCGCTGGTGGGGGTGTGCGGCTACGCCGCGATGGACGGCTGGCGCAACGCCATCACCGCGCTCGGCTCGGTGCCCTACGAGCTCGCGAGCGCGTACTCGCTCTCGGTGGTGCCGCTGTTCATCCTGATGGGCGCGGTGGCGACCCGCGCCAACATGTCCTCCGAGCTGTTCGGCGCGGCGAACGCGGTGTTCAGCGGCTTTCGCGGCGCGCTTACCAACGCCACCATCGGCGCCTGCGCCGCCTTCGGCTCGATCTGCGGCTCCTCGATCGCCACCGCGGCGACCTTCTCCAAGGTGGCGATCCCCGAGATGCGCCGCCACGGCTACGACGCCGGGCTCGCCGCCGGCGCGGTGGCCTCGGCCGGGACGCTCGGCATCCTGATCCCGCCCTCGGTGATCCTCGCCATCTACTCGCTGGTGGCCGAGGAATCGCTGGTGAAGCTGTTCGCCGCGGCGCTCCTCCCCGGGCTGCTGCTCGCCACGCTCTACGTGCTGGTGGTGCTGGTGCTCGCGCGCGCGGTGCCGCACTGGACGCCGTACGTCGCTCCCATGAAGCTCGGCGAGCGCCTGCGCGCCGCGCGCGGCATGTGGAAGCTCGCGGCGCTGTTCTTCCTCGCGGTGGTGGGCGTGTACCTGGGCTGGTTCTCGCCGACCGAGGCCGCCGCGGTGGCCTCCTTCGCCGCGATCGCGATCGGCTTCGCGACGCGCGCGCTCGGCCTGCGCGGCCTCGTCGAGGCGCTGCTCGACACCGTGTTCTCGACCGCGATGCTGTTCTTCATCATCGTCGGCGCCTTCATCTTCTCGCGCTTCATCGTGCTCGCGCGGGTGCCCAACGAGCTGGTCGCGTTCGTCACCGAGACCGGCATGTCGCCGGCGTCGATCGTGCTCGCGGTGATCCTGCTGTACTTCCTGCTCGGCACCTTCCTCGAGGAGGTGAGCACCATCCTGATCACCGTGCCGGTGATCATGCCGCTGATGCTCTCGATCGGCTACGACGGCGTGTGGTTCGGCATCTTCGTCACGGTGATGGCCACCATCGGCCTGATCAGCCCGCCGGTGGGCCTGACGGTGTTCGTGATCCAGGCGCAGAACCCGGACATCCCGGTGACCCGCATCTACCTCGGCACGCTGCCGTTTCTCGCCGCCGACTTCGTGCTGCTCGGCCTGCTGCTCGCCTTCCCCGCCCTCGCGCTGTGGCTGCCCGCGGCGCTGGGGATGTGACCTGCGGCCGGCACACTAGCCTTGCAAATTAGAAGTATTGTGTCTAATCTGCAAGGATGTACACGCGCTTGTCCGCCCCGCGCCTGCCCCAGCTCGCTGCCCGGTTTCCCGCGGTGGTCATCGTGGGGGCGCGCCAGGCTGGCAAGACGACGCTCGCCCGCGCCGCGTTTCCCGGCTACGCGTACGTCGACCTGGAGGACCCGCGCACCCGCCAGCGCTTCCGGGACGATGCGCGCTTCGCGCTCGACTCGCTGCCGGCCGCCGGGGCGATCCTCGACGAGGCCCAGGCGGTGCCCGAGATCTTCGCCGCGTTGCGGGGCGCGATCGACGCCGATCGCCGGCGCGCCGGGCGCTACGTGGTGCTCGGATCGGCGCAACCGGGCCTGGTCCGCGGGGTGGCAGAGTCGCTGAGCGGCCGGGCCGCCGTCGCGGAACTCGACCCGCTCGCGGCGTGCGAGGCCGCGACCGGGCAAGCTCCGGTACCGTGGCGCGAGCTGTGGCTGAAAGGCGGTTTCCCGGATGCGCTGCGCGGCGACTTCCGCGAATGGTGGGAAGCCTACCTGCGCACGCTGCTCGAGCGCGACCTGGCGCAGTACGGCGTCGCGGCGGATGCGCTGTTCATGCGGCGCCTCCTCACCATGCTGGCGCACCAGCACGGCGGGCTGTTCAACGCCTCGGCCCTCGGCGCTTCGCTCGGCGTGTCCTATCACACCGTGCAGCGCCAGATCGACGTGCTCGAGTCGGTGTTCCTCGTGCGCCGGCTGCGGCCGTTCTTCCGCAATGTCGGCAAGAGACTGACCAAGGCGCCCAAGCTGTTTCTGCGCGATACCGGCCTGCTTCACCATCTGCTCAACATCGGCAGCCTTGGCGAGCTCGACGCGCATCCGGCGCGCGGCGCCAGCTGGGAAGGCTTCGTCGCCGAGGACATCCTGCGGCGCGAGCGAATCGCGCATCCCTCGTCGCAGAGCTGGTTCTGGCGCACGCAGGCGGGCGCCGAGATCGACCTCCTGCTCGATCGCGGCACAGAGCGCATCGCGATCGAGGTCAAGGCCGGCCACGGCGGCTCCGCCCGCACCCTGCGGGGGCTGCGCGAGGCGATGCCGGACGCCGGGATCACCAGGGCCTGGATAGTGGACGAGGCCGCCGGATCCGAGCTGCTGGGCCCAGCGATCGCGCGCACTGGTTTTCCTGGCGTGCTGTGCGGGACCCCTTGAGAAGGGGCTACTCTCAGTCCGCCGCCATTCCTGTTTTTTGGAATTCGGGCTCTGACCCCGAATTATTTGCGGCCGTAGTTGTCCTCGAATCGCACGATGTCGTCCTCGCCGACGTAGTCGCCGGCCTGGACCTCGATCATCACGCAGTCGATGGCGCCGGGGTTGGCGAGGCGGTGCGCGGTGCCGGCGGGGATGTAGGTGGACTCGTCGGGGCGGAGAAAAGTCTCCTTGCCGCCGACCGCCACCTTGGCGCTGCCCGCGACCACCACCCAGTGCTCGCTCCTGTGGTGGTGCATCTGCAGCGACAGGCTCGCGCCCGGCTTCACCACGATGCGCTTGATCTTGAAGCGGGCGCCCTCCTCGAGCACGGTGAAGGTGCCCCAGGGGCGGTGCACCGTGCGGTGGTGGCGCACCGTCTCATGCGCGGCGACTTTCAGCCGTTCGACCACCTGCTTCACGTCCTGCGCGCGGTCGCGCCGCGCGACCAGCAGCGCATCGGGCGTGTCCACCACCAGCAGGTTCTCCACCCCCACGGCGGCCACCACGCGCTCGCTCTGGATGAAGCAGTGCGCGGCGTCGACCAGCACCGCCTCGCCGCTCACGCGGTTGCCCTGCGCGTCGGCGGCGGTGAGCTCGGCGAGCGCGCTCCAGGAGCCGATGTCGTTCCAGTCGAAGCCGCCGCGCACCACCGCGACCTTGCCGGCCTTCTCCATCACCGCGTAGTCGAACGACACGTCGGGCGCCTCGGCGAAGGACTCGGCGAGCACCGGCGGGCTCGCCGCCAGGTCGCTCGCGGCGAGGCACGAGCGCACCGCGGCGAGCACCTGCGGCGCATGGGCGCCGAGCGCCTCCAGCACCGCGCGCGCCGAGAAGCAGAACATGCCCGAGTTCCAGGAAAAGCGCCCCGCGGCGACGTAGCTCGCCGCGGCCGCGGCGTCGGGCTTCTCGACGAAGCGCGCCACCCGGCAGGCGCTCTTCGAGAGCGCCTCGCCGGCCTCGATGTAGCCGAACCCGGTCTCCGGCCGCGACGGCGCGATGCCGAAGGTGACCAGCCAGCCTGCCTGCGCCAGCCGCGCCGCCTCGCCCACCGCCTCGCGGAACGCGGCCTCGTCGGCGATCAGGTGATCGGCGGGCAGCACCAGCAGCACCGCGTCCTCGCCGTGCCGGCTCGCGACATGCAGCGCCGCGGCGCAGATCGCCGGCGCGGTGTTGCGCGCCGCCGGCTCGAGCAGGAACGCCATCGGCGGCGCGCCCTTGCCGAGCGCCGCGTACTGCTCGCGCGTGAGGAAGTAGTACTCGCGGTTGGTCACCGTGAGCATCTCCGTCACCGCACCGGCGGCGGCGGCGCGCTTGAGCGTCTTCGCGAGCAGGCTCTCGCCGTCGGGCAGCTTGATGAAGGGCTTGGGCAGCGCCTCGCGCGACACCGGCCACAGCCGCGACCCGGCGCCGCCCGAGAGGATCACCGGAAAGATCGGCGGCACGCGCGCATGTTAGCGAAAATTCGCCGCCGCGCCGACTTTAGAACTTTTACAGCGCCGCCGAGGCATTTCCTCACACCCGGCGCGCCGCGGCGCTGGACGCGCGCAATGCGCAGGCCGCAACATGCGGGCCATGGCCGTTGGAAGCGAACTGATGGACGACGTCAACGGCGACCTGTCGGACTGGCTGTGCGAGGCGGGCCAGCGCAGGGCGCCCCTCAAGGTCGAAGTCGACGCGGAGCCGAGCGAGAACCTGCTCGGCTACTTCGAGCACCTCGCCGGAAGGCGCCTGCGCACCCGCGAGGAGATCCGGCTCTACTTCCAGGCCCTGAACGCGGAGCGCGAAGTCACCGAGCAGCGGCAAAAGCGCCGGCGCCTGGCGTGGGAAAGCCTGCTGCTGCTGGTCACCGTGGCCGCCTACCTGCAGTACTACTTCTGGAACGTCTACATCGAGATCGAGTCCCTGCCGCGCGTGGTGGTGTTCTCCGCCGTGCAAGCCCCGCCGCCGCAGCCGCCGAAACACCTGCGCGGCGGCTAGCAAATTCGGGGTCAGAGCCCGATTTCCCCGGGAAAATGGGGTCAGACCCCATTAAACTCCGGGCCCATGCCAAAGAAACCCCGGGTCGCGCTGGTCACCGGCATTACCGGCCAGGACGGCGCCTATCTCGCCGAGCTGCTGCTCGACAAGGGCTACGTGGTGCACGGCATCAAGCGGCGCACCTCGCTCATCAACACCGACCGCATCGACCACCTGTACCAGGACCCGCACGTGCGCAACCGCCGCTTCATCCTGCACTACGGCGACATGACCGACTCCTCGAGCCTCACGCGCGTGATCCAGGACTGCCGGCCCGACGAGCTCTACAACCTCGCCGCGCAGAGCCACGTCGCGGTGTCGTTCGAGGAGCCGGAGTACACCGCCAACTCGGACGCGCTCGGCGCGCTGCGCCTGCTGGAGGCGCTGCGCATCCTCGGCCTGGAGAAGACCACGCGCTTCTACCAGGCCTCCACCTCCGAGATGTACGGCAAGGTGGTGGAGACGCCGCAGAAGGAGACGACCCCCTTCTACCCGCGCTCGCCCTACGGCGTGGCGAAGCTCTACGGCTACTGGATCACGGTCAACTACCGCGAGGCGTACGGCATGTACGCCTGCAACGGCATCCTCTTCAACCACGAGTCGCCGGTGCGCGGCGAGACCTTCGCCACGCGCAAGGTGACCCTCGCCCTGCCTCGCATCGCGCTCGGAGTGCAGGACTGCCTGTACATGGGCAACCTCGACGCGCGGCGCGACTGGGGCCACGCAAGAGACTTCGTCGAGGCGCAGTGGCTGATCCTGCAGCAGCCGCGGCCGGAAGACTACGTGATCGCCACCGGCGAGCAGCGGAGCGTGCGCGAATTCATCGAGACCGCCGCCGCCGAGCTCGACATCCGCATCGGCTGGCGAGGCAAGGGCGCGAAGGAGATCGGCTACGTCTCGCGCGTCAGCGCGAAGCGCTGGCCGGCGCTCAAGGCCGACCAGGCGATCGTGCGCGTCGATCCGCGCTACTTCCGCCCCGCCGAGGTCGACACCCTGCTCGGCGACGCGCGCAAGGCACGCCGCAAGCTCGGCTGGAAGCCGAAGGTCGGCTTCAAGGCTTTGGTCGCCGAGATGGTGCGCGAGGACCTGCGCCTCGCCGAGCGCGACCAGCTCGCGCGCAGCCACGGCCACAAAATCCACGACCGCCACGAATGAATTCGGGGTCAGAGCCCGAATTCGGCGTAGCCAGAGCTGGGTTCTGGTTGGGGTCTGGGGTCAGAGCCCGGTTCTTCCTGGTTTTGTTTTATTGGGCTCTGACCCCGAATTCGCGGTTTGAATTCGGGCTCTGACCCCGAATTCGGGTTTTAATCGGGCTCTGACCCCGAATTCGCCTTGACTCCGGATACCAAGATCTACGTCGCCGGCCACCGCGGCCTTGCCGGCTCGGCGCTCGCGCGGCGGCTCGAGGCGAAGGGCTACCGCAACCTGGTGCTGCGCACGCACGCCGAGCTCGACCTGATCGATTCTTCTTCCGTAGAAAAATTCTTTCAGGAAGAAAAGCCCGAGGTGGTGCTGCTCGCCGCCGCCAAGGTAGGCGGGATCCTGGCGAACGACACGTACCCCGCCGACTTCATCCGCGACAACCTCGCGATCCAGACCAACGTGATCCACGCCGCCTTTCGCGCCGGGGTGAAGAAGCTGCTGTTCCTCGGCTCGTCCTGCATCTACCCGCGCGACTGCCCGCAGCCGATGAAGGAGGACTACCTCCTCACCGGCCCGCTCGAGCCCACCAACCGCCCCTACGCCATCGCCAAGATCGCCGGCATCGAGATGTGCTGGGCCTACAACCGCCAGCACGGCACGCGCTA
>DATKAX010000394.1:0-13946 GCA_035514595.1 Burkholderiales bacterium
GTCGAGGGCGCGTTCGGCAGCGCCTTCAGCGTTCGGTTGGCATCGGGCTCGCGCGAGAGCACTTCGAGCAGGCGCGCGCCGCCATAGAGCGCGTCGTCGAAGCCGTACCAGCGCTCCTTGAAGAAGGTGTGGCCCGACATCTCCCCCGCGAGCAGCGCGCCGGTCTCCCGCAGCTTCGCCTTGATGAGCGAGTGGCCGGTCTTCCAGATCAGCGGCCTGCCGCCGTGGCGCTCGATCCAGGGGCCGAGCAGCCGCGTGCTCTTCACGTCGTAGATGATCTCGGCGCCGGGGTTGCGCGACAGCACGTCCTTTGCGAGCAGCATCAGCTGCCGGTCGGGGAAGATGACCTCGCCGTCCTTGGTCACCACCCCGAGCCGGTCGCCGTCGCCGTCGAAGGCGAGGCCGAGCTCTGCTTTTCCTTCGCGAAGTACCTGAATCAATTCCTTGAGATTCTCCGGCTGCGAGGGATCGGGATGATGGTTCGGAAAGCGCCCGTCGACCTCGCAGTAGAGCTCCTCGACCTCGCAGCCCAGGCGCCGGTACAGGCGCGGGGCGAGCATGCCGGCGACGCCGTTGCCGCAGTCGATCGCGATCCGGAATGGCCGCTCGAGCTTGACGTCGCCCGCGATGCGCTCGACGTAGGCGTCGAGCACGTTGCGCTCGCTGCGCTTGCCGGCTCCCGAGGCGAGCTTGCCCGCTTCGATCCGCTTCCTGAGATCCTGGATCTGCGCGCCGTAAAGCGTCTCGCCGTCCACCACCATCTTGAGGCCGTTGTACTCGGGCGGGTTGTGGCTGCCGCTCACCGCCACGCAGCTGCCGCAGCCCAGGTGGTGCGCGGCGAAATAGGCGAGCGGCGTGGGCGCCATGCCGATGTCGATCACGTCGGCGCCGGCCGCGTTCATGCCTTCGGCGAGCGCGGCGGCGAACTCGGGGCCGGAGAGGCGCCCGTCACGGCAGACGGCGAAGGTCGGCGCGCCGCGCTCGCGCCCCAGCGTGCCGAGGGCGCGGCCGATGTCGCGCACGATCGCCGCGGTCAGGGTCTTGCCGACGACGCCGCGGATGTCGTAGGCGCGGAAGATTTCTGCGGGAACGCTCACGTGGCGGCGAAGAACTCGAGCAGGCGGCGCGCCAGCCAGGCGTGCCGGCCCGGGAACGGCCCGCCGAGAAATCCGGCGTGGCCTCCGGTGCGCGGAAATTCTAGCACCACGCAGGGCGCCGCCTTGCGCGTCGCGGCGAGCAGATCCTGCTCCGGAAGAAACGGGTCGTTGCGCGCATTGAGCACCAGCGTCGGCACGCGGATGCGCTCCAGCCACGGCGCGCTGGAAGCGCAGCTCCAGTAGTCGTCGGCGTCGCGAAAGCCGTGCAGCGGGGCGGTCACAGCGTCGTCGAACTCGCGGAAGCTGCGCGCGGCGCGCACCCGGGCGCCGTCGTACAGGCCCGGGAACACCTCGAGCTTGGCGAGCGACTTGGGCTTGAGGGTGGCGAGGAAATGGCGCGTGTAGATCAGCCGGTTCAAGCCGCGGTCGAGCGCGCGGCCGGCGGCGGCGAGGTCGATCGGCGCCGAAACCGCCGCAGCGCGCCGCACCAGCGAGCGGGCGTCCTCGCCGCGCTCGCCGAGCCATTTCAACAGCGCGTTGCCGCCCAGGGAGACGCCGGCACACGATACGTCCTGAGAGGAAGAACCGAAGCGCTTCAAGATCCAGTCGACCTCCTCCGAGTCCCCGGAGTGATAGGCGCGGGGCTTGCGGTTCGGCTCGCCCGAGCAGCCGCGCCAGTGCGGAAGCGCGAGCCGCCAGCCCGCCGCCGGCGCGTGCGCCGCCAGCGCGCGCGCGTAGTGGCTGTCGGAGCCCCCTTCGAGGCCGTGGAACAGCACCAGGGTGCGCGCTGCGTCCGGCTCGCCGGCGAAGTCGACGTCGATGAAGTCGCCGTCGGGCGTCTCCCAGCGGCTGCGCGCGAGCGGCACGCGCGGCGGGGGCAGCAGCACTGGGAGCACGCTCTGCAGGTGCCCTCCCGGCAGCCAGCGCGGCGCGGCGTAGGCCTGCATCAGTGCAGCGTCTTGGGCGGGGCGTCGCGCGGCGCGGGGGGCTCGAGCTGCGCCGGGGCGGGCGAGGCGTGGTGCACGATCATGCGCCAGCCGGCGGCAGTGCGCAGGTAGACGTTGGTGGCGAGGATCGGCGCGCGCGGGCGCGCTTCGCCGGGGATCGAGAAATTCTCGTGCACGCTGTGCACCGCGAGCATCATGCCGCTGATCGCGACCTGGTGGCTGGTCTGCACGCGCGCGCCGGGACCGCCGGCGAAGATCTTCGCCCAGCTCGTGCGCACCTCGTCCTGCCCGGTGAGGCGCGGGCCGGCGGGATGCACGCAGACGATGTCCTCGTCCTCGGCCCAGACCGCCATCATGCCCTCCAGGTCGCAGCGCTCGAGGGCTTCGTAGAAGGCGTTCTCGGCGTCCTGCGCCGTGGGGAAGATGCGGCCCGTCACGCGGCGAGATTGTGGATTTCTTCGAGCACCCTTTCCACCCCGATTTCCCGCATGCAGCGAAAGTGCCCGAGCGGGCATACGCGCGCGAAGCAGGGGCTGCACTCGAGCCCGAGCCAGATCACGCGCGCCGCCGGCGGCTGCGGCGGCGTATGACCGGGGCTCGAGGAGCCGAACAGCGCGACCTGCGGCCGCGCGAGCGCCGCGGCCACGTGCATCAGCCCGGAATCGTTGCTGACCACGACCTGCGCGCCGCCGATGAGCGCGATGGCTTCGTCGAGCGTGGTCCTGCCGGTGAGATCGGTTCCGGGAACGCCGCGGGCCGCATCGCGATCGCCCGCGGCGCCCAGCAGCACCGAGGGAAGGCCGATCCTTTCGGCCAGCGCGCCGAAATACGGCCAGCGCTTGGCCGGACCGTACTCCGCTCCCGGGCAGAGCGCCGCGTAGCGCGCCGCCACGCCGAACTTGGCGCGCACCGCATCGACCTCGCCCTGCGCAAGGCGCAGACGCGGCTCGGGCAGCGGCTGCGCCGGCTCGCCGCCCGGCGTCTCCGCGAGGCGCGCGTAGTGCAGCCGCATCGGCGCAAGGTCCTTCCGGTAGAGGCGGTTGAGCAGCCCGTAGCGCGATTCGCCGACATAGCCGCTGCGCAGGCGGATGCCGGCGAAGAAAGGCACCAGGGCCGACTTCCAGGTGTTCGGCAGCACGATCGCCTGCTCGTAGCCGCGGCGCGCGAGGCTGCGCCCGAGGCGCCAGCGGCGGCCGAGGTGCAGCCGCCCGTGCGCAAAGGGCGCGGTGATGACCTCGTCGACCTCGGGCATGCGCCGCGCCACCGCGGCCACCCATTCCGGCGCCAGCACGTCGATCGCGGCCGCAGGGCGCTTCTCGCGCAGGCGCGCGAGCAGCGGCTGGGCCATCAGCGCATCCCCGATCCAGTTGGGTGCGACCACCAGGATGCGCGCCAGAATCAATGTCCTTTGACCGGTGCCCCTTTGTAGACGTAGCGCGTGCCGCAGTAGGGGCACAGCGATTCGCCTTCGCGCGCCACGTCGAGGTACACGCGCGGGTGGCGCGACCAGAGCGGCGCGCTCGGCGGCGGGCAGTGCAGCGGAAGGTCGGTCTCGGTCACCTCGACCTCGCGCGCGCGGTCGGCGCCCTGCAGGCTCATTTGGGCTTTCCTTTCCCCGCGTACACCGGCGTCAGCCAGTGCCGGTGCTTGCGGTCCTTGCCGGTGACGACGTCGAAGAACGCCTTCTGGATCGCGCGCGTCACCGGGCCCGCCTTGCCCTCGCCGATGGTTCGAGCGTCGAGCTCGCGGATCGGCGTCACCTCGGCCGCGGTGCCGGTGAAGAAGGCTTCGTCGGCGATGTAGATGTCGTCGCGCGTGAGGCGCTTGGCGCGCACTTCGTAGCCGAGCCCCGCGGCGAGCTCGATCACCGAGGAGCGCGTGATGCCGGTGAGCGCGGAGGTGAGCTCCGGCTCGAAGACCCGGCCGTCCTTGACGATGAAGATGTTCTCGCCCGCGCCCTCGGCGACGAAGCCGTCGACGTCGAGCAGCAGCCCCTCGTCGTAGCCGTGCTGCGTGGCCTCGAGCGTCGCCAGCACCGAGTTCGGATAGGTGCCGGACATCTTGGCGCGCGCCATCGTGACGTTGACGTGGTGGCGCGCGTAGGACGCGGTCTTGACGCGGATGCCCTTGGCGAGCGCTTCGGGCCCGAGATAGGCGCCCCAGGGCCAGGCCGCGATCGCCACGTGCACCCGCGCGCCGACCGGCGACACGCCCATCTTCTCCGAGCCGTAGAACGCGATCGGCCGCAGGTAGCAGGCCTCGTGCTTGTTCGCGCGCACCACCTCGATCTGCGCCTTCATGAGCTGCTCGCGCGTGTACGGGATCTTCATCATGTAGATGTGCGCCGAGCTGAACAGGCGCTCGGTGTGCTCCTTCAGGCGGTAGATCGCCGTGCCGATCGCGGTCTTGTAGGCACGCACGCCCTCGAATACCGCGAGCCCGTAGTGCAGCGAGTGCGTGAGCACGTGCGTGGTGGCGGAGCGCCACGGCACGAGCTTGCCGTCGTACCAGATCCAGCCGTCTCGGTCCGCCATCGAAAGCGGCGCCTGCGACCCCCCTTTTGCCTTCGCCATCGAGCGCTCTCCCTGAAGATCTGGCATTCTAGCCAAAGGCGCGCGCCGGCCGCTAGACTATTAACCGATTCGCTAATCATTGAATGGACTTCGACCGTATCTTCGCCGCGCTCGCCTCCGGCCCGCGGCGCCGCATCCTCGCCTTCCTCGGGCAGACCGCGCTCACCACCTCGGAGCTCGCGGCGCGCTTCCCGATGAGCGCGCCGGCGGTCTCGCGCCACCTGTCGCTGCTCGAGGCCGCGGGCCTGGTGGCGCGCGAGCGCCAGGGCCAGCGCGTGCTCTACCGGCTGGAGCGCGACGCGCTGCTCGAGGCGCTCGGACGGCTCGCCGCGCAGGTCGACGGCCCGCTGCGCCGCGAGCCGCAGCCGCCGCGCCCGCCGCGCGAGGCGATCTAGGCACTCAAATTGCTCGTTCCGGCCGTGAACCGGTTGCGCGAGCTTCTCTGGGCCGTGCGCGGCAGCTTCTGGCTGGTGCCGGCGGCGACGGTGCTCGCCGGGGTGCTCGCCGCGCTCGTGCTGATCGAGGCCGACTCGCGCCTGGAGCTCGACCTGGCGCAGCGCTGGCCGCGGCTTTTCGGCGCCGGCGCGGAAGGCTCGCGCGCCATGCTTTCGGCGATCGCCAGCTCGACCATCACGGTCGCCGGCGTGGTGTTCTCGGTCACCATGGTGACGCTCTCGCTCGCGGCGAGCAGCTACTCGCCGCGCGTGCTGCGCACCTTCATGCACGACCGCCCGACGCAGGCGGTGTTCGGCGTGTTCGTCGCCACCTTCGCCTACTCCCTGGTCGTGCTGCGCACCATCCGCGGCGGGGACGAGGGCGAGGGCTTCGTTCCTTCGCTCGCGGTGCTCGGCGCCGTGGTGCTCGCGCTTGCGGCGGTCGCGCTGCTGGTGTTCTTCATCCACCACGTGGCGGTCGCGATCCAGGCCTCGTCGATCCTCGCCCGCATCGCGCGCGAGACCGAGGAGGCGCTCGACACGCTGTTTCCGGAGAACCTGGGGGAAGGCGAGGACGACGGCGAGGAGAGCGAGGGCGCGCCGCCGGTGCGCGGCGCCTGGCGCGCGCTGCCCGCGCCGCGCAGCGGCTACCTCGTGGCGGTCGATACCGACGGGCTCCTCGCCTTCGCGCGCAGCCGCGGCGCGGTGCTCAGGATGGACCGCGGCATCGGCGAGTTCGTGATCCAAGGCGAGCCGCTCGCCTCGCTCTCCGTCGAGCGCGCCGCCGAGGACGATGCCGCGGCGCTCGGCGAGCTGTACTCGATCGCGCAGGAGCGCACCATCGAGCAGGACGCAGGCTTCGGCGTGCAGCAGATGGTCGACGTCGGGCAGCGCTCGCTCTCGCCCGGCATCAACGACCTCACCACGGCGATGATGTGCGCCGACCACCTTGCCGCGGTCCTGGTGCGCCTCGCGCGGCGGCGCATGCCCGCCCGGCTGCGCTACGAGGCGGGCGAGCTGCGCGTGGTCGCGGCGGGGCCGTCGTTCGCCGGGCTGGTGGCGACGGCCTTCGAGCCGCTGCGGCGCAGCGCCGAGGGCCAGGCGGGAATGCTTGGACATCTCCTCACCAACGCCGGGCGCGTCGGGTGCGCTGCCTCGGCGCCCTCGCGGCGCCGCGCCGTCGCGGCGCACGTGGCGGCGCTCGCCGAGGCCGCAGGGCGCAGCATCGGCGCCCCCGAGGACCGCGCGGCGCTCGAAGCGCAGGCGCGGCGGCTGCAGGCCGAGCTCGGCGAACGCTAGCTGCCGAACACCGTATGCCACAGCGCGCGCACCGCCTCCGCGTGCGAAGCGGCCTGCTTGTGCGGCACGCGCGCGAACTGTGCGCCGTTCAGGCGCAGCGCATGCTGCATGCGCCGGTACTCCCGGTAGGCGTTGCGGCAGCCCTCGGCGAGATCGCGCGGGATCAGCCCGTGGTCCGCCGCCATGGCGAGCAGCGCGATGTTGCCGAGGTTCTGCGTGAGGGAAGGATGTTTCCCGGAAAAGCCGAGCACCAGGTACTGGACCGCGAACTCGATGTCGATCATGCCGCCGGTGTCGTGCTTGACGTCGAACAGGCCGCTGCGGTTGGGATGCGCGGCGTGCATCTTCTGCCGCATTTCGATGATGTGCTGCTTCAGTTCTTCGAGGTTTCGTTCTTTTCTCAATATCTTTTCTCGAATCCGCTCGAACGCGGCGCCCACGGCCGCGTCGCCGGCGCAGTAGCGCGCGCGCGTGAGCGCCTGGTGCTCCCAGACCCAGGCGTCGCGCTCCTGGTAGCGCTCGAAGCCCTCGACCGCGGACACCAGCAGCCCTGCGGCGCCGCTCGGGCGCAGGCGCAGGTCGGTCTCGAAGAGCACCCCGGCCGAGGTGCGGCTCGTGAGCCAGTTGTTGAAGCGCTGCGCGAGGCGCGCGTAGACCTCGGGCGCCTCGGCGTGCGCGTCGTCGTAAAGGAAGATGACATCGAGGTCGGAGGCATAGCCGAGCTCCTTGCCGCCGAGCTTGCCGTAGGCGATCACCGCGAAGCGCGGCGCGTCGTGGCGGTGTCGCCGCGGCAGCTCGCTCCAGACGACAGCCAGGGTCTGCTCCAGCATCAGGTCGGCGAGCGCCGAGAGGTGATCGGCAAGGCGCTCCACGGTCAGCAGTCCGGCAAGGTCCTGGGCGAGCAGGCGAAATACCTGCGCCTGGTGCATCTCGCGCAGCAGGTTCATGCGCGCCTCGGTGTCGCCCTCGTGGGCGGGAAGCTGCGCGCGCAGCGAGCGCGCGAAGGCCTCGAGATCCGGCGGCGCGTACAGCAGCCGGTCGTCGAGCAGCTCGTCGAGCAGCAGCGGATGGCGGGTGATGAACTCCGCCGCCCAGCTCGAGGCGCTGATCAGCCGCGCCACCCGCTCGAGAGCCTCGGGGTGCTCGGCGAGCAGCGCGAGGTACGCGGCGCGGCTCGCGATCGCCTCGACCAGGTCGACCCCGCGCGCGAGCGTCGCCTGCGGGTCCGGGGTCGCGGCGGCCGCCCGGGCGAGCGCCGGCACGAGCTGGTCGATGCGGCGCTTCGAGTCCGCGGGCAGCAGAGCGTAGCGCTGGCTCGCGCGCAGCGCGGCAAGGCGCGGGTGCTCGGGCCAGCCTGCTTCGCCCGGCGGCGCGCCTTTCTCGGCGAATACGTTCTCGAAGTGCCGGATGACGGCGGCGCGCAGGGCGGCCAGCCGCGCCGCGAACGCGTCCCAGTCCGCGCAGCCCGCCATGCGCGCGAGGCGGCCGCGGTCCTCGGCATCCTCCGGCAGGTCGTGGCGCTGCGCGTCGTCGAGGTACTGCAGGCGGTGCTCGACCTGCCGCAGGAACACGTACGCTTCGGCGAGCTCCTGCGCTGCAGATTCCGGCAGCAGTCTCTTGTTTGAAAGTTCTTTCAAAACCTGCAGGGTGGGCCGTACCGTGAGCGCGGGGTCTCTCCCGCCGCGGATCAGCTGCAGCGCCTGCGCCACGAACTCGATCTCGCGGATGCCGCCGGGGCCGAGCTTGACGTGGTTGGCGAGCTCACGCCGCGCCACCTCGCGCCGCACCTCGGCGTGCAGGGCGCGCATCGCCGAGAGCGTGGCGTAGTCGAGGTACTTGCGAAACACGAACGGGCGCACGATCTTCGCGAGCTCGTCGTGGCCCGCGCCGGTGAGGGGGCGCGCCTTGATCCAGGCGTAGCGCTCCCATTCGCGCCCCTGGGTGACGAAATAGAGGTCCAGGGACTCGAAGCTGCACACGAGCGGCCCGGACTCGCCGTAGGGCCGCAGCCGCATGTCGACGCGGAACGCAAACCCGTCCTCGGTCGGCTCGGACAGCAGCCGGATCAGCTTCCTTCCGGCGCGCTCCCAGCGCTCGGCGTCCTCGCCGGGCGCCGGGTGCAGGAACACCAGGTCGACGTCGGAAGAGACGTTGAGCTCGCGTCCGCCGAGCTTGCCCATGCCGACCACGACCAGCGCCTGCGCGCCCAGCCAGTCGAGCGCCGCGGCGATCTCGAGCTCGGCGAGATCGCTCATGGCGGCGCAGACTTCCTCGAGGCCGGCGCGTCCGGCGAGGTCGCGGGCCATCACGCGCAGCAGCACGCGGTGGCGCAGCCGGCGCAGGCGCGCCTTGAGCGCCGCTTCGTCGTCCGCGCCGGCGCCCTCGAGCGCGCCTGCCATTTCGGCGCGCGTGAAAGGCGCCGGATCGGCGAGCTCGACGGCGAGCGCCGGGTGCGCCGCGAGAATCCGCGCGGCGTAGCGCGAGAGGGATATTTCCTGAATCGGATCCGGCATTTGGCGATTAGAATGGCAAGCTCATCATGAGGCGGTTGCTGCGCGCGGTAGAAGTCCTCGTCTGGTTCGCGTTCTTCGCGTTTGCCGCGCTGGTGCTCGCGCTGCGCTACTGGGTGCTGCCCGACATCGAGCGCTACCGTCCCAACATTGTCGCCGCAATTTCGCAGGCCGTCGGGTTGCGGCTGGAAGTCGGCGCCATCGACGCCGGCTGGCACGGCCTGCGCCCGCAGCTCAGGCTGACCGACGTGCGCCTGTACGACGCCGAGGGGCGCGAAGCGCTGGCGCTGCCCGCGGTCGAGCACGTGGTGTCCTGGCGCTCGCTCCTGCATCTCGACCTGCGCGCGCACTCGCTCGTGATCGACGGCCCGCGCCTGACGGTGCGGCGCAACGCCGACGGCATGCTCTACGTCGCCGGGTTCGCGCTCTCTCCGGGCGCCGGCGACGGCGGCTTCGGCGCATGGCTGCTCGCGCAGGAGGACATCGTCATCCGCAACGCCGAGATCGAATGGCGCGACGAGATGCGCGGGGCGCCGCCGCTCTCTCTCGCCGAGCTCAACCTGCGGCTGCGCGCCGCCGGTCCGCGCCATCTGCTCGGGCTTACGGCGCGGCCGGGGGCCGAGCTCGGCCCGAGCCTCGAGCTGCGGGCCGAGCTCGCCGGGCACGCGCCGGGAGACCCCGCGGCGTGGAACGGCCGGGTGTACGCCGAGCTCGGCACTACCGATCTCGCGGCATGGCGCGCGTGGGTCGACTACCCGGCTGACATCCGCCGCGGGCAGGGTGCGGTGCGGCTATGGCTGACCCTCGCCGGCGGCCGGCTCACGCAGGCCACCGCCGACGTGGCCCTCGAGCGCGTGAGCGCACAGCTCGGCCCGGACCTTCCGCCGCTCGAGCTTGCCGGCGTGCGCGGCCGCCTGCAGGGCAGCATGGTTTCCGGCGGCTACGAGCTCGCTGCGCGCTCGCTTGCGCTCTCCACCGACGACGGCCCGGCGATGCAGCCGATCGATTTCCAGCTGCGCTGGAGGCGCGAGCTCACCGGGAGCGAGCACGGCGCGCTCGGCGCGCGGCTCGTCGAGCTCGAGCCGCTGGCGCATCTCGCCGCCTCGCTGCCCTTCCCGGAAGAATGGCGCGCGCGTCTCGCCGAGCTCGCGCCGCAAGGGCGGCTCGCCGAGGCGAAGCTCGAGTGGCGCGGCCCGGCCGGCGACCCGCAGCGGTTCTCTGCGCGCGCACGCTTCGACGAGCTCGCGCTTCGCCCTTGGGGGGCGATCCCCGGGTTCACCGGCATCAGCGGCAGCTTCGAGGCGAGCGAGCAGCGCGGCCGGCTCTACCTTTCGACGCGCGATGCCGGCGTCGACCTGCCCGCGGTGTTCCCCGAGCCGCGCGTCGAGCTCGACGTCCTCTCCGGTCAGATCGACTGGGAACGGGTCGGCACCGCGATCTCGGTGCGCATCGCTTCGCTCGCCTTCGCGAACCCGCATCTCGCCGGCAACGCCTTTGGCTCCTGGTCGCGCGCCGGGAGCGGGCCGGGCCGGATCGACCTCTCGGCGCAGCTCACGCGCGCGGACGGCAGGCATATCGCCAGGTACCTGCCGCGCGCCGAGATCATGGGTGAGGCAACGCGCGCCTGGCTCGCTTCGGGGATCCTCGGCGGCGAGGCCGCCGACGTGCACCTGCGCCTGAGGGGCGAGCTGCACGAGTTCCCGTTCCGCGACCCGGCGCAGGGCGAATTCTCCGTGGCGGCGCGCATCAGCGGGGGCGAGCTCAGGTTCGCCACCGCCTGGCCGCCGATCCGCGAGATCCGCGGCGAGCTGCTGTTCGACCGCGACCGCATGGAGATCGTCGGCCGCAGCGGCGCGATCCTCGGCGCGCGGCTCGCCAACGTGCGGGTGAACCTGCCGCGGATCGGCGGCGCGGAGCCGCGGCTGCTGGTCTCCGGGCAGGCCGAGGGGCCGAGCGGCGAGTTCCTGAAGTTCATCGAGGCATCGCCGGTGCGCGCGAGAACCGGCGGATTCACCGCCGGCATGAGCGCCGCCGGCGAGGGGCGGCTGCGCCTCAAGCTCGAGCTGCCGCTGCGCGATCTCGTGAAGAGCCGGATCGAGGGCGACTACGAGTTTGCCGACAACAGCGTCAGGCTGCAGCCCGATCTTCCCGCGATCGAGCGCGCCGCCGGGCGGATCGGCTTCACCGAGTCGGGAATGAAGGTGCACGGCGTGCGCGGGCGCTTCGCCGGCGGCGCAGTGGACCTCAGCGGCGGCTCGCGCGAAGGCGGCACGATCCAGATCGTCGCCAAGGGCGAGGCCACGGTGGAAGGCGCGCGCACGCTGCTCGATCACCCCTTGAGCGCCCACCTGAGCGGCGCCGCCGCATACACCGCCACCGTCGATCTGCGCGAAGGGCTGGCGCGGCTGCTCTTCGAGTCTTCGCTGCGCGGCGTGGCGAGCGCGCTGCCGCCGCCGCTCGACAAGGCCGCGGACGAGACGCTGGCGCTGCGCGTCGAGGTGACGCCGCTCGCCGGCGGCGCGCGCGAGCGCGTCACGCTTTCGCTCGGCGAGCGGCTCGCCGCCGAAGTGCAGCGGCGCAGGCAGGGCGACGCCCAGGAAGTGCGGCGCGCCGCGCTGTGGCTGACGCCGCAGGCCGGCCAGTCGATCCGGCTGCCCGAGCGTCCGGGGACGCTGATCTACGGCAGGCTCGAGGCCTTCGACGCCGACCCCTGGCTCGCGCTCGACGCCGCCGGCGGTGCGGCGCACGCGGCGCTCGACCTGAGGTTCGGCGCCCTGGATGCCTACGGCAAGCGGCTGCACAACGTCGCGCTGCGCGCCGGCGCCGACGCGGCGGGCTGGTCGGCAGCGGTCGCGTCCGACGAAATGACCGGCGACGTGACCTTCGTAGGCGAGAAAGGCGGGCGCCTGTTCGCGCGCCTGGCGCATTTCACGATCCCTGGCGACCGGCCCGGGCCGCGGCCGGCGCAGGCGCGCCGCCCGCGCGATCTTCCGGCGGTCGACATGGTCGCCGAGCGCTTCGTCCACGAGGGCCGCGAGCTCGGCCGGCTGGAGCTCGCGGCGCAGCGCGTCGGCGAGGACTGGCGCATCGATCGCGCGCTACTCGCGAGCCCCGATGCGACCTTCAGCGCGCGCGGCTCGTGGTTCGGCGGCGCAGAGCGCACCGCGATCGAGTTCGAGCTCGAGGCCGCCGACGCCGGCCGGCTCCTCGCACGCCTCGGCCACGACGGGCTGGTGCGCGGCGCGAAAGCTGAGCTGCGCGGCTCGCTCGGCTGGAACGGTCTGCCGGTGGTGCTCGATTATGGGAGCCTCGGCGGGGAGCTCGAGTTGCACGCCCGGGAGGGCCAGTTCCTCGAGATCGACCCGGGCATCGGCAAGCTGATCTCGCTCATCAGCCTGCAGGCGCTGCCGCGGCGCGTCGCGCTCGACTTCCGCGACGTGTTCTCCAAAGGCTTCCAGTTCGACCGCATCGACGCCGGCGCGCATTTGCAGGGCGGCGTGATGGCGCTTCGCGAGCTCAGGATGCGGGGCTCGGCCGCGGAAGTGCGCATGTCGGGCGAGGTGAACCTGGCGCGCGAGACGCAGGACCTCAAGGTGCGCGTCGTGCCGGGCCTGGGCGACAGCGCCTCCACCGCGGTGGCGGCGATCATCAACCCGGTGGCGGGCGTGGCGGCGGCGATCGCGCAGCGCGTGCTCAAGAATCCTCTGGGCCAGATCTTCGCCTACGACTACTCGGTGACCGGGAGCTGGCAGGACCCGAAGGTGGAGCGCATCGCCAAGGCGCCGGCGGTCGCGGAGAGCTTCGTCCCGTGAGCAAGGCGATGCTCGCCGCGCTGCAGATGGTCTCGGCAGCCGAGCTCGCGCCCAACCTGGCCGCCGCCGAGCGGCTGCTCGCGGCGGCGGCCGCCGCCGGCGCGAAGCTCGCCGCGCTGCCGGAGAACTTCTACCTCATCGGCCGCGACGAGCGCGACAAGCTCGCGCTACGCGAGCCGCAGGGCGCCGGGCCGATCCAGGACTTTCTCGCCGCGGCGGCGCGGCGCCACCGCCTCTGGATTGTCGGCGGCACCGCCCCCATATCCTGCAGTGACGAGCGGCGCATGCGCAGCGCCTGCCTGGTGTTCGACGACTCGGGAAGACGCGTGGCGCGCTACGACAAGATGCACATGTTCCGCTTCGAGTCGGACGCCGAGCGCCACGACGAAGCGCGCACGCTCGAGCCCGGCGAGCGCGCGGTGGCGCTGGAAAGCCCGTTCGGGCGGCTGGCGCTGTCGATTTGCTACGATGTGCGCTTCCCCGAGCTGTATCGGGGGCTGGGCGAGTTCGACGCGCTCTTCGTGCCTTCGGCGTTCACCGTACCGACCGGCCGCGCGCACTGGGAGCTTCTGCTGCGCGCCCGCGCGGTCGAGAACCAGGCCTACGTGGTGGCGCCCGCGCAGGGCGGGCTGCACGCGAGCGGCCGGCGCACCTGGGGCCACAGCATGATCGTGGATCCCTGGGGCGAAGTGCTCGGCTGCCGCGACGAGGGCGAGGGCGTGGTGCTCGCCGAAATCGATACCGAGCGCGTGCGCGCGGTCCGCTCCGCGCTTCCCGCGCTCGCCAACAGGAGATTGTGAAAGTGATTCTGCAAACTGCCCAGTCCACGCTGCTCGCCCCGTTCGACCTCGAGGCGGCCAAGCTCGAGCGCGTCTTCGGCGAGCTCGGCACGCGGCGCATCGACTACGCCGACCTCTACTTCCAGTACGCGCGCTCCGAGGGCTGGGGCCTGGAGGAGGGCATCGTCAAGTCCGGCAGCTTCGCGATCGAGCAGGGCGTGGGGGTGCGCGCGGTCTCGGGCGACAAGACCGCGTTCGCCTACTCCGACGAGATCAGCTACGACGCGCTGCAGGACGCCGCCCGGGCGACCCGTGCGATTGCTTCGGCGGGGCAGGTTCACAAGACAAAGATCACGCCAAGGAGAAAACTTCCGGTTCCGCTCTACCGGTCCGTAGACCCCATCGGCTCTCTCGCCTCCGAGGCCAAGGTCGCGCTGCTCGAGAAGCTCGAGAGGAAGTGCCGCGCGCTCGATCCGCGCGTCACGCAGGTGATGG
>DATKAX010000395.1:0-35657 GCA_035514595.1 Burkholderiales bacterium
GTTGCGACATTGATCAGCAGTCTCGACTTCCAAACTACATACCGCAGCCTGGCGAAAGCTCCGATTAGAAATGGTCGAAAGGGTCCAAACATGGATACGTTCCAAGCAAAAGTTCCGCGCTGGATGGGCGCGGTCGCCTACGGGGCGGTGACGCCGCCCTGGTCTGCGGGCGACCAGAAAACGGTGAAGGGTGCGCCCGATATCGCACCCAAGGGGTTTCAGCTCACCGCCGAGGAGAGCGGCCGCTTTCTGCGCATCGTGTCGGAGTGCGGCCGCATCCGCCGTCACTACGACATCTATCGCTGGCTCGCCGCAGAGGTGCAGCATTTTCTTCCGCACGAGATCCTGCTTTCGGCCTGGGGCGATTTCGAGAGCTGGGATCTCAAGCTCGACCTGACCTCAGGTGTTCCCGGCGTGCGCACCGGCCAGCTCGCCCACTGCCGCGTCGATGCGCTCATCCGGGAGGCGTACGCGCGCTGGCGAGGCGCGGGCCGCCGGCCCGTGCTGCTGAAAGCCGCCGAAGCCGAAGCCTTGCAGCAGGCCTGCGCCTGCGCAGTGCACACAGCGCTGCGCGGCATGCGCTCCATGCTCGTGCACGGCGTGCATGACCAGCGCTCGGGCCACGACAGCCTGTTCATCGCGCTCGGCTGCGGGTCGTTCACCAAGGGACGCAGCCTGCTGCGCTTCACCTCGCTTCTCGACACGCTCGTCCCCCAGATCGATGCTGCGTTCCGCAGGGTCCCGGCGTTTCCCCTGGTCGACGCGCGCTTGGCGCTTCGCATGGGGAAGAACCTGCTCGATCTCAGCGCGCGCGAAATGGAGGTACTGGAATCGATGTGCCGGGGCAAGACGAACCTCGACATCGCGGCGGCCCTCGATATCAGCCCCTTCACGGTGAAGAACCACGCCCAGCGCATCTTCCGCAAGATTGGCGTCACGAACCGGACTCAGGCGGCCGCGCGCTATTCTCAGGCGGCGCGCCAGGCGGCGCTCAATCCGGCACAACGATCGGCCGAAGCGATCGAGAGAAGCGCTTAGCGGCGGCGTGATGGCGGTTTGTTCGCCTCGTGGGGAGGCCGCAACGCCGGTCCGGGTGCGCGATTTCGCGCCCGAAGACGAGGCGCGCTGGGAAGCGTTCGTCGATCGCTGCAGCGAGGCGACTTTTTTTCATCGCATCGGGTGGCGGGAGATCCTCCAAAGCTGCTTCAGCCACCGCGCGCGCTATCTCGTGGCCGAGCGCGGCGCCGAGATCGTGGGCGTGCTGCCCCTTGCCGAGGTGAAGAGCCTGCTGTTCGGGCACGCGCTGGTGTCGCTGCCGTTTTGCGCGGTGGCGGGCGTGGCCGCCTGCGAGCCGCAGGCCGCCACGGCGCTGCACCGCGCGGCGCAGGCGCTCGGTCGGCGCATCGGCGCCCAGCATCTCGAGCTGCGCAATGCCGCCGCGCGCGAACCCGGCTGGCCGCGCCAGGCGCTCTACGCGGGCTTCCGCAAGGCGCTCCTGCCGGAGGTCGAAGCCAACCTGCTTGCCATCCCGCGCAAGCAGCGCGCCATGGTGCGCAAGGGCATCAAGCACGGCCTTGCGAGCGAGCTCGATCCCGGCGTCGAGCGCTTCTTCTCGCTCTACGCCGACAACGTGCATCGGCACGGCACGCCGCCGCTTCCCAAGCGCTACTTCGAGGCCTTGCGCCGGACCTTCGGAGCCGCGGCGGAGGTGCTCACCGTCGTCGATGGCGCCGGCAAGCCGCTCTCCAGCGTGCTCAGCTTCTACTTCCGGGACGAGGTGCTGCCGTATTACGCCGGCGATTGCATCGCGGCACGCGATCTCGCGGCCAACGATTTCAAGTACTGGGAGCTGATGCGCCGCGCCTGCGAGCGCGGCTTTCGCGTGTTCGACTTCGGGCGCAGCAAGCAGGGCACCGGGCCGTTCGACTTCAAGAAGAACTGGGGCTTCGAGCCTGCGCCGCTCGCCTACGAGTACTGCCTGTACCGGCGCTCGAGCATCCCGCAGAACAACCCGCTCAATCCGAAATACCGCGCGCTGATCGCGCTGTGGCGCTGCCTGCCGATCCGGGTTGCGAACCTGGTCGGCCCGCATCTCGTCAAGAGCCTGGGCTGAATCCTCCGTGGAATCGCTGCTCTTCCTCGCGCACCGGCTGCCTTATCCGCCCAACAAGGGCGACAAGGTCCGCTCCTGCCATTTCTTCAAGCACCTCGCTTCGCGCTACCGCGTTTTTCTCGGCACCTTCATCGACGACCCCGCGGACTGGCAGCATCTCGATGCCGTGAGGCGCCTGTGCGCCGATGCGCATATCGAGGGCATCGCGCCGCGGTGGCGGCGCGCGCGCAGCGCTACGGCGCTCCTGCGCGGCGAGCCGCTGACCCTGGCGTACTTTCGCAGCCGCGCGCTGCAGCAGTGGGTGCGGCGCATCGTGCAGCAGGAGCGCGTCCGCGAGGCGTTGGCGTTCTCCTCGCCGATGGCGCAGTACGTGCTCGACCTTCCGCAGCTGCGATCGATCGTCGATTTCGTCGACATGGACTCGGCGAAGTGGAGCGAGTACGCCGCGCGGCGCGGATGGCCGGCGCGCGCCCTGTACCAGCGCGAGGCGCGGCGCCTGCTCGCCTACGAGCGGGCGGTCGCGGCACGGGCGCAGGCGAGCATTTTCGTCACCGAGGAAGAGACGCGACGCTTCGTCGCCGAGGCGCCCCAATGCGCCGCACGGGTGGTCACCATCCGCAACGGGGTCGACAGCGATTACTTTTCGCCTGCGAGAGAGCTCGAGAACCCCTTTGAGCGCGGCGAGCGACCGATCGTGTTCACGGGGGCGATGGATTACTGGCCGAACGTCGATGCCGTGGTGTGGTTCGCCCGCGAGGTGCTGCCGCTCCTCAGGCAGCGCGACCCCGCCGTGCGCTTCTACGTCGTGGGCATGAACCCCGACGGTGCGGTTCGCGCGCTGGCGAGCGGCGCCGCCACCGTCGTCACCGGCCGCGTGCCCGACGTGCGGCCTTACTTGCGCCATGCCCGGGTCGTGGTGGCACCGCTGCGCGTGGCACGCGGCCTCCAGAACAAGGTGCTCGAAGCCATGGCGATGGCGAAGCCGGTGGTGACGACACCCGCCTGCGCCGCAGCCATCGCGGCGCGCGCGGGCAAGGAGCTCGCGATCGCCTCCGACGCCGGCACTTTTGCTTCACAGGTGCTGGCATTGATGGACCCCGCGCCGGCCGGGCAGATGGGCCGGTTCGCCCGCGAGCGCATATTGGCCAGCTACGCGTGGCCGGCGAGCTTCGCGCGCCTCGATGAGCTGCTGGAAGCGCCGCGGCCCGCAGCCGCCCGGGCGGTGGCAGGATGAAAGTCGAAACCGATCGGGTGCTGAGCGCGCACGAGGCGCCCTCCGGAGCGGCTGCTTCCGGCTGGCGCACTGCGCTGCCGGTGCTCGGCGCGACCCTCGCCGGCATCCTCGCCGTCTATGGGTCCACGGCAAGCTCGATGGTGACGATCTGGGGGAATTCCGAAACCTTCGCACACGGCTATGTGATCGTGCCGCTCTCGCTGGCGCTCGTCTGGATGAAGCGCCGGGAGATCGCGGCGCTCGCCCCGCGGCTCGATTACCTCGGCTTCGCCCTGCTCGCCGGCGCCGGGTTTGTCTGGCTGGTCGCGGCGGCGGGCCATGTGCAGGTCGTCCAGCACTACGCCATGACGGCGATGCTGCCGGCCGCGGTCGTGGCGCTCGCAGGACGCCGCGTCGCGGCCGCGCTCGCCTTTCCGCTGGCGTTTCTGCTTTTCGCCGTGCCGGCGGGCGAAGGCCTGCTGCCGAAACTCATGGACTTCACCGCCGACTTTACCGTCGCGGCGCTGAGGTTCACCGGCATCCCCGTGTACCGGGAGGGCAATTTTTTCGCCATCCCGAGCGGCCAGTGGTCGGTCGTGGAGGCCTGCAGCGGACTGCGCTATCTGATGGCCTCGGTGAGCGTAGGAGCGCTTTACGCCTATCTCAACTATCGCCGCTGGTGGAAGCGCGCAGCTTTTGTTGCCCTCTCCATCATCGTGCCGATCGTCGCGAACGGGCTGCGCGCCTACATGATCGTGATGATCGGCCATCTGAGCGACATGAGGCTTGCCGTGGGTGTCGACCACTTTGTCTATGGCTGGGTGTTCTTCGGCCTGGTCATCCTGCTGCTTTTCTGGCTGGGCTCGTTCTGGCGCGATCCGGCAAGCGCTCACCCGTCCAAGTCCCCCGCGCCCGACGCGGCGCCGATTGCGCGCGGGCGCCTGGCCGCTGCGGCGCTCGGCGTGCTGGCGATTGCCTCGGCATGGCCGCTTTACGCCGCGTACCTCGAGGGGCCGGAGGCGCCCGTCGCTGCGCTCGCTCTCGCGAGCCCGGATGGCGCGGCAGGCTGGAGGGTCGAGTCGCGCCCCATGACGGACTGGCGTCCGCATTACCGGGGCGTTGCCGCGAGCAGCTTCGAGGTGTATCGCAAGGACGAGCGCTTCGTCGCACTCTACATCGCGCAGTACAGCCACCAGCGGCAAGGCGCCGAGCTGATCAGCGTTCTCAATGTCGTCGCCGGGCCGGCCTCATCGGCATGGATCAGCCTGGGCCAGGAAACACGCACCGAAGACCTGGGCAGCGGGCCGATTTCGCTTCGCCAGACCCGGCTTCGCTCGGCCCGCCAGCGCCTGCTGGCATGGGACTGGTTCCGCATCTCCGGACGCGAGCTGAGTAATCCCTACTTCGGGAAAGCGCTGCTGGCGCGCGACAAGCTTCTCGGCCGGGGAGACGCGGCGGCCACCCTCATCCTTGCGGCGCCATACGCGGAGCGTACCGAAGCGGCGGAGGAAACGCTGCGCCAGTTCGTGCGGGAGATGCGCCCATCCATCGACGCCGCGCTTGCCCGTAGCGCAGCCAGGCAGGCGCGATGAGCTCGGCTGCCCCCCTGATCGCGCATGTGGTTTACCGCTTCGGCGTAGGCGGCCTTGAAAACGGCATCGTCAACCTCGTGAACCGCATGCCGCAGCAGCGCTGGCGCCATGCCATCGTCGCGCTCACCGAGGTTTGCGGGGAATTCGCGGAGCGCATCGAGCGCCGGGATGTGCGCTATATCGAGCTCGGCAAGCGCCCAGGCCATCTGTGGCGCGATTACCCGCGCCTGTATCGACTGTTCAAGGAGCTGCGGCCCGCGGTGGTGCACACGCGCAATCTCGCCGCCCTGGAAGCGATGGTTCCGGCCTGGATGGCCAACGTGCCGGTGCGCGTGCATGGCGAGCATGGCTGGGACCGGCAGGATCCCGATGGCCGCCGGCGGCGCTACCAGTATGTCCGCCGCATGTACCGCCCCTTCGTCATGCGCTACGTGGCGCTGTCGCAGCACATCCAGCACTACCTCGAGCAGCAGGTCGGAATCGCGCCCGAGCGGGTTTCGCAGATCTACAACGGCGTGGATACGGAGCGCTTTTGCCCGGCCAGCGAAGGCCGGGCGAGGATCCCGGGCTGTCCCTTTGGAGCGCCCGGCGAGTGGCTGATCGGCTGGGCCGGCCGCATGGACGCCGTGAAGGATCCGCTGAATCTCGCGCGCGCCTTCGTTCGCGCTCTGGATCGATCGCCGCTCGCCGCCCAGCGCTTGCGGCTGGTGCTGGTCGGGGACGGGGCGTTGCGTGAGGCGCTGCGCGCCGTGCTTGACCGTAAGGGCGTGCGCGAGCGGGTGTGGCTCGCCGGGGAGCGTGCCGATGTCCCGCAGCTCCTGCGCGGCCTGGACTGCTTCGTGCTGCCTTCGCTCGCCGAAGGCGTCTCGAACACGATCCTCGAGGCCATGGCGACGCGGCTGGCGGTCGTCGCCACCCGCGTGGGCGGCAATGCCGAGCTCATCGAATCGGGAATGACGGGACTGCTGGTGGCGCCGGCCAACAGCCACGCGCTCGCGGACGCCATCCTGCGCTACTTCACGGATCCGGCGCTGGCGCGGCTGCATGGCCGGGCGGCGCGGCGCGTTGCCCAGAGCCGCTTCAGCCTGGCGCGCATGGTGTCGGATTATGCGAATCTTTACGAGCGCGCGCTCGCTGCGGCCGGCGTGCCGGTGCCGCCGGCGGCCGAAGCCCTGTCGCCCCCCTGAGAAGACGGCCATGTGCGGAATCGTCGGCGTGATGGATCTCCAGGGCTCGCGAGCGATCTCGCGGGAGCTGGTCGCTCGCATGAACGAAACGCAGCTTCATCGCGGGCCCGACGAGGGCGGGCTGCACCTGGAGCCGGGTGTGGGACTCGGCCACCGCCGGCTTTCCATCATCGATCTCTCGACGGGACAGCAGCCGCTGTTCAACGAGGACGGCAGCGTCGCGGTGATCTTCAACGGCGAGATCTACAACTATCAGGAGTTGATCCACGAGCTTGCGCGGCTCGGCCACCTGTTCCGCACCCGCAGCGACACCGAGGTCATCGTGCACGCCTGGGAGCAGTGGGGCGAAGACTGCGTCAAGCGCTTCCGCGGCATGTTCGCCTTCGCCTTGTGGGATCGCAATCGCGAGACGCTGTTTCTCGCGCGTGACCGCCTGGGCGTCAAGCCGCTTTATTACGCGCAGCTTGCGCACGGGATGCTGGTGTTCGGCTCGGAGCTGAAGTCGCTTGCGGCGCATCCGGCGTTCCGGCGCGAGCTCGACCCGTTCGCGATCGAGGAATACTTCGCGCTCGGCTATGTACCCGAGCCGCGCACCATCTACGCCGCGGCACGGAAGCTCGCGCCCGGGCATACGCTTGCCATCCGGCGGGGCCGGCCATTTCCCGAGCCGCGCGAGTACTGGGACCTGCGCTTCACGCTCGACAACCCGATCGGCGAGCGCGACGCGCAGGCCGAGCTGGTGGAACGCCTGACCGAGTCGGTTCGTCTGCGCATGATCGCCGAGGTGCCGCTGGGCGCGTTTCTTTCCGGCGGCGTCGATTCGAGCGCGGTGGTCGCGATGATGGCCGGCTTGAGCGCCGGCCCGGTCGATACCTGCTCCATCGCCTTCAGCGACCCCGCTTTCGACGAGTCGAAATTTGCCAGCCAGGTCGCGCAGCGCTACCAGACGCGGCATTTCGTGCACAGGGTGGAAAGCGACGATTTCGGCCTGGTGGAGGTCCTTGCGCGAACTTACGACGAGCCCTACGCGGACAGCTCGGCGCTGCCCACGTACCGCGTCTGCCAGCTCGCCCGCCGCCATGTGACGGTCGCGTTATCGGGCGATGGCGGAGACGAGAGCTTTGCCGGATACCGGCGCTACCGCTTCCACGTGATGGAAGAGCGGCTGCGCGGCGCCCTCCCCATGGCGATGCGCCGGCCGGCTTTCGGCCTGCTCGGCCGGGTGTACCCGAAGGCCGACTGGGCGCCGCAGGTGTTCCGCGCCAAGACGACCTTTCAGGCGCTGGCGCGCACCTCGGTGGATGCCTACTTCCACGGCGTCTCCATCCTCGGCGACGAGATGCGCGCTCGCCTGTACAGCAACGCATTCAAGGCGCAGCTCGCCGGCTACTCGGCCGCCGAAGTCTTCCGGCGCCATGCCGCGCGCGCCGGGACGGACGACGCGCTGGCGCTGGTCCAGTACCTCGATCTCAAGACCTACCTGGCCGGCGACATCAACACCAAGGTGGACCGCGCCAGCATGGCGCACTCGCTCGAAGTGCGCGAGCCGCTGATGGACCACCCGCTGGTGGAATGGCTGGCGAGCCTGCCCTCTTCGCTCAAGCTGCGCGGCAGCGATGGGAAATACCTTCTCAAGAAGACCATGGAGCCCTACCTGCCGCGCGAGATCCTGTATCGGCGCAAGATGGGCTTCGCGGTGCCGCTCGCGCGCTGGTTCCGCGGCCCGCTTCGGCAGCGGCTCACCGAGACCCTGCTCGGTCCCCGGCTGGAAGCGACCGGCCTGTTCAGCGCGCGTTACCTCGACGAGCTGGTCCACGCCCACCTTGCCGGGGTGCGCGACTACAGCGCGCCGCTGTGGACGCTGCTCATGTTCGATGCGTTCCTGGCAAACGTGATGCACGAGCCGCTGTCCGAGAGTCCCGAAAGGGCAATCGCATGACCCTGCGCGTATTGCACGTGCTCGACCACTCGATCCCGCTGCAAAGTGGCTACGCGTTTCGCACGCGCGAAATCATCGACGAGCAGCGACGCATGGGTTGGGAGACCTTTCACCTGACGAGCCCGAAGCACACGGCGCCGAGCGCAGCGGAAGAGGATGTCGACGGCCTGCGGTTCTACCGGACGACGGGACAGGCGTCCTCGCTCGAGCGCCTGCCGTTCGTCCGCGAGCTCGCGCTGATGCGCGCCACGGCGCGCCGGCTGGATCAAGTGGCTCGCCGCGTCGCCCCGCACATCCTGCATGTTCATTCGCCGGTTTTGAATGCGCTGCCGGCGCTATGGGTGGGGCGGCGGCTGAAGCTCCCGGTGGTGTACGAAGTCCGCGCCTTTTGGGAGGACGCGGCGGCGGACCATGGGACCAACCGCGAGTGGGGCCTGCGCTATCGGCTGACGCGGGGTCTGGAGACCTTTGCGCTGCGCCGCGCAGGGCACGTCACCACTATCTGCGAGGGACTCAAGCAGGACATCGTAGCGCGCGGCATCCCGGAGGAGCGCGTCACCGTTGTGCCCAACGCGGTTAATCCGGCTGCGTTCGCGTTCGGCATCGAGCCGGATCTCGCCCTGAAAGCACGCCTCGGCCTCGAAGGCAACACGGTCATCGGCTTCATCGGCTCGTTCTATGCGTACGAAGGTCTCGATCTGTTGCTGGCCGCGCTACCCCAGGTTCTCGCCCAGATGCCGCAGGTGCGAGTTCTTCTGGTGGGCGGCGGACCACAGGAGCGGGCGCTCAAGGCGCTCGCCGCGGCCCCGGGGCTGCAGGACAAGGTGGTTTTCGCTGGACGCGTGCCGCACGACGAGGTTTGCCGCTACTACAGCATCGTCGACGTCTTCGCTTATCCAAGGCATTCGATGCGCCTGACCGACCTGGTCACCCCGCTCAAGCCCCTCGAGGCGATGGCGCAGGGACGGCTGCTCGTCGCCTCGGACGTCGGCGGCCACCGGGAGCTGATCCGCGACGGTGAGACGGGCGTGTTGTTCCGCGCCGGGGACGCAGGCTGCCTCGCGCAGGCCCTCCTACGGCTGCTCGCCCAGCGCGAGCGCTGGCCGCAACTGCGCGCCCAAGGCCGCCGCTACGTCGAGCGCGAGCGCAATTGGGCGGGAAGCGTCGGCCGGTATCGGGAAGTGTTCGGACGGCTTTCGGCGGCGGCCCGATGACGCTCAACGGACTGCGGATCGCGCTGGTGGGACCGCTGCCGCCGCCCGAGGGCGGGATGGCGAACCAGACACGCCAGCTCGGCGAGCTGCTGCAAAGAGAGGGCGCCCAGGTCAGGCTGGTTCAGGTCAACGCGCCGTACTGGCCGGGGTGGATAGACCGGTTGCGCGGCATCCGCGCCCTGTTCCGCCTGCTGCCTTACCTCGCCGAACTGTGGCGAGTAACGCGCCGGGCGGACGTCGTCCACATCATGGCCAACTCAGGCTGGTCCTGGCACCTGGCCGCGGCGCCGGCGGTCTGGATCGCCGGGTTCCACGGGATTCCGTCGATCGTGAATTACCGCGGCGGTGAGGCGGAAGCCTTTCTCGAGCGCTCGGGCGCCTTGGTTCTGAAGACCTTGCGACAGGCAAGCGCGCTCGTCGTCCCGTCGGGTTTCCTGCAGCAGGTCTTCGCGCGGCGCGGTTTGCGCAGCGACATCGTGCCGAACATCATCGACACGGAGCGGTTCCAGCCGCGCGGCACGGCGCAGAATGCATGCGCCCACCTGATCGTCGCCCGCGCGCTGGAAGCGATCTACGACGTCGGCACCGCACTGCGCGCGTTCGCGCTGATCCGGTCCCAGTTCCCCGGCGCGAAGCTGACGGTTGCCGGAACCGGCCCGGAGGAAAGCGCGCTGCGGGCGCTCGCTTCGAGGCTCGGCATCGCCGGCGCGGTCGATTTCTGCGGCCGGCTGGATCGCGAGCAGATGGCGGCGCTCTATCGATCGGCTTCGGTGGCGGTGAATCCGAGCCGCGTGGACAACATGCCCAACTCGGTGCTCGAAGCGATGGCGAGCGCAGTGCCCGTGGTGAGCACCGACGTCGGGGGCATACCGTTCATCGTCCGGCACGGCGTGACCGGGCTGCTCGTGCCGCCGGGCAAACCGGAGGCCATGGCGGCCGCGCTGCGCCGCGTACTGCAGCATGCGCAGCTCGCCGAGCAGCTGCGCGCTGCCGCCCTGGCCGAGGTCCAGCAGTACACCTGGGCACGTGTGCGACAGCATTGGGCGGCGGTATATGCCGCGGCAAGATGCGGCACCGCGGGGCAGGCGAGGCCGGCATGACGTACACCGCGCTGGTGTCCACGCTGCTGTTTCCGCTGCACGAGCGGCTGAAGCAGCACGATTCCGTTGCCGTCAGGCGCTCGCTCGAGCAATCCCAGTGGTGGGACCGCGAGCGGCTGGAGTCCCTGCGGCTCGCGCGGCTGCAGCGGCTGCTACAGCACGCGGCCGATCATGTGCCGTATTACCGCGAGGTGTTCGCAAAGCTGAAGCTTGCCCCCACCGAGATTGGCGCGCTCGCAGATCTCGAGCGGCTTCCGCTGCTCGCGAAATCCGACATCCGGGCAAACCTCGAGCGCATGAAGTCGGAGCGGGCGCGGGACCTGACGCGCTTCAATACCGGCGGCTCGAGCGGAGAGCCGCTGATCTTCTTCCTGGGCGGCGAGCGCGTCAGCCACGACGTGGCCGCGAAATGGCGCGCTACGCGATGGTGGGGCGTCGACATCGGGGATCCCGAAGTCGTCGTTTGGGGCTCGCCGATCGAGCTGAGCGCGCAGGATCGCCTGCGGGCAGCGCGCGATGCGCTGATGCGCACCGAGCTGCTGCCCGCGTTCGAGATGTCCGAAGCGAAGCTCGACGATTTCATCGGACGGCTCCGGCGTCGACGCCCGAAGATGCTGTTCGGCTATCCATCGGCGCTGGCCCACATCGCGCGCCATGCCGCGCGCCGGGGCGTGGCGCTGGACGATCTCGGCATCAAGGTGGCCTTCGTCACCGGTGAAAAGCTCTACGATGAGCAGCGCAGCGACATTGCGCGCGTATTCGGCTGCGCAGTCGCCGATGGCTATGGAAGCCGCGAAGGCGGGTTCATCGCGCACCAGTGCCCGGCGGGCGGCATGCATATCACGGCGGAAGACCTCGTCGTCGAGCTGATCGACGAAAGCGGCCGTGCCGTGGGCATGGAGCAGCCGGGCGAGATCGTGGTGACCCACCTCGCCACGCGCGACTTTCCCTTCATCCGCTATCGGACCGGAGATGTCGGCGCGCTCACCGAGCGCCAATGCGATTGCGGCCGCGGCCTGCCGCTACTCGAGCGCATCCAGGGCAGGACCACCGACTTCGTGGTGGCGCAGGACGGTACCGTCATGCACGGCCTGGCGCTGATCTACGTGGTGCGCGACGTGGCTGGGGTGCGGGAGTTCAAGATCATCCAGGAAAGCCTGCAGCGCACCCGGGTGCTGCTCGCGACAGACGGCCGCTTCAGGGAGGCCGACGTGCAGGCGATTCGCGAAGGCATCGGCCGGCGGCTCGGCGAAGGCGTGCGGGTGGACATCGAGCGCGTGGCGGATATCCCGTGGGAGGCTTCGGGCAAGCACCGCTACGTCGTCAGCCATGTGCAAACGAGGTAAAGGGACATGAGAGATCTCGCGCTCACGGCATTCGTCTTCGGCGCGCTGCCCTTCATTTTGTGGCGGCCGCATATCGGCGTGCTGATGTGGACCTGGCTCAGCATCATGAACCCGCACCGGCTGACGTGGAGCTTCGCCTACGACATGCAATTCGCCTTCATCGTCGCCGTGGTGACGCTTATCTCTCTGCTAGTGTCGCGCGAGCCGAAGAAGATGCCCTGGACCGCAGAAACGGTCGTTCTGCTGCTCTTCATCGCGTGGATGATGCTGACCACGCTGTTTGCCATGTATCCGCACGACGCCTGGACGCACCTGCAGAAGGTTTTGAAGATCCTGCTGATGGTGTTCGTCACCATGGTGCTGATGCAAAGCAAGGAGCGCATCAATCTCCTGGTATGGGTCATGACGCTATCGCTGGCCTTCTACGGCATCAAGGGAGGCCTTTTTACCCTTCGCGGCGGCGGTATCCACAACGTCCAGGGGCCGCCGGGCAGCTTCATCACGGGCAACAATGAGATGGCGCTCGCGCTGATCATGACTATCCCCCTGCTTCGCTATCTGCAGATGACGGCCAGCAAAATCTGGATCAGGCACGGCATGACTGCCGCAATGCTGCTCACCGCGCTGGCAGCGATAGGTAGTCATTCGCGCGGCGCGCTCGTCGGCATGCTTGCCGTGGGGGGCGTGTTTTGGCTCAAGAGCCGGGGCAAGCTGTTTTCTGGCGCGCTCGTCGTCATCGCCGCAATGACAGTGCTGGCCATCATGCCGGAGCGCTGGTTCGAGCGCATGGGAACGATCGTGAATTACCAGCAAGACGGATCGGCCCTGCGCCGAATCAACGCGTGGATGGTCGCCATCAATATAGCGGTGGACCGACCGTTGGGCGGCGGCTTCGAGGTTTTCCAGCCGCGCACGTTTGCTGCGTATGCGCCGCAAAGCTTGCGCTACGCCGACGCGCACAGCATCTATTTTGAAGTGCTTGGGGAGCATGGATTCGTGGGCCTGGCGCTGTTCCTCGCGCTCGGCCTGGTCGCTTGGCGCTCGGCGTCGTGGATCATCCGCCGGGCGCGGGGGGATCCGCAAAACGCGTGGGCCGGCGACCTCGCCCGCATGGTGCAAGTCAGCATCGTCGGCTATGCGAGCGCCGGCGCGTTCCTCGGCTTGGCGTACTTCGACCTGTACTACACGCTGGTGGCGGTCGTCGTCTTGTGCAAGATGGTATTGATGAAGCAGGATGCCGAGGCGCTGCTCGCCCGAAAGGCGCAGGCCGGCGCGAACGCGGATCTTCCGGTGGCACCGGCACCGGCCAGGTAAGGCGCTAGGTGGCGTCCATCGGAGGATCGGCCTGATGCAGCCATTCGCTGGTCCAGCGAGCCACCTGATCGCGCCACGCGCGGCGCGCAAAGGTATGGTTCGCTTCGGAAAGCTCGCGCCGCGTGATGCGCTTGTCCATCAGCAGCTGTCGCCACCCGGCCGAGCGAGACGCCAGGTCGTTGAACTCCCTGGCCGTCAGGTCGTTGCCGCTCGTAATGACCAAGACCCGGCCGCGGAATCTCCGCAGACCATCTTCCATCCGCACGGGGAGCGGGTGTCCTTCCGAAGCGCGCCCGCCCGACGCGGCCGAGAGCACGAGCCGGCCCAGGCCAGCGGCCGCTCGCCTTGCGTCAAAGTGGCCCTGAGCGATCTTTCGCCAGAAGCTCCCTTGGAGCAGCCGTGCGCGGTAGTAATGGCGCAGGTGCGTGCGTGCGATGCCTTGCTCGGTGCGCACCCAGGGATTGAGCAACACCAGCCCGGTGACCCGGCTGTCGCCGTGGGCGTAGAGGAGCGCTGCCGAGGCCGCATCGCACAGGCCCCATATCACAACGCGCTTCAACCCCGGCACGCCTGCCAAAAGCCGGTCGATCGCGCAGCGGATGTCGTCGTGCACGTTTTCGAAGGTGCGCGGCGCGCCGGTGCTGTCGCCCATTCCGCGGTAGTCGAATCGCAGCGATGCGACGCCGGCTTGCGCCAGCTCGCGCGCGAGCAGGGTGAACTGCCGATGGCTGCCGGCCCGGTACTGGGGTCCGCCGACGACTATAAGCACGCCGTTCGGGCCGGGGGAGGTCGGGACGCTCAGCACCCCGACCAGCGAGTCGCCGCCGCAATCGAACACGAGCGCCTCTTCGGCGAAGGACGCGCTCAGTTTGGCGGCTCCATGGCGCCGGTGGTTGCGGCGAGCAGCGCTTCACATTCGGAGATCTCGATGGTCGCCCAGAAGGGCTCGCCGGCGATGCTGGTGCTGCTGACTTCCAGTCCGCGAGCCTGCCACATGTCGAGGACCCGCCGGGAGGCCGGCCGCAGCGGCAAGCCAGGCTCGGCTGCCAGTTCGCACCATCGGACGCGTCTGGCTGCCGGAACCGTAGCCGAAAGCGCCATGCGTTCGATGGCCGATGCCATTGCCGGATGCAGCTCGTAGCCCGCAATTTCGAGCGAACGGCCCTCGGCGAGCTGCTTGCGCAGCTCGCCGAGGGCGCTGGTTGCGGCTCCGCCCGCGAGCATCTCGCCCGCCAGTCTCGTCCGCAGGAACTGCGAGAGAAACTGCCCGCCTTCCACTACGGGTTGCCACAGGAGCAGCTGGTCGATCTCGAGGCCGCGGTCGCGCGCGACGTCGCAGGCGAGCGTTGCGCCCAGGCGCAGGCCCCAGAGGCTCAGCGGCCCGTCGACGCGTTGCTTAAGCCACTGCATCGCGGCTCTCACGTCGCTCGACCAGCTTTCCCACCGCGCGTCGACGAACTCGCCGCTGCTGTCGCCGCAGCCATGCAAGTCGATCTGCAGCACCGAGTACCCTTCCCCGGCGAGGCGGCGCGATTGCAACGCCGCCATCCTGCGAGACTTGTGCATTTCGTCGCCGAACGGGTGCACGTAGATGACGCCTCGGCCGCGCTCGCGGCCCGGCGGCGGCGCGTGATGAACACAAAAGCGCGAGCCGCCCTGCAGCGGGAGAAAGAATGCGCTGGCCAAGCCCGGAGCCCGTTCTTAACGCGACAGCTTGCTCTCGACGAATTGCGCCAGGCTGCCCAGCGTCTCGAACGCGGAAGCGCCGATTTCGTCATCGGCCACGGTAATGCCGAAGTGCTCCTCGAGCGCGGTGATCAGCGTGACCACCGCCATCGAATCGAGCTCGGGTACGGCGCCCAGAAGCGGCGCGCCCGCGTCCATGTGGCGCACGCGGCTGCTGATCTGCAGCGCACTGCCTACTACGCTTCTCACATCGTCGAGCAGCATGGTGCGTGACATATTACCCAAGAAATGATGTGAAGCGGCTCCTGATGATCGCTTACCACTTCCCGCCTCTTGCCGGCAGCAGCGGCATCCAGCGCACGCTGCGCTTCGCGCGCCACCTGCCCCGGCTCGGCTGGCAGCCGCTCGTTCTGACCGCGCATCCGCGCGCCTACGAGCGCACCAGCGACGATCTGCTCCAGGCGGTGGAACCCGGTACCGTCGTGGAACGCGCTTTCGCCCTCGATTCGGCGCGCCACCTTGCCCTGATGGGCTACTACCCCGCCTTTACCGCCCGTCCGGATCGCTGGATTTCGTGGTGGCTCGGTGCCGTTCCCAAAGGACTGGCCATGATCCGGAGGTACCGGCCGGATGCGATCTGGAGTACCTACCCCGTGGCGACGGCGCACAGAATCGGCCATACCCTGCGGCGGCTTTCCAGGCTGCCGTGGATCGCCGACTTCCGGGACCCGATGGCGCAGGAAGGCTATCCGGCGGACCCGAAGACCTGGAAGAGCTTCCGGGCGATCGAAGAATCCGTCTTCCGCCACGCCTCCTGCAGCGTGTTCGTTACGCCCGGCGCCGCGCGGATGTACCGCGACCGGTATCCGCAGCTCCCCCCAAACCGCATAGAGATCATCGAGAACGGCTACGACGAGGAGAGCTTCGGCGGCCTTGACCAGGCTGCCGCAAGGGACGGCCCGCTCGTTCCCGGAAGAATCACGCTCCTGCATAGCGGCGTTGTTTACCCGAGCGAACGCGATCCGCGGCATTTTTTCCAGGCATTGCGGCGCATGCTGGACCAGGGCAGGCTGCGTCCGGACGAGCTGCGGGTGCGCTTGCGCGCCGCGGGGCACGAGCGCTTGTTACGGCGGCTGATCGACGCAGAGGGGTTGGGACAGATCGTCGAGCTCGCAGCGCCGATCGCCTATCGCGATGCGCTGCACGAGATGATGCGGGCCGAAGGCTTGCTCGTGCTGCAGGCAGGCAATTGCAACGATCAGGTGCCGGCGAAGGTCTATGAGTATCTGCGGTGCGCGCGACCGGTCCTCGGACTCACGGATCCGGCGGGTGATACCGCCGGCTTGCTGAACCGGGCCGGGCTGCACCACGTCGCGCGACTCGATGCTCCCGAGGAGATCGCGCAGCAACTGCGACGATTCCTCGATGAGCTGAAAAGCGGCACGGCGCCATTGCCGGATCCCGGCGTCGTGCAGGAAGCCTCGCGCTGGCAACGCGCCAAAGCGTTGGCGGCGCTGCTCGAGCGGCTGCCAGCCCATGCTTAACTTGATTCGCAAGCTGGGAGGGCTTAACGCGTGCCTGCTTGCGTTCGATCGGCTGCTGCGCAGAATCGCAGGCGGACGCATGCGCCTGTACAAGTATGACTTCGTCGCTCAGCCGGTCGCGAAACAGCCCTGGCTCCCGCCGCACCGCGGCGCGGGCGTGGAGATCCGCTCCGTCAAGGCCTGCGATCCGGCGCTCGCGCAGTTTCCGCGGCCGCAAGCCGTGTTTCCTCGCCGCTTTGCGCAGGGCGCCCTCTGCCTCGCCGCGTTCAAGGCAGGCAGCTGCATCGGCTTCTTGTGGTTCACCTTGGGGCCCTACCAGGAGGACGAGGTTCGCTGCCGCTATGTGCCTCTGCCGGAAGGCGCATCGGCCTGGGACTTCGACATTTACGTGCACCCCGAGCACCGCAACAGCATCGCTTTCCTCAGGCTCTGGGACGAGGCCAACAGGTTGCTCGCGGCGCGGGGCATCCAATGGTCGTTGAGCAGGATCTCGGCATTCAGCAAACGATCGATGTCGGCGCATGCAAGGTTGGCAGCGCAGCGAATCGGGACGGCGGTTTTCATTACCCTCGGCTCCTGGCAGATTTCCGTCGCCACCGTTACCCCGCATTTTTTTGTTTCGCGCGACCCGCGCTCGTTTCCCGTGTTCGCTCTTCATCCCTGACCCGACCATGCCAGACTTGCTGCACCATCTCATCAGCGAGAGCGCCTCGCGGACTCCGGAGGCGGCAGCGCTTGCCTGCCAGGCAGAGACGCTGAGCTACGCCGCCTTGGCGCAGCAGGTGTCGGAGGCGGCGAGCGCCTACCTCGGCCTGGGATTGCACCGCGGCGAGCGGGTCGCGGTTTACCTGGAGAAGCGGCTCGAAACGGCGATCGCCCTGTTCGGCGCAGCCGCTGCCGGCGGCGTGTTCGTGCCGGTCAATCCGCTGCTCAAGCCCGACCAGGTGGCCTACATCCTGAAGGACTGCAACGTCCGCCTGCTGGTCACCTCGGCCGAGCGGCTCGAGCTGCTCGCAACGGTGTTGCGCGAATGCCCCGATCTCAAGGCCATTATGGTCGTGGGCACAACGGCGCCTGCCTCGACCGTGAGCTGGGACGATGCGCTGCACGGGGCCGGTAGCGCGAAGGCGCATCGCATCATCGATACCGACATGGCGGCAATTCTGTACACCTCGGGCAGCACCGGAAGGCCCAAGGGGGTGGTGCTCACACATCGCAATATGGTCGCCGGGGCGCTCAGTGTCGCCCAATATCTCGAGAACCGGCCAGGCGATCGGATCCTGTCGGCCCTGCCGCTGAGCTTCGACGCAGGCTTCAGCCAGCTCACTACCGCCTTTTCCGCAGGCGCGCGCGTCGTCCTGATCAACTACCTGTTGCCGCGGGATGTCGTCGCGGCAGTCGAGCGCTATGAGATCACGGGCCTGACGGCCGTGCCGCCCCTGTGGATACAGCTCGCGCAACTCGACTGGCCGGAGGCGGCGCAGCAGAGGCTGCGCTACATCGCCAACACCGGCGGCCGGATGCCCAAGGCCACATTGCAGGCGTTGCGCTGCGCGCTGCCAGGCACATCGGTTTATCTCATGTACGGTCTGACCGAAGCGTTTCGCTCCACCTACCTCCCACCGTCCGAGCTCGATCGGCGCCCGGACTCGATCGGCAAGGCGATTCCCAACGCGGAGGTTCTGGTGGTGCGCGAGGACGGCAGCTTGTGCCATCCGGGCGAGCCTGGCGAGCTGGTGCATCGCGGCGCGCTGGTTTCCCTCGGCTACTGGAACGATCCGGAGAAGACCGCCGAGCGCTTCAAGCCGGCACCCGGCCAGCCGAAGGAGCTGGTGATGCCCGAAATCGCGGTCTGGTCCGGCGACACGGTGCGCAGGGACGAGGAAGGCTTTCTCTATTTCATCAGCCGGCGCGATGAAATGATCAAAACTTCGGGCTACCGCGTCAGCCCGACCGAGGTGGAAGAAGTGATCTATGCCACGGGGCTGGTCGGCGAAGCCGCAGCACTGGGGATCGCCCATCCGGTGCTCGGCCAGGCTATCGTGGTGGTCGCAACGAGGCCGCAGGATGGCCCTTTGGAGACTGACGCGATTCTCCTGCAGTGCCGGCAGCGCTTGCCGCAATTCATGGTGCCGGCGCGCATCATCGTTCGCCAGGGCAGCCTGCCGCGCAATCCGAACGGCAAGATCGACCGCAAGTTGCTCGCCGGCGAATTTCAGGGCCTTTTCGAGGACGCCGCATGAACCAACCGCGCCCCGGTCACGCGCCGATGGCATTTGCGGTCGTGGACGATTGCGTCCAAGTCGGTGGCCTATCGGTCGTCGAGCTCGCGCGTCGCATCGGCCGCACGCCGTTCTACGCGTACGACCGCGGCCTCATCAGCCGGCGCGTGGCGCTGCTGCGCGAGAAGCTCCCGGCGCGCGTGCATCTGCACTACGCGATAAAGGCGAATCCCATGCCGGCGGTCGTGGCGCATCTCGCCAAGCTGGTAGACGGCCTCGACGTCGCCTCCGCAGGAGAGCTGAAGCTCGCGCTGGCGAGCGGCATGGGGCGGGACGATGTCAGCTTTGCCGGGCCCGGCAAGACCGATGTCGAGCTGGCAGATGCGCTGGCGGCAGGGATTCTCGTCAACCTGGAATCCGAGGGCGAAATGGAGCGCCTGGCGGCGCTCGGCAGGGCCACGGGCGCAAGACCCCGCGTCGCGGTCCGGGTCAATCCGGATTTCGAGCTGAAGAGCTCCGGCATGAAAATGGGCGGGGGGCCGAAGCCGTTCGGCGTCGACGCGGAGCGCGTTCCCGCGATGCTGCGCCGCATCGGCGAGCGGGCGCTCGACTTCGAGGGCTTCCACATCTTCAGCGGCGCGCAAAACCTGCGCGCGGACGCCATCCTGGAAGCGCAGCAGAAAACGGTGGAGCTGGCCGTGCGCCTTGCCGAACACGCCCCTGCCCCGGTGCGCCTGCTCAACATGGGCGGCGGGTTCGGCATCCCGTACTTCCCGGGAGACGAACCGCTCGATATCGGCACGGTGGGCGCCAACCTCGCCACGGTGTTGAGCGTCCTGGGGCGCCGGCTGCCGCAGGCGCAGCCAGTACTGGAGCTAGGACGTTTTCTCGTCGGCGAGGCAGGAATCTACGTCTGCCGTGTCATCGACCGCAAAGTATCGCGCGGCCATGTTTTCCTGATCACCGACGGGGGCCTGCACCACCACCTCGCCGCCTCGGGCAATTTCGGACAGGTGATCCGCAAGAACTACCCGGTCGTCGTGGGCAACCGCGTACGCGGTAGCGAGCGCGAAACCGTTTCAGTGGTCGGCCCCCTGTGCACCCCGCTCGACTTGCTTGCCGACCATATGGACATGGCAAAGGCCGACGTCGGGGACCTCATCGTCGTGTTCCAGTCCGGCGCCTACGGTCTTAGCGCCAGCCCCACCGCGTTTCTCAGTCATCCTGCACCCGCGGAGGTGCTGGTGTGACGCCGGACTGGTCTGGCGGCGGCGCAGGTAGCCACGGCCGATGGGCTCCAGGTGTGGCTCATGAACCAGCCGCGCCAATCGGCCGGATGCTGCCGCAGGTGCGCTTCGAGAATCCCGACGTAGCCGCGCGCCAGTTCCCGGGCGGTCTCGCCGGCGTAACCGCCAGACCTGGCTTCGACGGGTGGTCCGACAACCACCTCGAACCCCCCACCGCCGTCCGCCGCGGTAAAGACCGGCAGCAATGGCGCACCGTGCAGCGCGGCGAGCGTCGGCGCGCCGAGTGAAAGCTTCAACGTTCCGCCCAGGAACGGCAGCTCGAACGGTGTCCCTTCGGACCCGTTGGCGGCGATGCTGATGACCGTGTTGGCCTCCAGGTGCGCGCGCAACGCCTGGAAAGCGGCGAGCCCATCCGGACCCCGCAGGGTGACCGTGTCGGCCAGGTAGCGGTCTTCGACCTGGGTTCTGAGCGGATTCAGCAGTTGCATGCCGAACCGGCTGCCGGAGTAGGGGTGGATGGCGCTTCGCAGATTGACAACGTCGACGCCGGCCGCTTTCAGCGCCTTCTTCGAAATCAAGCCGCCGCCAGGGGACGGACAGGACCAGAGAACGGCTCCTCGCCCGGCTGCGCGCGCGGCGCGGATGTGCTCCGTGCCGTGCAAGCGGATCGCTGGACGCCAGGCGAGCGGCAGATGCTCGCGCAGGGTCATGATGATGTCCTCGTAAACACCGAACAGGAACTGCCGCTGCATTTCAGCAGGTGTCAGCGGAACCTCCAGCCTCGCGAGCGCCTCGTCCAGACCTTTGGCCGGCAAGCCTTTAAGGGCGGCATGGGCTTTCGCCAGAGCGCGGCAAACCATCGGCCAGGCCTGGCGGGGAAGCAACCAGGCCACGGGCGCCAGCGCGAAGAGCGTGGCCAAGGTGACGAGGTCTTGGGGATGCAACGCGGCGCGCGCGCGGCGAGAGGAGCGCGCTGCAGGCGCTGCATCGGCCGATGCAGCCTCCGGCTGGCCGGCGAGACCGGGCCTTGCGCGCAGCCGGTCGACTGTCGCCGCCAGCCTTGACACGGTCGCGCCTTCCCCGTACATCGCCCCGGGCGGGATCTCGACGTCGAGCCGCTGTTCGATGGACAGCAGAAGCTCGACGGCTTTCAAGGAGTCCCCGCCGAGAAGGAAGAAGTCCTCATCGACCCCGACGCGTTCCTTTCCGAGCGCCTGGCACCACAGCTCGTGGACCGCTTCTTCGGTGGGGGACAGGGGACGACCCGGCACAAGCGCGGACGCGGAACGCTCGGCCTGCAGCAGCAGCTCGCATTCGTGCACCAGCCGGCGCAGGTCGAGCTTCCTGCTCGCTCCCAGCGGAAACGCCTCGCGGAAGAAGATGCGCCGCGGCACCTTGAAATCCCCGAGCCGTACGGCGGCGAACGCCTTGAGGTCGGCCTCGTTCACCGAAGTCCCTTCACGCACTACCGCCGCCGCGACGACCTCCTGCCCGAGGCTGGGGTGCGCAACGCCGAAAACCCTGATGTCCCGGATCGCGCCATGACCGGCCAATACGGCCTCGACTTCCCGCGGCGAGATCTTCTTTCCGCCGCGGTTGATCACGTCCTTGGTGCGCCCCGTAATGGCGAGGAAGCCGTCGACATCCAGCCTTCCGAGGTCTCCCGTCCTGTACCACCCGTCGATGAAGGCCGCGCGGTTGGCTTGCGGATCGTCCAGGTAGCCTGCGAAGACACTGGGTCCGCGCACGACGATCTCGCCTTCCTCGCCTTTACCCAGGATCGTGCCGTCCGGGGCCATGATCGACACTTCGTTGATCACGGGACGACCGACCGTGCCGGGCTTTCCGGGGTCCGGCGGCAACGGAGAGCAGGTGATTACCCCGGTCTCGGAGCTCGAGTATTGCTCGATGACGGGGGCGCCGAAGGTGCGCTCGAGGCCCGACTTCACCTCGGGATCCAATCTCCCGGTGCCCGACCTGATGAAGCGCAGCCGCGCGCGCCCGATGACATCGCGATGGGCGCTGGCGCCCTCGAGAATCGCGTGATGCAGCGCGTAGCCCGCGGTAAGCCAGGTGGGGCGGAAAAGATCCAGGTGTCGGAAGAACGACGCGACGTCGAAGCGCGGCAAGCAGACCACCGCAGCGCCGTTGAGCAGCGGAATCAGAAAGGAAGATTTCAGCCCGGCGCCGTGGAACAAGGGCATGAGGAGAAGCGAGCGATCGCCCGGCCCGAGCCTGAAAATCGCATTGATGCCCCGCGCATAAGCCACGAGGTTGCGCGGCTTCAGGGGCACGAGCTTCTGGCGCGCGGTGGTGCCGGACGTGAGCAGGATGATTCCCACATCCTCTGCCACATTCCAGCTTGCATCGGGGCAAGGCGCCGCGCCGGCTGCGGTGAGCGTGAAGGTCCCCGCGGCTGCGGAGAGATCCGCAACGAGCTCGATGGTGCGCACGCCGAGCTCTTCGGCTACCTCGCGCGCGGGCGTCACGGACGCGGCGGGAAGGATCAGCGCCTTGGGGCGAAGCCTGCCCAGATAATGACGGAACTCCTGCTTCGTGCATGACGGGTCGAGCGGCGCGGCGATCGTGCAAGCGATGCCGCCGAGCAGACAAACCGCCATCTCCGGCCCATTGGGCAGCGCGATGGCGACCCGCTCACCCCGGCCGATTCCCAGCCGATTCAGGTCTTCCTTGGCCGCCGCGACGCGGCTTCTGAGGCCGGCAAAGCTAAGGGGAGCGCGATTCGGGGCGAGGAGCGCGTCCTGCTCGCCCAAGCGCGCCGCCAGCTCGGACAATACCGACCACAGGTCGTTCTTCCGGCTCTCGTTTTCTTCGAAGACGGGCATCGCCGTCGTCCCTCCCCTTCACATGCTAGCCTGGCCGCTTCGGCATTAGTCCAAAGTAGCCATTGCATCTGCGGCGTCTGCATGGCCTTACCGTCGGGTGTACGCTCGGGCAAACACAGGGGGAAGGGCACATGGCTGCCGTTTTGCCACGGGAGATCAACCCCGCTTCGATTGGCCAGCTGGCGGGGCACGGAAAAATAAGTGCTGCCGGGTTTCTCGGCGTCCTTGTTCAGCTCGCGCTTCTCACGCTGGTATTCCGCCAGTTCCAGATCGAAAACGCCGGCTTCCTGCGCCTATGGCTGCTTACGGTCGCCGGGTTCGCCATCCACGCGTTTCTTCCGCTGCGCTATCGCCTGCCATTTTTTCTGGGACTCTCCCTCGCGGGCATCCTGCTGGTCCTGGGCGTATTCCATGGCGTCACCCTCATCGTGCTCGGGCTGCTCCTGATCGCGATTTGTCATCTGCCGCTTTCCTTTGCGGCGCGCGTCGCCTTGCTGCTCTTCGTGGTCGCGGTTCTAGCCGCGCAGCGGGCGCAGTGGCTGCCCGCCCCTTGGTCCGAGGCGATCTGGCCGATTCTCGGTTCGATGTTCATGTTCCGGCTGATCGTCTACCTGTATGACTTGCGCCACGACACCGCCCCCGTGTCGCCGACGCGAGCTCTGTCGTACTTCTTCATGCTGCCGAACGTCTGTTTTCCGCTGTTCCCGGTCGTCGATTACAAGACCTTTCGCCGCAATTACTTCGACGACGATGCGTACCGGATCTATCAGGTGGGCATCGATTGGATGGTGCGTGGGATCGTGCATCTCATCCTCTACCGAATCGTCTACTACTACTTCAGCCTCTCGCCCGCCGAGGTGCATGGTCCCGGCGATCTCGCCCAGTACCTCGTCTCGAACTTCCTGCTGTATCTGCGCGTGTCGGGGACGTTCCACCTGATCGTGGGCATGCTTTATCTGTTCGGCTTCCGCCTTCCGGAAACGCATCACCGCTACCTGCTCGCGTCGAGCTTCACCGACTTCTGGCGGCGGATAAACATCTACTGGAAGGACTTCATGCTGAAGGTGTTCTACTACCCGGCCTACTTCAGGCTGCGCCGGTTCGGGAACACTACAGCGCTCGTGCTCGCCACGTTGTTCGTGTTCCTCATGACGTGGCTGCTGCACGCCTATCAATGGTTCTGGCTGCGCGGCACGCTTCTTTTTGTCTGGCAGGACATTCTGTTCTGGACGGTGCTGGGCGTACTGGTTGTCGTCAATTCGCTTTGGGAGGCGAAGCGCGGCAGGCAGCGCGCGCTCGGCAAGGCGCCCTCCTGGCGCGGCTTCTCCACCCTTACGCTGAAGATCGCCGGGATGTTCTGTTTCATTTGCGTGCTGTGGTCTTTCTGGACCTCGGAGTCGATCTTCGAATGGTTCTCGCTATGGAAGGTCGTGGGCGAGAACTTCGCCAACGATGTAGGGATCGTACCGGTGATCCTGGCCGCCGTGCTCGTCGGAGGCCTCTCCGGCGGCCGCGCCGCAGCCGGCGGTGAACCGAAGCCCGGAAAGCGCAAACCCGCGAGATTGCGGGGACTGGCCATCACCGTCGCGTCGCTGCTGATCCTGCTCGTGCTCGGGATCGAAAGCGTCTATACGCACTTCGGGCCGACCGTTGCCTCCGTCATCCAGCCGCTGCGCTCGGGGCGCCTCAGCCGGCTGGACACGGCGGCGCTCGAGCGCGGCTACTACGAGAACCTGCTGCAGGTGAATCGCTTCAACTCTCAGCTCTGGGAGGTGTACTCGAAGCGGCCGGCGAACTGGCTGGACATCGAGGGCGGAGGGCTGAAGCGACACGTCGACGGCTTCGTTCAGGTCGAGCTGATTCCAGCGTTCGTTTCATCCACGAATTACGGCATTATCAGCACGAACCGCTGGGGCATGCGGGATCAGGACTATGAGCTCCAGCGTCCGGCCGATACCTACCGCGTCGCCCTGCTCGGTCCCTCGAACGTCATGGGCTGGGGCGTGGGTGACGGAGAAACGTTCGAAGCGCTGCTCGAGAGCCGGCTGAACCGGGAGAGCAACGGCACCCCATTCGCCAAGTACGAGATCCTGAACTTCGGCGTGCCGGGCTATCAGCCGCCGCAGCAGCTCGCGGCGCTCGACAAGGCGCTCGCTTTCGATCCGACCGCGGTGTTCTACGTTGCCACCGGGCGCGAGTCCTCGCGGGCCGCCCGCTACCTCGTGGAGGTGGTCAAGAAGCGCATCGAAATCCCCTACCCCGCGTTGCAGGCAGTGGTCGCCAAGGCGGTGCTCGACCCCGGGATGGACGAGGCGACCGCGCTCAGGCGCATCGCGCCTTTTCATGCGGAGATCCTGACCGCGGTGTACCAGGGGATCGCCGAGCAGTGCCGCAGCCGCGGCATCGTCCCGGTGTGGATCTTCCTGCCGCAAGTCAGGCAAGGACGCTGGCAGGAGGAGACGCCGGAGATGCTGCGGATCGCGCAGGCGGCGGGCTTCGTCATGGTGGATCTGGGCGACATTTACAAAGGAGTGGATGTTGCTTCGATTCGCCTGGCGGAATGGGATCACCACCCGAACCAGCGCGGTCACGAGCTGATCGCTGCGCGGCTCTACCACGAGTTCCATGCGAAGCGCGACGTTCTTTTGCCGAGCAGCAAAACCGCACGATAGGAAAACCTTCCATGTCCGACGACATAAATCAGGCGGTCAAGGCGTTCATCCTGTCCGAATTCCTGCCGGGCGAGGATCCGGACGAGCTGAAAGACGACACGCCGCTCATCACCGGGGGCGTGCTCGACTCCATCGCCACCCTCAAGCTGGTGTTGTTCATCGAGGAGCGCTACGGGGTCACGTTCGAAGCCCACGAGGTGGATCCGGAGCACATGGATACCACCGCGGATATCGTCAGGCTGGTATGCGCCAAGCGGCTGCGAGATCCGGCATGAAGACCTCCAACGCGTTGCACGCATACTTCATCGATGCCGCGCGCCGCTGGCCGGAACAAACCGCCGTGGTCCAGCCCGGCCAGGGGGCGATCACCTATGGCGAGCTCGCGCTGCTCGCCGATCGGCTGCGCGACCGGCTCGGCGCGCTCGGCGTGCGTCCCGGCGATCGTGTCGGAATCTGCCTGCGCAAGTCGATCGATGCCGTGGCGGCGATCTACGGCATCCTGAAGATCGGCGCCGCGTATGTGCCCGTAGACCCCGGTGCGCCGGCGGCGAGAAACGCGTACATCCTGCACAACTGTGGCGTCAAGGCGGTTGTAATGGAAAGCCAGTTTGAGCCAAAGCTGCGTACGGAGCTGCAGGCATTGGGCGCAACGCCGGCCTGTCTCCTGCTCCGCGAAGCCGGCATCGGCACCGGGCTGCGCATGGCGCTGGATGAAGCGGATGGCCGGAGTCGCGCTCCCTCGACAGAGAACGCCAGGTCGGCGCCGCATGACCTTGCGTACATCCTCTACACGTCCGGCTCGACCGGAAAGCCCAAGGGGGTAATGCTCTCGCACGAGAACGGGACCAGCTACGTCGACTGGTGCACCGAGGTCTTCGAACCGCAAACGAGCGATCGATTCTCCTCCCACGCGCCGTTCCACTTCGACCTCTCCATCCTCGATATCCACGTCGCGCTCAAGCACGGCGCGACCCTAGTGCTCATCGGGGAGGACATCGGGAAGAAACCGGAGGGCGTGGCGGCGCTGATCGCTGAACAGCGGATCTCCGTCTGGTATTCCGCGCCTTCGATCCTCGCGCTGCTCGCGCAGTATGGAAAGCTCCAGATGCACGACTACTGCGCGCTGCGCCTGGTGCTCTTCGCCGGCGAGGTGTTCGCCGTCAAGCACCTGCGCGCGTTATGCAGCCAGCTTGCCAGGCCACGCTACTTCAACCTGTACGGCCCCACCGAAACGAACGTCTGTACGTTCTACGAGGTGAAGCTCCCTGTACCGGAAGACCGGGTAGCGCCGTATCCCATCGGCAGGACCTGCTCGCATCTTCGCTGCCGGGTGGTCGATTCCGACGGACTGGACGTCGCGGCCGGGCGAGAAGGCGAGCTGTGCGTCAGCGGACGCGGCGTCATGCAGGGATATTGGGCCTTGCCCGAGCAGACGGCGCGGGCGTTTCTGACCGATGGCGCGGGCCTGCGCTGGTACAAGACCGGCGACATCGTCATCGAAGCCGAAGACGGCAATTACACCTACCTCGGGCGGCGTGACCGGATGGTCAAGCGCCGCGGCTACCGCGTCGAGCTGGGCGAGATCGAGGCGGCGCTGTACCGCAACCCGCTGATCAAGGAAGCCGCGGTCGTCGCCACGGCCGACGCAGCGCTGGGGGTGAAGCTCACCGCGTTTGTGAGCTGCCGCGAGCCGAAACGTCCCTCGCTCATAGAGCTGAAGCGTTTCTGCACCGAGCACCTGCCGCTCTACATGATTCCGGACGTCTTTTCCTGGCACGAAATGCTTCCCAAGACCTCCACCGACAAGACCGACTATCAGCGCCTGAAGGAGTTGGCCTAGGCCAAGACCGGAGCTGCCTGATGAAAGTACACGATCTCGCAGGAGCGCTGCTGGATTTCTGGACCGCGAAAGCCGCAGGCATGCCAAACCCTCGAATGGTCGACGGCATTTGCATGATCGGCGGCACCCATTACCGACCCTCGGCCAACTGGGCCGACGGCGGCCCGCTCATGGAGGGCGAGGCAATCAGTGTCTGGCGCTATCCGGATCTCGACGCGTGGCATGCCGGAGTCGAGTTCCATGTCGAGCGCGAGGAGGGCATAAGAGCAAAGCACTACTATCAGGGTCCGACGCCTCTCATCGCTGCCATGCGCTGCCTGGTTGCCTCGAAGCTCGGCAATGAAGTCCTGAGCGGGTAGCGCGGTGGATTTTTCGTTGACCGAGGAGCAGCGCCTCCTGCGCGACAACATCGTGCGCTTCGCGCGCGCTGCGCTGAACGAAGGCGCAGCCCAGCGCGACCGCGAGCAGGTCTTCTCGCGCGAGCTGTGGCGCAAGTGCGGCGAGATCGGCATCCAGGGCCTTCCGGTTCCGGAACAGTACGGCGGCAGCGGCGTCGACCCCCTGACCTGCGCCATGGCGCTGGAGGCCCTGGGGTACGGTTGCCATGACGGCGGATTGGTGTTTTCCCTGTGCGCCCATCTGCTTTCCTGCGTGGTGCCGCTGTGGCAGCACGGAAGCGAAGAGCAAAAGCGCCGCTATCTTCCGGGCCTGTGCGACGGCACGCTGGTCGGGGTGCATGCGATCACCGAGCCGGGCTCGGGGTCCGACGCGTTCGCGCTGCGCACCAAGGCGGAGCGCGACGCAACCGGCTATCGCATCAACGGCACCAAGACCTTCATCTCCAACGGGCCCGTAGCCGACCTGGTCATCGTATTCGCCCTGACCGACGCCCAGAAGGGCTACCACGGCGGCGTGACGGCATTCCTGGTCGAAACCACGACCCCCGGGTTTTCTGCGAGCAAGAAGTTCGAGAAGATGGGATTGCGCAGCTCGCCGATCGGCGAGCTGGTATTCACGGATGTCCATGTGCCGGCGGAGGCGGTGCTCACGGGAGTCGGTGCCGGCTCCTCGATATTCGGCACCTCGATGGACTGGGAGCGCATCTGCCTTTTCGCGAGCCACGTAGGGACCATGGAGCGTCTGCTCGAGACGGCGATTTCGTACGCCAGGACCCGGTCGCAGTTCAAGCAGGTTATCGGCAAGTTTCAGGCGGTGGCGCACCGCATTGCGGACATGAAAGTGCAGCTCGAGGCGGCCCGGCTGCTGACTTACCGCGCAGCCTGGCGTCTTGGACACGCCCGCAATGCATCCTTGGACGCGGCCATGGCCAAGCTGTTCGTCAGTGAATCGCTGGTGCAGGCGGCGCTCTCGACCGTGCAGGTGCACGGCGGCTACGGCTTCATGACGGAGTACGAGATCGAACGCGCGCTGCGCGACGCAATCGGAAGCACCCTCTATTCCGGCACCAGCGAGATGCAGCGCAACATCATCGCGCGCTGGCTGGGGCTCTGAAAACTCGTGAATCGCCGAGCGAGCTTGGTGAAGCCGCCTGCCACCGCGACAATCATTCAAACCGCCCCGGCGGAGTTCGAGGGCTGGGTCCAGCTGGGTGATTTGTTCACCGCGGGAAAGCTGCTCTGCTGCGCGCTCGGGGCAGTGACGCCGCAGCGCCATTGGAGGGCGATTGCTCGCATGCTTGCTCGCGTACATTTGCGATTGCGAGGCTCGAAACACGAAAGGCTCGCCTACGCCTGCAAGCAGTACGTGAGTGCCGATCCAGCCGAGCTCGAGCTGCAGGTGACTGCCGCCGAGTACGAGGAGAACATCGAAGCGATCCGCGAAATCCTCCCCGGAGGATGGCGCCGGCCGATCGTGCTGCGCGGCTCGGCGTCTCTGGTGGAGGCGCGCCGGCAAGGCCGCGGGGCGCTGCTGTGGGTAAGCCGGTTCGCGCACAGCGATGTCGTGACCAAGCGCGCGCTCTCGCTCGCCGGTTACCCGCCGAGCCACCTGAGCCATCTCAGGCATCCGTTCTCCGCGAGCTGGGTGGGCACCCGATTTCTGAATTGGGTACGGCTGCGCGCCGAGAATCGCTATCTCGAGCGGCGGGTCCTGGTGTCTTACGGACAAGCGCAGCCCGCGCTCGACGTCCTCAAGCAGGTGTTGCGGGACAACGGCGTGGTGACGATAACGGCGATCGGCTCGGGCAGAAAGGTGATCCGGCTGCCGCTGCTGGGGGGGACGATCCGCCTGGCAACGGGAGCGCCGCGGCTGGCGCTCGATACTGCCGCCGCACTGATTCCCGTTTTCACCGTGCCGGATGAGACCGGCGGGTATGCAGTACATTGCGGGCCAGACCTGAATTCCGACCATGCCGGGATGGATCGCGAGGCGCTCATGCGCCGGATGGCCGAGCGCCATGTCGCATTGCTTGAGACCTTCGTGCGCGCCCGTCCGGGCAAATGGAAAGGCTGGTCGACCCTCAGTTGGGAGCCGCGGGCGCCGGAATCCGCCGAGCAAGGCGATCGTGTATGAATGGCAAGGGGTCGGTCAGAGCCTGCAGCAGGCCTTTGACGTTATAGAGGCTGACGTCGCGCCAGTTTGCGGGATTCCAGAGGATCTTCTTCAGCAGGCAGCCGTGCAGATGGTAGGTGCCGCCGACGGGTGCCTCGCGCGGTTCCGAATCGCCTTGCGCGAGCGCCAACCCCGCCTCCACGAAGTTGAGTCCGCGCCAAAGGGACGCTTGCAAGGTATACCAAAACCTCGGGTTGCATTCCAGTACGCACACGCGCCCGGTAGTTTCATCGATACGGACATCGATATTTGCCACGCCGGTGTAGTTCGCCGCTCTGGCGATTCGCTTCCCGATATCCAGCACAGCATCGTTCTTGATGAACCTGAGGGAACATCCTCCTAGACGCGAGTGCAGAACATGGGAAGCGACAGTACCGGCCCTGGCGAGGATGCTCAGATCGGCGTCGAAGCCGGAAGCGAACTCTTGTATTAACAGAGGAAGCCGGGCGTACATGGAGCCGCTTTCGAGGTGCCTTCTGATGCCGGCAATGCTATCTGCATGCACGATGCCATGGCCCGACTCGCCGCGAAGCGGTTTAACCACAACGGGGAACGCCAGTCCGAGGCTCTTCATGGAGCTCAGTTCCTGCACGCTCCGAAGAAGAATCGACCGCGGACACGGAATCTGATTTTCGACCATGAATTGCTGGAACTGCCACTTGTCGTCGAGCATTTCAAGCGTCGCTGCGCTGCTCACCGGAAAGAGGATGACTTGCGGTATTCGGTCTCTTACCGCATGCAGCATGCCGGATGCAAAGACGTCCACGCCGACCACGGCGTCAATGCCGTTCTGCAGGATATAGGCGCCAAGCTGTCGACTGAGCTGGGCGCCTTCGTCATCGGCACCGTCCAGACGGAACTGGGCGTATTGCCTTCGGTAGCGTGAGTATTTGGCGATGCTTGTTCTCAGGAGGTCAATGACGTCGGCCTCGATGTCGAGCTTATGCAGGCAATACAGGACCTTCAGCGAGATGGGCGGGCCGCTGGACAGGACGACGACCCGTTTGGGCCTCTTTGCGCGGCTCAGGAGAATGTTGGAAGCCGTGCTTTGAAGAGCTTTCCAAATGGGCGGATCTCTATGTACGATCCGGCAAGCTTCCACCCCGCCTTCTCCTGCACCCGTATCGAGCTTTTGTGGCTATGCCATACACGGGAATAGAGGCGGCCGAACCCCCGCCTGGACATCAGATGGACCGACTGGCGCTTAAGCATGACCGCATAGCCTTTTCCGCGGTGGTGCGGCAGCGTATACAGGCCGACCGATTTCGCCGCGTCCGATGGAAGCCGCCAGCTACGGCCTCGACGTTCCGCTTCATACCTCGCCCCCCACCAGTACCACTGCATGGCTGCCAGTTCACCGTCGACGTACAGCCCAAACCCCTGGGCGTCCTCGCCGCCGAATGACATGCGCTCCCTGAAGCCATCGTCCTTCTCCAGTGCGCCGAGCGTCTCGAAGTCGACTGGCTTGATCGAGATCCCCGGTGCCAGCTCTGCGCCTGGCTGAGGCAAGTCGATGCAAAAAATCTTCCAATACTGGTAGTCTCCAAAAAGCAGGTGAAGCGCCCGTTTGAAAAGAGGATGTGCCACGCCGGGCTATGCTGACAAGATCGGGAAAAATCCACAAATGGATGGCCGAGCGTTACGTCACGGCGCTTTTGCGACTCTCCCCGGACGGACAGTCTACCTCGGAACCGATCTCCGGCGCATGGACGAGCCAGCACAGCCGCCGGGTATCACCAGGACCAAGAATAGTGCTTTCTGACTAATCCCCTTCCTACGGCCGACAATGAAGGTATTCTTGAGCGTGGATACGGAAATCTGGCCGTTCTCGGACGGCTGGCCTACCGTGCCGCTGGCGGCCGCGCACACCGACTTCTCAGCGGAAATCGGCTTCTACATCGAAGGCAACACCGGCAAGGGCTCGTTCGGGCTGCCGTTCCAGCTGGACTGTCTGAAGCAACATGGGCTCAAAGCGACTTTCTTCGTCGAGTCGCTATCCGCCGGCGTGACCGGCTCGAAGGTGCTAAAGGACATCGTGGCCCTGATCGGCAGCTACGGACAGGAGGTGCAGCTGCATTGCCATACCGAGTGGCTGAGCGAGCTGCGCGATCCGGAGCTTCCGGCGCGGTTCCGTCAGTACCTGCGGCAGTTTTCGCTCGCCGAGCAGACCGCAATCATCGCGCGCGCCGCCGCCAACCTTCGGCAAGCCGGCGCAGGAGCTCCGTGCGCGTTCCGGGCCGGGAGCTTTGGCGCGAACTTCGACACCCTGCGCGCGCTGGCAGCCAACCGCATCCGGTTCGACTCCAGCCACAACGCCTGCTTCCTGGGCATCTCCTGCGGCCTGGAGACCGGCGAGCTCCTGACGCAGCCCCGGCTCTTGGAGGGCGTGCACGAGTTCCCGATGTCCGTGTTCAGCGACTATCCGGGGCACTACCGGCACGCGCAGCTTGGGGCCTGCTCCTATGGCGAGCTAACCGAGGCGCTGCTCGGCGCATGGCGGGCCGGGTGGTACGCGTTCGTGATCCTGTTGCACGGCTCGGAGCTGCTCGGCGAGCGCAGGAATTTCACCGTTCCGGCGGGGCCGGCAGCCATCGTGGTGCGCCGCTTTCGCAGGCTGTGCGAATTCCTGGCCCGGAACACCGACAAGTTCCGCACCACTGCATTTTCCGAGATCGACCCCGCCGCCATTCCGAGCTCGGGCCGGCTTTTGCCGTCCGCCACCGGCCTGCACCGCACGGCATGGCGCATGGCCGAACAGCTCGCGGGGAGAATTCTCTGAGCTTCGAATGGACCGAGACCAGCACGGCGCTCAAGTTCCGCATCGGCGAGCTTAGCGTCGTGTCGGTGCCGTTTCGCTGCCTGGCGCTGCGGGCGCACTTCACCAGGCTCGGCACCGATCCCCTGCAGCCGCGCCCGCCCTTCGAGCGCTTCGCCTCCGGCATCGAGGTCGCGATGATGCGCTCGCATCCGATCGGCGAGCCGCTGCCGCTGCTTTCGCGATTGCCGGATGCCATCCGCTACGTTCCAGCCCAGTACCCTCGGTATTACACCGACCTGCAGCAGCCGTTCGACGCCTACCTCAAGGGATTCTCGGCCAAGTCGCGCTCGACCCTGCTGCGCAAGGTACGGAAATTCGCCGCCGCTTCGGGCGGCGCGATCGACTGGCGCGAGTTCAAGGATGCCGACGAGATGCCCGAGTTCCATAGGCAGGCACGCGAGGTTTCGCGCAAGACCTACCAGGAGCGCTTGCTCGACGAAGGGCTGCCCGAGAGTGCGCAGTTCCTGCAGGGTGCCTGCGAGGCGGCGGCAAGCGGCAAGGCGAGGGGCTACATCCTGTATCTGCACGGAAAGCCGATCGCTTATATCTTCTGCCCCATTGCCGAGGGCACGCTGTTCTATGAGTACGTAGGCTACGATCCGGATGCCCAGCATCTCTCCCCGGGAACCGTGCTGCAGTATGTGGTGCTCGAGAGGCTGATGTCGCAGGGCGGCTGCCGGATGTTCGATTTCACCGAAGGCGAGTCGCAGCACAAGCAGCTTTTCGCCACACACCAAGTGCTGTGCGCGAACATCTTTTACTTCCGGCCGACCCTGCGTAATCGCCTGCTGCTGCGTCTGCATGCCTTCACCGATTCGCTTTCCGGCAGGGCCGCCACGATGCTCGAGCGCTTGGGGCTCAAGGCGCGCGTCAAAAAGCTGCTGCGCGCAGCCGCATGAGGCCGGCCCTGTGCGGGTTCATCGGCGGAACGGCCGCGGCCGAGCCGCGGGCCACCATCGAGCGCATGGCTGCGAGCTGCGGCGCGCCAGCGGGCGTCCTGGTGGCCGCCACGGCGGCCGTGTCCGCCAGCGACGCAAGCCTCTCTCGGAACGGGCCGCTGCTCGCCGTCATCTGCGGGCACGCTGCTTTCACGGATACCCGGCTCGCGGAGCTTGCGGGTCGCGAAAGCCTGGCTGCAGCCTTGGCGCAGGCCTATGCGGCGCATGGCAGCGACGCCGTCAAGCTGTTGCGCGGCGATTTCGCGCTCGCGGTGCTGGACGAGCAGCGCGACGAGGCGCTGCTCGCCGTCGACCGCATGGGAATCCGTTCGATCACCTACTCTCTCTGCGCGGGTTCCTTGGTCTTCGGCAGCAGCGCGCACGCCGTCAATCGCCATCCCGCGGTCGAGTCGCAACTCGACCTGCAAGGCGTCTACAACTACGTCTACTTCCACATGGTTCCAGCTCCTGGAACCATCTACCGCGGGCAGCAGCGCCTCCTGCCGGGCGAGCTGCTGCGTTATGCAGGCGGCAGGATCAGCACCGCGCGCTATTGGGAAATGCGGTTCGAGGAGGGCGCACCGGCTCCATTCGACCGGCTAAAGCGCGAGTTCCTGGGCACGCTGCGCGACTCGGTACGCGAAGCCAGCGGCGGCGGGAAGGTCGGCACTTTCCTGAGCGGAGGGACCGACAGCTCGACCATAGCCGGCCTCCTGGGCGAGGTCACGGGGGAGCCCGCGCGGACCTATTCCATCGGCTTCGAAGCCCAGGGGTACGACGAGATGCGCTATGCACGCATCGCCGCGCGGCATTTCGCTATCCGGCACCACGAGTATTACGTGACGCCCGACGACGTGGTGAGCGCCATCCCGGCGATTGCGGCCGCCCACGATCAGCCGTTCGGCAACTCCTCCGCCGTGCCGACCTATTACTGCGCGAAGCTGGCGAAGGACGACGGCGTGGAGACGCTCCTCGCGGGCGATGGCGGCGACGAGCTTTTCGGCGGCAATGCGCGCTATGCCACGCAGTATCTCTATTCGCTCTACAGCGATCTTCCCGCGGGCGTACGCAAGGGACTGATCGAGCCCGCCGTGAATGCTCTGCCTTCCCTCGGCATCCTGGGTAAAGCGCAACGCTACATCCGGCACGCCTCGCATCCGATGCCGGCGCGCTACGACAACTACAACCTGCTGGAGCGGCTCGGTCCACGGGCGGTGTTCAGCCGCGGGTTCCTCGAGGGCATCGACTGCGAGCTGCCGCTGGCGCAGGTCGAGCGCGCCTACCACGCCGCCCAGGCTCAGTCGCTCATCAACCGCATGCTGGCGCTGGATTTGAAGTTCACCCTCGCCGACAACGATCTGCCGAAAGTACTGCGCTCGTGCGAGCTGGCGCGCATCGACGTGCGATTTCCGTTGCTGAGCGACGCGCTGGTGGCCTTCTCGGCGCGGCTTGCGCCTTCACTGAAGCTGAAGCGCACGCGCCTGCGCTACTTCTTCAAGGAAGCGCTGCGTGGCTTCCTGCCGGACGAGATCATCACCAAGAGCAAGCACGGTTTCGGCCTGCCCTTCGGCCCCTGGCTGCGCACGCACAAGCCGCTGCAGCAGATCGCGACCGACAGCCTGGCGGACCTGAAGAAGCGCGGCATCGTGCGCCCGGAATTCATCGACGAGCTGACCTCCACCCACATCCAAAGCCACGTCGGCTATTACGGAACGATGATTTGGGTGCTGATGATGCTCGAGCAGTGGTTGCGGCAGCGCTCTTCCAGCGCCTAACTAGTAGGGTTGGGGCAGGGCAGGGTAGCGGTCGAGCCCCGCGGCGGCACGGTCGCGAAACCAGGTATTGTTGCCGTCCGGCCGCTCCCGGCCGATGACCTTGTTGCGCTCTATGCGGGGCGCCGGCACGTAGCGGTGGTGAGAAAGCACGTTGGCACCCCGACGCTCGAGGAGGATGACGTTGTCTTCGATCACCGTCGAGCTGTCCGGATGCAGGAAGCGCTTGCCTTCCATCCCTACGCCGATGAGGTCCTGATTGGAGCTCGCCGGACCCTTCGCGAGCACGTTGCGGCGGATGACGTTGACGCCGCCTTCGGGCAGATCGATCAGGCGGCTGTCGACGCCATCGAGCGAAGCGATGACGCTATGCTCGATGGTGTTGCGTGCAGCCCGGCTCTTGATCTCGTGGCCTTCCGCGGTGCTGCTCAAGAACCAGCTTCTGCGGATGATCAGATGCGTCTGGCCTCGTCCGATATACAC
>DATKAX010000396.1:0-2419 GCA_035514595.1 Burkholderiales bacterium
GGTGTGGCAGAAGGACATGAAGATCATCGGCGAGTTCGCCGCCGCCCACGGCGTGCCGACGCCGCTGTTCAACGCTTCCGCGGCGATCTACAACGCCGCCATGGCGCAGGGCTTCGCCGCCCAGGACACCGCCTCGGTGTGCGCCGTGCTGGAGTCGATGGCCAGCCTGAAGCGCAGGCGATAGGCATCCTTATTGCTCGACCCCTGTAGAGCAACTGCGCGGGGGTAGGATGCTGCGGAAATCCAACGTTCTGGTGGTCGACGACAAGCGGGCGAACTTCATCGCCCTGGAGGCGGTGCTCGGCGAGGAGCACAATGTCATTTTTGCCGCCTCCGGCCCCGAGGCGATCGCGCTGTGCGAGGCGCGCAGCGACATCGACGTGGTGCTCATGGACGTGCAGATGCCGGTAATGGACGGCTTCGCCGCCGCCGCGCAGATCAAGCGCATCCGGGGCTGCGAGGACCTGCCGATCATCTTCATCACCGCGGTGTACAAGGAAGACCCGCACATCAAGCAGGGTTACGCGGCGGGCGGGATCGACTACTTCGGCAAGCCCTTCGACCCCGACATCCTGCGCATGAAGGTCGCGCTGTACGCCTCGTTCCGGCAGAAGGCGGACATCCTGAGGCAGCGCGAGCGCCACGTGCGCGAGTCCGAGGAGCTGCTCCGGGTCGGGCGCAAGCTCTCCGCGGTGCTCGAAAGCCTTCCGGTGGGCGTGCTCATCGCCGACGCCCAGGGCCGGATCTGCCAGACCACCGACGAAGTCTCGGCGATCCTCAAGTCGGTGGAGCCGGCGCGCTGGGACTCCTACGGCGAGATCCTCGGCTGGTGGGACGCCGGCGGGCGGGTGCTCAAGGACCGGCACGGCCCGCTCGCGCGCGCCCTGTACCTGGGCGAGGTCTCGCACAGCGAAACGGTCTCGATCCGCTGCTTCGACGGCTCGACCAAGACCATCCTCGCCTCCGCCTCGCCGCTGCGCGGGCTGGACGGGAGCATCGTCGGCGCGGTGATCCTGCTCCAGGACCTCACCGAGACGCGCAAGATCGAGGAAGACCTGGAGCGGCGCGTCACCAGCCTGGTTTCGATCGGCGTCGAGCTCGAGGAGAGCGCGCGGCGGTAGACTTGGGGCACGAGGAGGATCCCCATGGACGAGTGGAAGAGCATCCGCACCTGGTCGCGCGACGAGATGATGAAGCGCGTCGCGCGCTTCAAGAAGCTGAAGGGCTCGGACGGCGGCCTGCCGGACAGCCAGCTGCCCGAGTGCCGCCGCAAGCTCTATGCCGTCATCGGATTCCAGCCCCCCGACACCGACAACCCGGCCGCCGGCTCTCCCGTGGGCCAGGACGCCTCCTCGATGCCGGCGATCTCGATCGCGGAGGGCTTCAACCTCGGCTACTGCAAGGCGAAGCCCGGCAGGGGCCCGCTGATGCACAACCACGACACCAACGAGACCTTCATCGCCATGACCGGGCGCTGGCGCTGCGAGTGGAACGAGGGCGACGCGACGCAGTTCGTCGACCTGGATCCCTACGACGTGATCTCGTTTCCGGTGGGCGTGGCGCGGCGCTTCATGAACGTCACGTACGACGAGCCGGGCAAGGAGCACCTGCTGATGTTCATCATCGGCGGCAACCAGCCGCAGGCCGAGTTCACGCCGGCCGCGATGCGCCGCTGCGAAGAATGGCAGCGAGGAATCTCAGCAGCACCATCGCCACGAAAAGCGTCGCCAGTGCGAGGGTCGCGGCGCTCAGGGCCTGCCACAGCGGGGCGGGGTGGTCCTGGGCGTAGCGCGCGGCGGCGTATGCCAGCGCGTCGAGCGGGAAGGTGAAGGCCCACCACGGCGCGCCGAACGGCCATTTCCACAGCGTCCTCGCGTTGAGGAGCAGCGCGGCGGCGAGCACCAGGGCCGCGAAGTAGAGGCTCTCGAGAAACAACGCCTGCGAGAAAAGGACGATGCCGTTGGCGTAGATCAGCGAGGGCGGCACCAGCAGGATGAACCAGCTCGGGCGCAGCGGCGCGGGAAGCGGCGCGCCGAGCACCGCGCGGTAGAAGAGCAGCGCCATCAGCAGCGGCGCCGCGGCCGCGGACACGCCGAAGGCGAAGCGCGCGGGCGCTTCCAGCCCGAGCGCGAGCCCCGGGCCGGGCGCGACGATGCCGCCCACCAGCACGATCAGCCAGCCGGCATTCACCCGGGCGAGCTCGATGCTGCCCGAAAGCCAGCGGCTCAGCGCCCATACCTGGAACGCGGTGAGCAGCACGAAGCCGGCCCACCACAGCAGGCTGGCGAAGCCAGGCGCGTACGGCGCAAGCCCGCCCGCCACCAGGAACATGCCCACCGGCAGCGCGCCGGTGAAGCCGAGCAGCGCCGGGTCGGTGAAGTCCTCGCGCACCGCCGCGGGGTACCTGATTAACTTGAAA